>NZ_JBITLW010000005.1:331963-553042 GCF_044465645.1 Streptomyces sp. NPDC049627 | reverse complement strand
TTTGAGGAGCGGGGGTCCAGGGGGCGGAGCCCCCTGGCGGGGTCGAAGGGGCGGAGCCCCTGGGGGATGGGACGGGTAGGGGCGGCGGGGGCGAATTCCGCTTACAGCAACCCCGCTCCGGCCAGGAACTTCCCCACCCGTTCCACCTCCCCCGCCGACAACGGCACCTGAGGCTCCGCAGTCGCCGGACAAGCGATGACCCCCCGCAGATGCAGCGCCGCCTTGAAGGCGCCCAGCGCCGACGACCCACCCCCCATCCGCCCGGGATCCCCGACGGTCACCATGCCGAAGAGAGCGCACAGGCGTTCCTGTTCGGCCCGGGCCGCCTGCCAGTCGCCGGCCCGGCAGAGGCGGTCGAGGCGGACGTACCCGTGCGGATCGACGTTGGCGAGCCCCGGCACGGCCCCGTCGGCGCCGGCCGCGAGCGCCGCGTCGACGAAGAGCTCCGAGCCCGTCAGGACGCTGAAGCCCCGGACGTCGGGACGGTTCCGGGCGCCGACCACGACCTCACGGAAACCGGCCAGGTCGCCGCTGGAGTCCTTCAGGCCCGCCAGGACGCCCTCGGCGGCGAGGTCGAGGACCAGGTCGGCGGGGAGCTTGGTGTGGACGGCGGACGGGAGGTCGTAGGCCACCACCGGGACCGGGCAGGCGGACGCGATCAGGCGGTAGTGGCGGGCGATCTCGGCCGGATGGGTCCGGGCGTAGAAGGGAGCCGTCGCCACCACCGCGTCCGCGCCCGCCGCCGTGACCTCCCGCACATGGTCCAGCACCCGCGGTGTCGACATGTCGATCACGCCCGCCAGGACGGGGAGCCGGCCTCCCACGTGCCCCGCCACCGCCTCCACCACCAGCCTGCGCTGCCGGTCCGTCAGATACGCCGCCTCCGACGTCGAGCCGAGCACGAACAGACCGCGCACCCCGCCCTCGATCAGGTGGTCGACCAGCCTGAGCAGGGACGGGACGTCCACCTCGCGGTCCGGTGTCAGCGGCGTGCAGACGGGCGGGACGACACCGGTGAGCGGGGTGGGGAACGGCATCAAGGCTCCTTGGGATCGTGGCTCTGTCGTACGAGGTCGCGGGTGGCCTCGCCCTCCTCCACTGGATGGTGACACCTGTAACGATGCTCCGGGCGCGACGCGGCCGAGAAGTCCGGCATCACGTCCGCGCACACCCCGTCCGCCTTCCAGCACCGCGTCCGGAACGGGCAGCCGCTCGGCGGACGCGTCGCCGACGGGACCGGGCCGACCAGCGGGATCGGCTCGATCGGGTCCAGCAGGCCGGGCGTCGCGGAGAACAGGGCGCGGGTGTACGGGTGCCGGGAGGCGTCCGTGACCTCGGCCGCCGGGGACTCCTCGACGATCCGGCCCAGGTACATCGTGATCACGCGGTCACTCATCCGCCGTACCGTCTGGATGTCATGGGAGACGAAGAGCAGCGCCAGACCCAGTCTCTCCTTCAGGTCCAGCAACAGGTTCAGGATCTGGGCGCGTACCGACACGTCCAGCGCGCTCGTCGGCTCGTCCGCCACCACCAGATCGGGGCCCAGCGCCAACGCCCGGGCGATCGCGACGCGTTGGCGCTGGCCGCCCGACAGCTGTCCGGGCAGGGCGTCGGCGAGGGCGCGGGGGAGGCCGACCAGGGACATCAGCTCCCGGACTCGTTCCTCCCTCTCCTGCCTGGTCCCCCGGTCGTGCACGTCCAGCGGGTCCCGCAGGATCTGGCGGACCGGCAGTCGCCGGTTCAGTGCCGTCGAGGGATCCTGGAAGATCATCCCGGTGCCGGCGCCGACCGCCGTCCTGCGCTCGGCCGGGGACATCGCCCACAGGTCGCGCCCCCGGAAGGCCACCGTCCCCGACGTCGGCCGCTGCACCCCCACCAGCACCTTCGCCAGCGTCGACTTCCCGCACCCCGACTCACCGACCACGCCCACCGTCTCGCCGGGCGCGATGACCAGATCGGCGCCGGTCAGGGCGTACACCTTGTCCCGCGTGAACAGGCCGCCGCTGCGCGCCTTGTGCACGACATGCGCGTCGGACAGCTCCACCAGCGCGTTCACGGCATGACCTCGCTCTCCGCCGTCACCAGGTCGACCGCCGGGTGATGGCATGCCGCCGTGTGCGTCCGCGTCCCCAGCAGATCCGGTGCGGTCGTCCGGCAGATCCCGCTCGCCATCGGACACCGGTCCGTGAAGCGGCAGCCCGCCGGGAAGTCCGCGGGGGAGGGGACGACGCCCCTGATCTGCGTCATCCGCTCCTGGGCCGACTCCAGCGAGAGCACGCTGCCGAGCAGGCCGCGGGTGTAGTGGTGCGCCGGCGCCTCCACCAGGTCCGCGGTCACGCCCGTCTCCACGATCTGCCCGCCGTACATCACGACCACCCGGTCGGTGACGTCCGCGACCAGCGCCAGGTCGTGCGAGACCAGGATCAGGGCGAAGCCGAGCTCCTCCCGCAGCCTCAGCAGCAGCTCTATGATCTGCGCCTGCACGGTGACGTCCAGCGCGGTCGTCGGCTCGTCGGCGACGATCAGCTTCGGGTCGCGGGACAGGGCCATGGCGATCAGCACGCGCTGGCGCTGGCCGCCGGAGAGTTCGTGCGGGTAGCTGCGCAGGGTGCGTTCGGGGTCCAGGCCCACCATGGTCAGCAGTTCGTGGGGGGTACGGCGGCCTCCGCGGCGTACGACCTGCTTCAGCTGGGCGCGGATCGTCATCGCCGGGTTCAGGGACGACAGGGCGTCCTGGTAGATCATCGCCATCTCGTGGCCCAGCAGCCGTCGCCGTACGCGCATCGGCTCACCCACCAACTGCCGTTGGTTGAAGCGGACATGGCCGCGCACCCGGGCGCCCTTCGGCTCCAGCCCCATCACCGCGAGGGCGGTGAGCGACTTCCCGCAGCCCGACTCGCCGACCAGGCCCAGCACCTCGCCGGACTGCACCTCGAAGCTGATGCCGTCGACGATGTCCACGCCGGCATGCCGGCCCTCGAACCCGATCGCCAGGTTCTCGACGGCGAGGACGGGTTGCCCTCCCTGGGGCAACGGCCGCGCCCGTGACCGCAGCCGCGCCGCCGCCTCCGTCAGCCCCGGCAGCCGCAGCACCTCGCCGCTGCCCGGCTCCGGCGCCTCCAGCCGGTCGTCGTCGTCCCGTACGTCGACCTCGCGTGCCGAGGGTGCCGCCCACGCGTCCGAGACGCCCTCGGAGAGGATGTTGAGCGAGAGCACCGTCACCAGCATCAGCAGGCCGGGGAAGACGGTCGCCCACCAGCCGCCGGTCAGCACCATGTTCTTGCCGTCCGCGATGACACTGCCCCAGGACGGGTCGGGCGGCCGGACGCCCGCGCCGATGAAGGACAGCGACGCCTCGAAGACGATCGCCTCCGCCACCTGGACCGTGCAGAACACCAGGACCGGAGCGGCGCAGTTGATCGCCACGTGCCGCAGCACGATGTGGGGCGTCCGCGCCCCGATCACCCGTTCCGCCGTGACGTAGTCCTCGCCGTACTGGTCCAGGACGTTCGCCCGGACGACCCTCGCCACCGGCGGTGTGAAGAGGAAGGCGATCGCGCAGATCAGGACGGTGATCCCGCCGCCGAACACGGCCACCAGCACGGCGGCCAGCGCGATGCCCGGGAACGCCATCACCACGTCCAGGCAGCGCATCAGCGTCTCGTCGACCGCCTTGCGGGAGGTCGCCGCGATCGCGCCGATCAGGGCGCCGACGACGAGCGCGAGCCCGGTCGCGCCGAGCCCGATGGCCAGCGACCAGCGGGCGCCGTACATCAGCCGGCTGAGGATGTCCCGGCCGAGGCTGTCCTGGCCCATCCAGTGGTCGGCGGAGGGGTGTCCGGTGCCGTCGACGGGGGGCTGCTGGTCGAGTGGGTCGTGCGGGGCGAGGACCGGGGCGAGTACTGCCATCAGGACCACCACGGCCAGGAAGCAGACCGCCACCTTCGACAGCGGCGGCAGCCTGCGCCAGCCGCGCAGCCGCAGGCCGGGCCGGGACAGCGCCTCGGCGAGGCGCTTGCGGTTGAACGTCACGTCGCCTCCCGCAGGCGCGGGTTGACCAGCAGATACAGGATGTCGATGACGAGGTTGACGACGACGAACCCGGTGGCCGTCGTCAGGACGACGCCCTGGACCACGGCCGGGTCACCGTTCTTCACGGCGTCGATCATCAGCTTCCCCATCCCCGGGAGGGAGAAGATCGTCTCGATGACGACCGCGCCGCCGAGGAGGTAGCCGACGCGCAGGCCGAGGACGGTCAGCGGGTTGATGAGCGCGTTGCGGAGCACGTTGCGCCCGACGACCACCCGCGGCGGCAGCCCGCTGCCGACGGCCGTGCGGACGTAGTCCTTGTCCAGCTCCTCCACCACCGCCGTCCGCACGATCCGCGTCAGCTGCGCCGCCACCGGCAGGGACAGCGCGAAGGCGGGGAGGGTCATGGTCTTCAGCCAACCGGTGAAGGAGTCCGCCGGGTTGATGTAGCCGCCGGTCGGGAACCAGCCGAGGTCGACCGCGAGGTACTGGATCATCAGCAGCGCCAGCCAGAAGCCGGGCGCCGCGACACCGGTCAGCGACACGACGCGGATGATCTGGTCGGGCAGGCGGTCGCGGTAGATGGCGGCCGTCACTCCGCCCAGCAGCGACAGTACGACCGCGATGCCGAGGCCCAGGAAGGTGAGCTGGAGGGTGAGCGGCAGCGCGGTCATGACCTGGTCGACGACCGGCGCCCTGGTGAGGGCACTGGTGCCCATGTCGCCGTGGAGCAGGTCGCCGATGAAAGCGACGTAACGGACCGGGAGGGGGTCCAGCAGGCCGTTCTCCTCGCGGAAGTCGTGCAGCTGCTGGGGTGTCGGGTTGGCGCCCTGGAAGAACGCGGATGCCGGGTCGACGTCCGAGAACCGCATGACCAGGAACACGAACAGCACGATGCCGAGCATCAGCGGCACGAGCAGCGCGACGCGCCGGGCCAGGATCCTGACGACGGTGATCACGGCCGGGCTCCTGTCGTGGCTAGGCCCACTTGGCCTGGAGGAGGTTGATGCCGGGGTACGGCTGTGCCCTTATGCCGGTGAGCTGATGCGGGTTCCAGGCCGTCATCAGCTCGTTGTGGACGACCGGGTAGAGCACGGCCTGTTCGGCGACGACGTCGATGTAGTCCTGGATCATCGTCTTCTTCTTGTCGGGGTCGGGCTCCTGGGTCGCCCGGTCCATGTCCTTGAAGAGCGCCTTCGCCACGGGGTTGTCGGCCCACCGCGTGTACTGCATCCACAGGTTCTCGGGGCCGTAGTTGTAATGCATGATCAGGTCGGCGTCGAGGCCGAACTGGTTGGGGTTCGAGGCGGCGGCGACGACCTGGTAGTCCTGCTTCTGGTCCATCTTGGTGAAGACGGCCGTGGTCTCCTGAGGGGAGAGGGTGGTCTTGACGCCGATCGCGTCCCAGGACGCCTTGACGGTCGGCAGACAGTCCACGATCCAGCTCACGTTGACGGCGAGGATCTCGATCTTCAGCCCGCTGACTCCGGCCTCCTTCAGCAGCGCCTTCGCCTTGTCGGGGTCGTAGTCGTAGACGGTCTTGGCGCGCCGGTAGCTGGGGTTGGACTCGTTGAGGAAGGACGACGACGGCTTGCCGTGCCCCTTCAGCGCCACCTCGACCATCTTCTCGGTGTCGATGGCGTAGTGCAGCGCCTGGCGGACGCGGACGTCGTCGAAGGGCTTGTGCCGGGTGTTGAACATCAGGAACAGGTTGTTCATCCCGGCGCCGCCCGCGACCGTGAGCCCGCCGCTCTCCAGCTGCTTGATGTTGGCGTACGGGATGTTGTCGGCGATCTGCGCACCGGCGCTCGCGCCCGAGATCCGGGCGACGCGCGGCGCCGCGTCCACGATCGTCAGCCAGTTCATCTTCTTGAAGGCGGGCTTGCGCGGGCCGTTGTAGTCGGGATACGCCTCGAAGGTGGTGTTGGACTTCGGGTGGTGCGCGGTCTGCCGGTACGGCCCCGAGCCGATCGCCTTGCCCTTGATGGCGTCCTCCCAGGCGCCGGACCGGGAGAAGACGTGCTTCGGCATGATCTTGGCGAGGGTGAGGCGCGAAATCCCGTCCGGGAAGGGGAACTTGAGCACCAGCTCGACGTTCTGCGCGTCGATCTTGCGGACTTCCTTCAGCCAGCTCGCGAAGAAGCCCTTGGCGAGGGTCTGGGTCTTCGGGTCGAGGATCCGGTCGAAGACGAAGACGACGTCGTCGGCGGTGACGGGCTTTCCGTCATGGAACGTGGCCCCTGCCCGCAGGGTGAACTTCCAGGACGTGCTGTTCGGGTCCGCCGGCACCTGGGTGGCGAGCGCGGCATACGGCTCGCGGGAGATCGGGTCGGTGTCCAGCAGCCCCTCGTAGATGTGGTTGTTGGCGGCCATGCAGAAGGCGGACGCCGTCTGGGTGGGGTCCCAGCTGCCGTCGTTGCCGTAGCCGATCACCGCGGTGAGTGTCCGGTTCCGGCCACCGCCCCCGCCGGTCTCGTTCGTGGACTCCGGCCCCGACGAACAGGCCGACAGCGACGCGGAGACGGCGGCGGCCGCGCCCAGCGCGCCGGTGTACTTCAGGAACGACCGGCGGTGCACTGCCGGCACGTCGTGGGTCACGTCGCGCACGGTTCCTCCAGCTGGTGGGTGAGGAGATACGACGTCCTACGTCCTGACGGTCAGCGCGACCATAGGTGGGGGGATGGGGGCGGTCAAGGGATCTCACACGAATGGCGCATCTGCCACAGGTCGGACCAATGGCGCTGTGAAATGGCGCGAGTTGACCCCCCGTCAGGGCCGTCTCGGGCGGACATGGGACGTGGGACCTCCGGCTGCGCGTACGATGCGCCGCATGCCCGGGCAGCCCAGGAACAGCCGTACTTCCCGTACGTCCGAGGAGTCCACGAACAGCCGGATCCAGCGCCAGGTCATGCAGCTGATCATCGACCGCAGGCTCCAGGCCGGCACCCTTCTGCCCACCGAGGCCGAGCTCATGGAGGACCTCGGCGTCAGCCGCAACTCCGTCCGGGAGGCGCTCAAGGCGCTCCAGGCACTGGACATCGTGGAGATCCGGCACGGCTACGGGACGTACGTCGGCCAGGCCTCGCTCACCCCGCTGATCGACGGGCTGACCTTCCGTACGCTCGCCCGGCACGACCACGACGACCCGGCGGCCCTCGCCGAGATCCTTCAGGTGCGGGAGGTGCTGGAGGAGGGGCTGATCCGACGGGTGGCGCAGACGGTCACCGAGGCGGAGCTGGACCGGCTGGACGCGGTGGTGGCCCGGATGGAGGCGGCGGGACGGGCCGGCCGCCCCTTCCCCGACCTGGACCGCGAGTTCCACGAACTGCTCTACGCCTGCCTCGGCAACGACCTCGTGCCACAGCTCCTCGCCGCGTTCTGGACGGTCTTCCGGCGTGTGTCCGGCGCCCGGGGCCGCCCCGACGATCCCTCTCCCGACCTCACGGCCCGGCGGCACCGGGACATCGTGACCGCGTTGCGCGGGCGGGACGTGGAGGGGGCGCAGCGGGCGATGACGGTCCACTTCCGCGGCATCGCAGGTCTCGCCCCCGCCGCCCCTACCCGTCCCGTCCCCAGGGGCGCTGCCCCTTCGACCCCACTGGGGGCTGCCGCCCCCAGACCCCCGCTTCGGCCCTGAAGGGGCCTCGTCCTCAAACGCCGGACGGGCTGAAAAATCCAGCCCCTCCGGCGTTTGAGGAGCGGGGGTCCAGGGGGCGGAGCCCCCTGGCGGGGTCGAAGGGGCGGAGCCCCTGGAGGATGGGAATGGGTAGGGGCGGCGGGGGCGAGGCAAAGCCGGTCAGGAATCGAGAAGCGCCGCCCCCGGCCCACGGCTAGCGTGACCGGCATGGACATCTCGATTCACGCCAGCTTTCTTCCGCACGACGACCCGGACGAGTCGCTCGCCTTCTACCGCGACGCCCTCGGCTTCGAGGTCCGTACCGACGTCGGCCAGGGCAAGATGCGCTGGATCACGGTCGGCCCGCCCGGCCGCCCCGACACGTCCATCCTCCTGGCACCCCCGGCCGCCGACCCCGGCGTCACCGAGGACGAGCGCCGCACCATCCTCGAGATGATGGCCAAGGGCACCTACGGCTGGATCCTGCTGGCCACCCCGAACGTCGACGACACCTTCGAGAAGGTGCAGGCGAGCGGCGCCGAGGTCGTCCAGGAGCCCACCGACCAGCCGTACGGCATCCGCGACTGCGCCTTCCGCGACCCCGCGGGCAACCTGATCCGTATCCAGGAGCGGAGCTGAGCCGTGATGACCAGGGCCACGAGTACGGACGCGCAGTCACCCGCCCCGCACGCCGCCGACAGCCATGAGCTGATCCGTGTGCACGGCGCACGCGAGAACAACCTCAAGGACGTCAGCATCGAGATACCCAAACGCCGTCTGACGGTCTTCACGGGCGTCTCCGGCTCGGGCAAGAGCTCCCTGGTGTTCGACACGATCGCCGCGGAGTCGCAGCGCCTGATCAACGAGACCTACAGCGCCTTCCTGCAGGGCTTCATGCCGAACGTGGCCCGCCCCGAGGTCGACGTCCTCGACGGCCTCACCACCGCGATCACCGTCGACCAGCAGCGCATGGGCGGCGACCCCCGCTCAACCGTCGGTACCGCCACCGACGCCAACGCGATGCTGCGCATCCTCTTCAGCCGGCTCGGCACGCCCCACATCGGCCCGCCCAGCGCGTACTCCTTCAACACCGCCTCGGTCCGGGCGAGCGGCGCGATCACCGTCGAGCGCGGGGCGAAGACCAAGGCGCAGAAGGCGACGTACGAGCGCACCGGCGGTATGTGCAACCGCTGCGAGGGACGTGGCTCGGTCTCCGACATCGACCTCACCCAGCTCTACGACGACTCCAAGTCGCTGTCCGACGGAGCGTTCACCATCCCCGGCTGGAAGTCGGACAGCCAGTGGACCGTGCAGCTCTACGCCCAGTCCGGCTTCGTCGACCCCGACAAGCCGATCCGCGAGTACACCAAGAAGGAGATGCAGGCCTTCCTCTACGGGGAGCCGACCAAGATCAAGGTCAATGGCATCAACCTCACCTACGAGGGCTTGATCCCGAAGATCCAGAAGTCGTTCCTGTCCAAGGACAAGGAATCGATGCAGCCCCACATCCGGGCGTTCGTGGAGCGTGCGGTCACCTTCACGACCTGTCCCGAGTGCGACGGCACCCGGCTGAGCGAAGGGGCCCGGTCGTCGAAGATCAAGGGGGCCAGCATCGCCGATGCCTGCCGGATGGAGATCCGTGATCTCGCCGAGTGGGTCCGCGGGATCGCGGAACCCTCCGTCGCGCCGCTGCTCACCGCGCTCCAGCACACCCTCGACTCGTTCACGGAGATCGGCCTCGGGTATCTCTCGCTCGACCGCCCGGCCGGCACCCTGTCCGGCGGTGAGGCCCAGCGCGTCAAGATGATCCGCCACCTCGGTTCCTCGCTCACCGACGTCACATACGTCTTCGACGAGCCCACCATCGGCCTGCACCCGCACGACATCCAGCGGATGAACGACCTCCTGCTGCGGCTGCGGGACAAGGGCAACACGGTGCTCGTGGTGGAGCACAAGCCGGAGACGATCGCCATCGCCGACCACGTCGTGGACCTCGGCCCGGGCGCCGGCACGGCGGGCGGCACCGTCTGCTTCGAGGGCACCGTCGAGGGGCTGCGGGCGAGCGACACCGTCACCGGCCGCCACCTCGACGACCGCGCCACGCTCCGGGAGACCGTGCGCAAGCCCACCGGCACGCTGGAGATCCGCGGCGCGACCACGAACAACCTCCAGAACGTCGACGTCGACATCCCGCTCGGCGTGCTGTGTGTGGTCACCGGTGTCGCCGGCTCCGGCAAGAGCTCCCTGATCCACGGCTCCATACCGGCCCCGGAGGGCGTGGTGTCCGTGGACCAGACGCCGATCCGCGGCTCGCGCCGCAGCAACCCGGCGACGTACACCGGACTGGCCGACCCGATCCGCAAGGCCTTCGCCAAGGTCAACGGCGTGAAGCCGGCCCTGTTCAGCGCCAACTCCGAGGGCGCCTGCCCCACCTGCAACGGCGCCGGGGTCATCTACGTCGACCTGGGGATGATGGCCGGCGTCGACACCCCCTGCGAGGACTGCGAGGGCAAGCGGTTCCAGGCGTCCGTGCTGGAGTACCGCCTCGGCGGCCGGGACATCAGCGAGGTGCTCGCGATGTCGGTGACCGAGGCCGAGGAGTTCTTCCGGGCCGGTGAGGCGCGCACCCCGGCCGCCCACAGGATCCTCGAACGGATGGCGGACGTCGGCCTCGGCTACCTCACCCTCGGCCAGCCCCTCACCACCCTGTCCGGTGGCGAGCGGCAGCGGCTGAAGCTGGCCACGCACATGGGGGACAAGGGCGGGGTGTACGTCCTCGACGAGCCGACCACCGGCCTCCACCTCGCCGATGTCGAGCAGCTGCTCGGCCTGCTCGACCGGCTCGTGGACTCCGGCAAGTCGGTCATCGTGATCGAGCACCACCAGGCGGTCATGGCCCACGCCGACTGGATCATCGACCTCGGCCCCGGCGCCGGCCACGACGGCGGCCGGATCGTCTTCGAGGGCACCCCCGCCGACCTCGTCGCCGAGCGCTCGACCCTCACCGGCGAGCACCTCGCGGCCTACGTCGGCGGCTGACCCCATGTGTCTCACCACGGGACCTGTCATGTCCTTCCTCGCGTCCCGCTCCCGGCAGCTGAGGGAGCGGGCACCGGGACAGGCAGGGGGACGGTCGGGGGAGTGGACGGGCCGGCAGGGGGTTCGCGATGATGCGGGTGTGCGATCCCACCACTCGACGTCCGAGGAGCAGCGGCTGCGGACCCTCGCGGCGCTGCGCCGCGTCCGCGACCGGATGGACCGGGAGTACGCCCAGCCACTGGACGTGGAGGCGCTCGCACGCGGGGTGCACATGTCGGCGGGGCACCTCAGCCGCGAGTTCAAGGCCGCCTACGGCGAGTCTCCGTACGGCTACCTGATGACGCGGCGCATCGAGCGCGCGATGGCGCTGCTGCGCCGGGGCGACCTCAGCGTCACCGAGGTGTGCTTCGAGGTCGGCTGCTCGTCGCTGGGCACCTTCAGCACGCGCTTCACGGAGCTGGTCGGCATGTCGCCGAGCGCGTACCGGCGTCAGACGACGGAGGCGGCGGACGCCGCGGCGGGGATTCCGTCGTGCCTGTCGAAGCAGGTGACCAGGCCGCTGAGGAACCGCCCGGCGCCGGTCGGCCCGCAGGCGCCGGTCGGCGAGCCGCGGGCATCGTGAGTCCGGGGGCGCCGTCCCCTGCGCGGCGCCCCCGGACCCGTCGGTGCGGTCGGTGCTCTCGTCGGTGCTACGGAAGGGGCTGCTGGTAGTACTTGTCGTCGTCGGAGTCGTAGACCAACTTGCCGTCGGCGTCGTAGCCCTTGATGTGCGGGGCCACCGTGACCTGCTGGTTCAGTACGCCGGATGCCACGAAGAAGCCGTGGTCGAGGGCGGCCTCGCTGCTGGAGTCGCCGTAGGAGACCTTCACCTCGGCCACCGACGGTTCGACCGTGCCGATCACCCCCCAGCGGAACGGCAGTTTCCAGTTGCCGCGGTCGATGACCGACTGCTGGTAGAGCTTGCCGACGTTGGGGTTGACGAGCACCGGGCCCTCGTCCGGGAGGACGCCGGAGTCGTCGGGGAAACCGGAGACGCCCTGGGTCCTGCCGTTCGCGATGCGGCAGATCAGACTGGTCCGGTCCGCCGGCTTCTCCCGTACCGCGACGACGAACATGCCGTCGTCGGGCGCGTTGGAGTCCCCGGTGCTGCGCATCGCCAGGAGGATCCGGTAGTCGTCCGGCGTGCCCGGATCCGCGGCCCCCGCCGGGGCTCCCGACCGGTCGAAGTCCAGGCAGTCCGCCAGGCCGTCCGCCGCCTGCTCGAAGGTGATCCCGTCGAGCAGCTGCCGTGCCGTGGCCGGCCGCGCGGGACCGCTCGGGGCCGGGGAGGGCGTCGGCGACGCGGCGTGCGTGGCGCTCACCGAGGGCGTCGGGCTCGTCGCCGTCTCCCCGCCCTTCCCCGCGCCGCCCAGCGCGTACGCCCCGACCGGCATCGCCGCCAGGGTCACCAGCGCCGCCCCGGCCGCCGCCACGCGGCGCCGCCGCTCGACCATGCCCCGGTGCCGGATCTGCGGATACGGCGCCGGCGACGGCCGGATCGCGTACGCGTCCTCGGCGAGCAGTTCCCGCACCTGCTCCTCGAAGTCCCGCTCGCCGTGCTCTTGCCGCCGCTGTTCCTCGTCGTTCACCTGCTGCCTCCCTGCCCCTCCGCGACCCGGGCGAGCCCCGGACACGTACGCAACTTCGCCAGCCCCTTCGACGCCTGGCTCTTGACGGTGCCGACGGAGCAGCCGAGCACCTCGGCGACCTCCGCCTCGGACAGGTCCTCCCAGTAGCGCATGACCACCACCGCCCGTTGCTTGGGCGGCAGTTGGGCGAGAGCGCCGAGCAGCGGGCCGCGCTCGTCCACGCCCGCGTAGCCCGCGTCGCGGCCCGCGGTCTCCGGCGGCGCGGCGGTCAACGCCTCGGCGACCCGCCGCTTGCGGAACCGGTCGCTGTTGCAGCTCACCAGCATCCGGCGGACGTACGCCTCCGGATTGTCGGCACGCGCCACCCGCCGCCACGACCGGTACGCCTTCGCCAGCGCCGTCTGCGTCAGGTCCTCGGCGTGGTGCGCATCGCCCGTGAGCAGATACGCGGTCCGCACCAGATGGGACCACCTCGCCCTGACGAACTCCTGGAACCGGTCCTCTTGTTCGGCCTGCATCAAGCACCCTCCCTCGCCCCCCAGACCACCGATGGGGCGGATTCGGTTGCCCGGGTTGTTCGGGTGCCGTCCGGACACTGGTGCTGGGCCTGGGACGGTGAGCTCGCCCCCGCCGCCCCTACCCGTCCCGTCCTCCAGGGGCTCCGCCCCTTCGACCCCGGCTCCTGGGGGGGCTGCCGCCCCCAGACCCCCGCTTCGGCCCTGAAGGGGCCTCGTCCTCAAACGCCGGACGGGCTGAATGACGCGGCCGGCGTCGAGACGTGGCGGGGGCGTGTGCTCGTCCTCAAACGCCGGACAGGCTGACGGCAGCCCCTTCGGTGGTCAGGGTGTGCGCGAGGAGCTCGGCTGTCTTCGCCACCAGGGCGTCGTCCCACGGCGCGTCCCGGTCCGGCTTCGTGGACAGGACGGCGAGGACGAGGGGGGTGCCGTCGGGGGTCCAGGTGATGCCCACGTTGTTGGTGGTGCCGTAGTCGCCCGAGCCGGTCTTGTCGGCGATCGTCCAGGTCGGGGGCAGTCCCGCGCGGAAGCGTTCGCCGCTGGTCGTGTTGTTCAGCAGCCAGTGTGTGAGCAGGCGGCCGTCGGGGCGGTTCAGGGCGTCGCCGAGGATCAGACGGGCGTACGTCCGGGCGATCGCGCGCGGGCTCGTGGTGTCCGTCGACCGCCATGGCTCCGCCGAGTTGAGCTCCGTCTCCCAGCGGTCGAGGCGGGTCACCGGGTCGCCGAGGGAGCGCGCGAACCGGGTGACGGCGGTGGGGCCGCCGAGCTCGCGCAGGAGGAGGTTGGCGGCGCCGTTGTCGCTGTGGGTGATGGCGACCTCGCAGAGCTCGGCGACCGTCATTCCCTCGGCCAGGTGCTCCCTGGTCCGGTCGGAGCCGGCCGGCAGATCGGCCTCCGTGTAGTGGATACGGCGGCCCAGGAACTCGCCGTGCCGGTCGAGGTCGCGCAGGACGGCCGCGGCCGCCAGGGTCTTGAACACCGAGCAGATCGGGAAGAGTTCGTCGGCGCGGTGCCGCACGGTCTGCCGCGTGGCGAGGTTGTGCGCGAACACGCCCAGGCGGGCGCCGTGCCGCTGCTCCAGCTCGCGCAGCCGGGTCGTCGTACGCCTGCCGGAGCCGACGGCATGCGCGGGGGACCGGGCGAGCAGGGCCGTCGCGGTGGCGGCGGTACCGGCCGTGAGGAACGTGCGTCGGGACAGGGAGGACGGGGCGGAGCCTAAGATCTTGCTCTCCTTCGCTGGGTCGGCGTGGACGATCTCTGCACTGACCGACGTACCCTCTCATCCCTTGGTCGCGGCGCCGTAGACCATCGGCGGACGGCGCGGCGGGCGCGCGCTCGCCACAGTGGCCGTATGGAGAAGACCAAGGGGATCAGCCGATCACAGTTCCTTGCGGGCGCGGCGGCCGTCGGGCTGGCGGGGGCGGTGCTGCCCGCGGAGCGGGCCGCGGCGACCGCGGCGCGCGGCCGGGGACTGAAGCACAGGGGCGTCGTCTACACCGTCGGGGCCGGTGAGACACCCGGTACCGCATGGAGCGCCGCCCGGATGCGCAAGGACGTCCGGGTCATCCGCGACGTCCTGCACGCCGACACCCTCGACGTCACCGGCGACGGCGTCGAGCGCCTCACCGCCACGGCCGCCGAGGCAGCCGAACGCGGGCTGCACGTCTGGCTCCAGCCGACCCTCGGCGACATTCCGGAGCGGGACATCCTGGAGAGCATCGCCGAGTGCGGCCGGTTCGCGGAGCGGCTGCGCCGGCAGGGCGCGAGCGTGGACTTCAGCGTGGGCTGCGAGTTCTGGCTGTTCGTGCCGGGGATCGTGCCGGGGGAGACGGTCCTGGACCGCCTCGACAACCTCCAGAAGGGCACGGTCGACATGGTGAGGATGAAGCGCCGCCTGGCCCGCTTCACCGCGAAGGCGTCGGCCGTCGGCCGCGATGTCTTCCACGGCCGGCTGAGCTACGCCGCCACCCAGGAGGAGGACTTCGAGCCGGTCGACTGGAACCTCTTCGACGTCGTCGGCATCGACTACTACTCGTACCATCGCGAACCCGCCGCCTACGTACGGGAGTTGAGGCGGTACCAGCGCTGGGGCAAGCCCCTGGCCATCACCGAGTTCGGCACGTGCGCGTACGTCGGCGCGCCCGAAGCGGGCGGCATGGGCTGGGACGTCGTCGACCACACCAAGAACCCCGAGGAGATCAAGGGCGACCTGGTGCGCAGCGAGCGCACACAGGCCGCCTACCTGACCGATCTGCTGGAGGTCTTCGAGTCGATGGGCCTGTACGCCGCGATGGCCTTCGAGTTCGTCACACCCGACGCCCCGCACCGCCCGGACAAGCCGCGCCACGACCTGGACCTGGCGAGCTACAGCATCACCAAGGCGATCAAGGACCGCCCCGACGACCCGCGTTCGGGCTGGCGCTGGGAGCCGAAGGAGGCCTTCCACGCGCTCGCCCGCCAGTATTGCCGGTGTGCTCAGTCGCAGTAGAGGTCCTTGTGCGGGCGCTCTCCCGTCGCCAGGAACCGGGAGACCGTCTCGTCACCGCACGCGTTGCCGTTCCTGAGATAGGAGCCGTGGCCCGTGGAGTCGACGGTGACCATGACGGCCCGGTCGCCCAAAGCCTTGCGCAGCTTCAGGGCGCCGCTCAGCGGGGTCGCCACGTCCCGTTCGTTCTGGACCAGCAGGATGTCGGACGGGCCGTGGTCCGTCACCCGTACCGGTGCCTCCTTCGGCCGCCACGGCCAAGCCGCGCAGACCATCGCGTTCCTCGGCATCCCCGCTGTCAGCGGATACTTCGCCCGGCTCTCGGCGACGCCCTTCCGGTACACACCGGCCGACGTGGGCCAGGCGGCGTCGTTGCAGATGGTGGCGGCGCCGACTGCCGCGTAGTTCTGCAGCGTCGCCTCGGGCGGGCTCGGCGGAGCGGGCGGCGCCGTGCCCTTCTGTGCCGCCAGGATCAGCTTGGCCAGGGTCGGGTAGTTGTCGGTGTCGTAGAGGCTGTCCAGCATGGTCTGGCGCAGCATGTTGCCGTTCAGCTCGGCCGGGGCGCCGGGCCAGGGGATCGGCTCCCGGTCCAGGCGGGCGGCGAGGCGGAGGAAGAGCGGGCGCACCTCGGCGGCCGTGTCGGCGAGCCGGTACGGATCGCCGGGCCTGGACGCCCACTTGGCGAACTCGGGGAAGTTGTCCTCGACGCCCACCTCGAACACCTGGAGCCAGGCGCGCTCGGCGCGCACGGGGTCGGGATTGTCGTTGCTGTCCAGCACGATGCGATCGGTGCGGTGCGGGAAGAGTTCGGCGAAGGCGGCGCCGACGTAGGTGCCGTAGGAGACGCCCCAGGCGGACAGCTTGCGTTCCCCGAGGGCGGCGCGGATGCGGTCGATGTCACGGGCGTTGTTCTTGGTGCTGATGTGCTTCATCAGCTCGCCGCCGTTGTCCGCGCAGGCCCGCGACACCCTGCGCGCATAGGCCATGTTCTCGGCGATGGAGCCGTCCGGGGCGGGCCAGGGCCGCAGCTTCGTCCGGACGAGGTCATCCGGTTCGACCTTGCAACTGACCGACGTGGAGGGCGCGTTGCCGCGCGGCGCGAACCCGATCAGGTCGTAGGCGTCCCGGACCTCCTGCGGCAGCTTCTGCCCCTTGCCCGAGGGGTCGCGGAGGCTGTCGCCCCCGGGCCCGCCGGCGATCAGCAGCAGCGCGCCCCGGCGGACGGACGGTTTCTCGCTGGGGATGCGGGAGACGGCGATGTCGATCTTCCGGCCGCCGGGGTCGGCGTAGTCCATCGGCACGGAGACGGTGGCGCACTGCTGCCGCGGATCGAGCCCCTCGCCCTCGCACTTGGTCCACTTCAGCGACGCGGGAGCACCGGTGGCGGACGCGGTGAGCGGGGTGACGAGCCCGAAGACGACGGCGGAGGCGGCGGCGATCAGGGTGGCGCTCTTCGTGATCTGCTTCATGCACAGCAGCCTGGCCGAGCTTGACGGGGTGTCACATCCAGGTAACTCCCGTATCTGCCGGGGGGTTCACCCGGTGGGGTTTCCCCCAGCGCCGGCCCCGGCTCCGGTCTCGGCCCCCGCCCCGAGCCCCAGCCCCAACCTCATGATGAGCCGGTCCTCCCCGGGCCCCAGATAGTCCCGGCGCACCCCGCCCTCGGCGGCGAACCCCAGGGACCGGTACAGCATGATCGCCGCCGCGTTCGTCGGTTCCACGGTCAGGCGCACCTCGTGCACCCGCTCCCGGCGCAGCTGCCGCAGCACCTCCAGCATCAGCCGCTTGCCCAGCCCCCGGCCCCGCTGGTCGGCGCTGACGGCCAGGCTCAGCACCCAGCACACATAGCCGTCCGAGGTGGTGACGAAGAGGACGTAGCCGTGCAGGCACTCCCCGTCGTCGAGGACGAGGATGCGGTCGCCGTGCACGTCGAGGTGCTGGCGGAGCACGAAGTACGGGTACGGATCGTCGGGGAAGACCTCCCTGTCCACGCGGAGGAGTTCGGGCAGATCCGCCTCGGTGACCCCTCGCATCGTCAGCGGCCGATCGCCGCCCTCGGCGAAGAGCGCCTGGTCAGAGCGGCGGCCCACAACAGGGAAACGTTCCTCCGGCACAGCCATCAACTGCCCCCTATGGGATGGATTGGAGTCACTCATGTGGGTGAGCACCCGTTGCCCGCCGTTTCAGGCGCTCAGGTGGAGATCCGCCCATCTTGAGCAGCGCATATCCAGCGGTTCAAGACCGTGAGATGGCTATGCCTCGACGCGCTCCCAGTGCGCCTTCTTTTGGTACCGTGAGTGAATGACCCAGAGATCGTCGGGGGACGTCCAGTTGAACGCGCAGGTGCGCTGGGCGGAGTTCGACCCGATCGCCTACGTGCAGCACAACTACAGCGTCTTACAGGCGGAGGACGCTGAGATCCTGCACCTGATCCGGGATCATTTCGTCGATCATTTCCGGAAGCAGGGCGTCGGCCCGGTTTCCGGCATCGACGTGGGTGCCGGCGCCAATCTCTATCCCGCCCTCGCCATGATGCCGTGGTGCGAGGAGATCACCCTCTTCGAGCACTCGCCCACGAACATCGCGTACCTGGACGGCCAGGTCGACTGCTACGACGACCACTGGGACCAGTTCTGGGACGTCCTGTGCAAGGACGAGGTCTACAGCTCCCTGGGCACGGACCCGCGTGAGCGGTTCCGCAAGGTCGTCCGGGTCGAGCAGGGTGACCTCTTCGACCTGGCGCGGTACGAGGGCCGGTGGTCCATGGGGACCATGTTCTTCGTCGCCGAGTCGATCACCACCTCCCACGGCGAGTTCAGGCTCGGCGTCGAGCGCTTCCTGCGCGCCCTGGCCCCGGGCGCCCCCTTCGCCGCCGCCTTCATGGAACATTCGAAGGGGTATCACGCGGGCGAACACTTCTTCCCGGCCTGCGACGTGGGAGAATCCGAGGTACGTGCGAGTCTCCAGGAATTCGCGGGCGACTTCATGGTGCAGCGACTCCGATCCGTCGCCGAAGTCCGCGACGGATATTCGGGAATGATCGTCGCCTACGGCTGGCGCCGGAATCTGTGAATCTTCACAAAAGAACAGAGCTATTCCTCAATTAATGGCAGTGCGGCCTGTGTGAGGGGCATGGGATGCAGATCAAGCCACGCCAGCATCTGCTGGACATCTGGCAGGCGGTCGCCCGCCACTCTTTCGACGGGGGGGAGTGGGCCTGGGGCGAATGGGGCGGAGAGAGCAGTGTGGCCGACGCCGAGCGGCTGCTCTGCCTGCTGTATCCGGCGACCGAAATCCCCGCGTTCCGGCTGGACGACCCGGACACCACACAGGACGACGTCCAGCAGGTCCTGAGGAAGGCCGGCGGGCGGCTGGACATCCCGGCCAACCTCGTCATGGCCGCATCCGACTTCATGCGGACACACACCGGCGAGGACAAACGGCCCACGTTCGCCGGGGGTTACTACTTCGGGTCCGCGGACAAGAACACGGACATCACCGAGGAACAACGCCAACTCGGCGTGACCGACTCCTTCTCCATGTCGATCACCCTGTGCCTGGCCACCCTCGGCTTCCTCAAGGTCTACGAGACCAGGACCCGGCGCAGCGACATCAAGGAGACGATCGCCGAGCTGCGCACGGCCACCAGCAGCCGCCTCACCGCGGCCATGGTGAGCCTGCTGCGCTCCTTCACCGTCAACGTCTTCGACACCGACTCCTCCCAGGGCCGCACCCTCGTCGAACTCCTCGGCCAGGGACGGCAGTCGCAGCGGCAGGTGCTCAACAAGTTCCAGAGCCGCTTCCGCCCGGTGCGCGCGGCTCTCGTCGAGAGCGTCTTCCTCGGTATCGACGTCCAGGAAGGGCTCAAGGACGAGAACCAGCTCTTCGAGTGCGGCTGGGCGTGGAGCCTGGTCAAGGACGCCCCCGCGGTCGAGACCGACGAACCCATCGGGCCGCAGCCCGAAGGCATCGCCAACCCGGTGCCGTATCTGTACTTCACCGTGGTCGCCCTCGACGGTATCCAGGACCTGTTCTCCGACCGCACCCTCACCCTCGGCCTGCTCAACACCGAGCAGCAGAAGCTCGCCGAGGCGCTCCGGCTGCGGTGGGAGCTCACCCAGCAGTACTGGTCGCGCATCGCCCGCTTCGACGCCGACCGCTGGCCCTTGGAGGACCTGCCCTGGCGTACGACGGGACAGAAGCTGGAGTCGGCGTACTTCTCCCTCTCCGTCGCCGCCATCCTCGTACACGACCTGATGCGGCGCCGGGCCACCGACGACGACCTGACCCGCACCGTCGGCGTCATGGAGCGCCTCGCCGAACGCGGCCGCATCACCAGCCGGATGACCCGCCACGACCCCATGGTCCACGAGCTGCACAACGTGGGCGTCACCCTGCCGTTGCAGGGCAGTGAGCGGATCGGGCCGCCCATGACGTGGTCCATCACCGACTTCTCGGCGCAGCTGCTGAAGCGGACCGTCCAGCTGTGCACCCTGTCGCGCAACCTGGCCTCGCACGACCGGCTGCTCAGACTGGCCGAGGACATCTTCGACCACATGTGGCGCCGCCGTATCCGGGACGGCGAGGGCGTCGGCCTGTGGGACAGCGTCCACCACGCCTACCCCGAGGCGGAGATCCACAAGCGGCGGGTGCCGGTGTCGTGGAGCATCACCGAGCGTGTCACCGAGGTGATGGTCCAGGCCCACGAGATGTACCGGCAGCCCCCGATCCGCAGCCTCGAACTCACCGAGCTGGCAAGGGCGTTGCTCAGTGAGTCCGCTCATCTGCTGGGCAACGAACAGATGGAGCCCGCGCCCAAGGACGACGGCCGGCACGGGATGCAACTCAGGAACATCGAGGTCAAGTTGCGTCGCGCCCGCAGCCTCGTGGACGAACAGCCGGGTACGGCCTACGCGTTGACCCTCGACGTGCTGGCACAGCTCGACGCGCTCGCCCGGGCCCGCGAAGCCGCGGACCGGGGAGTGTGAACCGTGCTGATCTTCGCCGCCTCCGACAAGGGAGGCACGGGCCGCTCCGTCACCAGCGCCAACCTCGCCTACCACCGCGCGCTGGCCGGGGACGACGTCTGCTACCTCGACTTCGACTTCGGCTCGCCCACCGCCGCGGCCGTCTTCGACGTGGCCGACGCCCGGCAGGCCACCGAGGACCGCGGCCTGCACGCCTATCTCATAGGAGAGGTCAGCGAACCGGCCCGCATCGACGTCTGGGCCGAGACCGAGCACCAGGTGCTGCGCTTCCCGCCGCCCGGCTCCGGCCGGCTGGTGCTGATGCCCGGCGACGTCAGCGGCGGCGAGTTCGCCACCGGCGACGACAACCTGCGCCGCTGCGTCGACCTGCTGATGACGCTCTACTACGAGTTCGACCTGGTCATCGTCGACCTCAGCGCCGGCCGCTCCTACGCCGTCGACATGGCCCTGGAGGCCACCGCACAGCCCGAGATGCGCGAGGTCACGGCCCGCTGGCTGGTCTTCCACCGCTGGACCCGCCAGCATGTGGCGGCCGCCGCCAGCCTGGTCTTCGGCAAGCGCGGCATCGTCGCCGGCGGCGTCCACCGCGGCCACGACGAGGAGACGCTGCGCAACGCGATCCGCTTCGTGCGGGCCGCCGTACCCGACCCGGAGTCGCCGCTGTGGTCGCAGGTCTCGCCCACCCAGTCGGCGTGGATGCGCAAGACCGACGGCGACCTCAAGCAGCTCGCCTCCAACCACGGCATCGGCTACAGCCAGGTCCTCGGCTCCGTGCCCCTCGAACCGGTCCTGCAGTGGCGCGAGCAGCTCATCACCGACGAGGACGTGCTGGACAGCCAGATCGCCAACCAGGAGACCTGGCAGGCGCTCAGCCGGCTCGCCGGCCGGCTGACCGACGACAAGTACTGGGAGCAGGCGTGAGCGAAGCCGTGTTCCAGGAGACCACCGCGGAGCTGCGCACCCAGTCCGTGCCGCTGGCCCACCTCTCCCTGGAGCTGGGCCACCTCTACATGGAGGACTTCGAGGCCGGACCCAAGCGCCTCGGCGAGCACTTCGCCGAGGTGCGGATCTGGGTGGACGCGGTGCGCGCCTCGGCGGCCCGCCGCAGCAAGCGCCCGCGCATCAGCACCTGCTTCCTCGTCGACGACTACTTCACCCGCTTCTCCACCCCGGCCGAGCTGATCCCGATGGTGCTGAAGGAGGCCGAGAAGGCCGGCCTGGTCATCGACTACCTCGCCCGCGAGTCGGCCTGCGCGGTCGCCGACCGCGTCGACCTCGCGGAATCGGTCATGCACCGTCTGGTCGAGTCGCCGCCGCCCGGCAGCTACGGCTCCCGCCCGCCCGTCAGCCAGACCGGCTGGCTCGCCAACGGTCAGCGCACGCCCACAATGCCCGGCCCCGCGCTCGGCGGCAGGGCCAGGGGCTGGGAGCCGCCCCAGGAGACCGCGGCCCGCAACCACTCGGTGTTCATGGACGTCGAGCTGTGGTCCGACAAGGACGGCCGGCGGCTGTGGTCCTGCCCGTTCCTGGCCGCCGTATGGCAACTGGCCCGGCTGGGTCTGTTACGGCACCTCGGTGAGCCCGTGCTGGTGCCGAAGGAGTGGCAGGGCGAGGACTTCCCGCACGACTGGGACCGCCTCGATCCCCTCATCAAGCTCACCGACACGAAGGCGCCGTTCAGCGCCTACCGCACCTGCACCGTCATGCCGAACCGCTTCCTCGCCGTCGAGGACGCCGTACGGCTCATCCTCGACCAGATAGACGTCGACGCCGGGGCGCTGCAGCAGGTCGCCAAGCGCTCCGCCGACGAGGGGATGCCGGTGCCGGCGGCGGTCGCGCAACGCGCCACCTACGTCTTCTACGAGGAGCCCGGCGACGTGGCCGGGGCCGAGGAGTCCTGACATGACGGCGGCCCCCGGACAGCCCGCGCCCACCGTCCTCGCCTGCGGCGAGGTGCGCACCTGTCTGCTCCCGTCCTTCCAGGCGCTGGACGGCCGGGCCGCCGCCCAGCTGCTGAGGCTGCGCGCCGACGTCCACGTCCGGGTCTCCGAGCGGCCCAGCCTGTACGTCCTGTCCCCCGAGGTACTGACCGGGGTGGACTGCCGGCTGCCCACCTCCAACGGCAGCAAGGTGCGGGCCGTCGGTACGGTGGCCGCCCGCGCTGCGCTGACCGAGGGCCGCCTGCTGCAGTCGACCGCCTACTTCAGCCTCCCGGCCGCCGGGCCCGACATGCGCCGCCCCTGGGGCCAGTACCTGGTTCGGCCGGGGCTCGTCGAACCGTTCGGCAAGCTGCCCCGACAGGCCATCGCCGAGGGCGTGTTGCGCGGCGCCGGGCGCGGCGAGCTCGACCTCGGGATGATCGCCGAGGGCCTGCTGGCCCAGCTCCGCCGCCATCCGCTGCTCGACCGCCGGGTGCCCTTCAAGTCCAGCCCCACGCGGCTGCGCTGGGTCGCACGGCGCACCCCGGCGGGTGAGCGGGCGGCCCTGGTCAACTTCACGGTCGCGGAGGGCGGCCTGCGGACCATGGAGCTACGGCTGCCGGAGCACATCCCGGCCGCATCCGCAGCGGGCATGTGCGAGGATCTCGCCCTGCACGACTGGCTTTTGACGACGGTTCAGCACATGCTGGACAACAGCCGTCTCGGCGCGGCGGACGGGCCTTCGGTCGTCGAGGCGCTCCATCCGGTCGTGGTTCATCTGCTGCATCTGTGGATGCCGCGGGCCCACGTGGACCCCGCGCTGGGTCACCTGTGGGACGTACTGGAAGACAAACCGGGGTTCTCCCGCCAGTGGGAGAACCTGAGCCGGCGCATCAGAGATCGACTGGCCCTCCAGGCCGTGGCGATGCCGCACCAGGCGCTCAGCGACGCGCGCTGAGGAGCGGCACCACAACCAGAAACCCGACGGGGGATGAGACATGAGCGGAGCGTCTTTAGGAACAGGGAACAACGGACAAACACCGCCGGCGCAGAACCAGCGCGTGCCCAAGCTGCTCTGGCGGATCCTGCTCAGCGTCGTGGTGGCGGGCGGCACCTTCGTGCTGACCAGCGTGCTGGGCGTGGACGACGGGAACATCTGGCAGCTCACGGCGTCCATCGCGATCGGCAGCGCGGCGCTGATCGTGCAGTACCTCGTGGCCTTCGGGGACCGGTTCGAGAAGGTCGACACGCGCTTCAACGAGATCCTCGCCGCGACGACGCTGTTCAGCCAGGTCGACGGTTCGGTGCTGCGCTCGGACGAGGTGACTCGGCTGGTACTCGGTTACACCAAGGTCCGGGAGCAGGGTGGCGACATCGTGCAGGCCTTCGCCGAGAAGGAGCTGGGCCGCCTCGCCAAGATGATGGAAGGCCTCGGCAGCGGCAGCGCGGACTGCCCCGGCGAGAACCACGAGTGGCTGATCGACATCACCGACTGCGTCAAGATGACTCTCGACGCCACCAGCACCTCGGTGGACCGGGAGTTCTGGACCAGCGGGCCCGCCGACCGGTACCTCGCCGCGCAGGAGAAGGCGATCAAGCGGCGGGGCGTGGAGATCCGGCGCCTGTTCATCGTGCGGACCGAGGACGAGGTCACGCCGGAGCTCAGAGCGCTGTGCGACGACCAGCGCAGGCGGGGTATCGACGCGCGTATCGCGGTGCGGTCGCTGATGGAGTCCAACCCCCGGGTGAGCGACTTCATCGTCTTCGACGGCGAACTCTGCCACGAGACCAAGCCGGACCAGGAGAACAACCCGGACAGCACGCTGCTGAGCACCGAGCCGGACCATATCGAGGACCACATCACCCAGTTCAACGACCTGTGGGCGGAGGCGGAGCGGCAGGCGGGTCCGGAGCCGCAGCCGACGGTCACCTCGGGGGCGTGAGGTCGAGCGGAACCTGACCTACGATCGGAGGTCGTAGGAAGGGGGACGGGCATGGATCCGCAGATCGCCGACCTCGCCAGGACGGCGGGCACGACGATGGTGACACTGATGGCCACCCAGGCCTGGGAGGCGGCCCGCGACGGAGTGGTGGCGCTCTGGCAGCGCTTCCAGCCCGCGAGGGCCGAGAGTGTCGGCGACGAGCTGGAGGCGACCCGCGAGGACCTGCTGCTGGCGCGTGAGGCGGGCGACGAGGCGTCGGAGGCCGAGCTGGCCGCCGAATGGCAGGGGCGGCTGCGCCGCCTGCTCCTCGCCCGTCCCGAGGTCGCGGAGGAACTGCGGCGACTGCTGGCCGAGTTGACGCCCCAGCTGCCGCAGCAGCCCCTGATCGGCGAGATCCACCTCCGCGCCGAGGCCTCCGGCAGCGCCCGTGTGTACCAGGCGGGCCGCGACCAGCACATCACCGAACGGTGAGCGGCGGCGGGGCGATCGAGGGCCGGGCGTCCGGCCAGGGCCGGGTGTACCAGGCGACCGGCGAGCAGTACATCGAGGAACACCACCACCACTACGCGCCCGGGACGGCTCCCCTCCTGGGCGGCGCGCCGACGCCTCCGGTCACCGCCGCCGACTCCGTGCGCGTACCGCTCGTGGGCCGCCCGCCCGGCATCCTGCGCAACCGTCAGCAGCTGCGCAGCACTCTGGGCGCGGCGATCGCCGGGCCCGGCGGCGACGTCCATGTCGTGCACGGCATGGGAGGCCTGGGCAAGACGGCCGTCGCCCACTGGCTGTTCACCGAAGCGGCACGGGCCCACGGCCGCGTCGGCCTGTGGGTGAACGCGTCCGACCGGATGTCGCTGCGCGCCGGCATGCTCGCGGTCGCCGGTGACCGCGGCGCGACCACCGGCGAACTCGCCGCGGCGGCAAGCGGCCAGCGCGCCGCCGCCGATCTCGTCTGGCACTACCTGAACCACTCCGCCGAGCGCTGGCTGCTGGTCCTGGACAACGCCGACGACCCCACGATCCTGGAGGAGGGCGGCTGGCTGCGCACCAGCCCGCTGGGCACGGTCCTGGTGACGACGCGGGTCGCGAACTCGCCGCTGTGGCGGGGGCCGGGTGTCTTCCGCCATGCCCTGGGGCTGCTCCCGCTCCAGGACGCGGCCCAGCTCCTGTGTGACCTCGCGCCCGACGCGGGTACGCCGGAAGAGGCCCGCAAGGTGGCGGAACGGCTCGGCCGGCTGCCGCTCGCGCTCACGCTGGCCGGCTCGCATCTCGCTCACCAACTCCTGGAGTCGTGGACCATGGATGAGTACGACCGCAAGCTGACCGAGGAGTCGACCGCGATCGTCGATCAGGGCGCGCTCGGCAGGGGCAGTGGACAGTCCCGTCAACTGGTCAGCCGTACCTGGCAGTTGTCCCTGGACGCGCTCACGGCTCAGGGGTTGCCCGAGGCGACGGCCCTGCTACGGCTGCTGTCCTGCTGGTCGGCGGATCCGGTGCCCTTGTCGATGCTCATGCCGGCCGCGCGCGGCGAGGTGGAGCTCACCGGCTTCGACCCCGCGCTCCCGGCCGACCGGTTGGAGGCCGCCCTGCGCGGACTGCTCGACCACTCCCTGATCGAACTCGTCGTGTCGGGCGGCACGCGGTGCGTCAGCGCGCACGGGGTGCTGCTGGACAGCGTGGCCGGGGGTGTCCCCGACGGGCAGCGTGCGGCTCTGGGACCGGCCGCGGCCCGGCTGCTGAGCGCCGCTCTGCCCGACCCGGACGACACCTCCGAGGAGGCGCGCGCCGTATTGGCCATGCTGGCCCCGCATGGTGTCGCGCTCCTCCGTACCGCCTCGGGCGAGGAGATCGTTCGGGTAACGGCTCTGGTCGTACGGCGGATGTACGAGGCGGGGGACTGGTCAGGAGCTCTGGCGCTGGCCGAACCCGTCGCGGAGATGGTGGGACGGCTGCTGGGCGCCGAGCATCCCGTGGCCCTCGATACGCGCGACGTAGTGGGACAGGCGCTGCACCGCATGGGGCGATACGCCGAGGCTGAGGTGGTTCACCGGCGGGTGCTGGAGGCCCGTGAGCGAGTGCTCGGCCCCGACCATCCGGACACGCTGCGCACCTGTCTGGCGCTGAGCCAGCCGCTGGATCTACTTGACCGGGACGAGGAGGCGGAGCACTTCAACCGGCGGGCGATCGAAGGCCAGCGCCGCGTGCTCGGCGAGGACTCCGTCGAGACCCTCTACAGCCGGGCATGTCTGCTTGAGGTCCTGCCTCAGCTTGGCAAGGCGGAGGAGTTCGATGCTGAAGCCCGAGCCGTCGTCGAGGACTGCGAGAGGTTTCTGCCGCCTGACCATCTCACCACCCTGATGGCCCGCCACCTCCACGGCTACGGGCTCCATCTGCTGGGGCGGAACAAGGAGGCGGAGCCCCTGGCTCACCGCACCCTTGCCGATCGTCGGCGCATCCAGGGCCATGACCATCCGTTTGCGCTCAGTGCGCTCACCCTCGTCGCCAGGATCCTGCATGGCCTCGGTAGAACCGACGAGGCTCTTCCGCTCCTTGAGGAGATCATCGAACATCGCGAAAGGACGGTCGGTCCGGAGCATCCGCTCGTGGTGGAGCTCCGCCAGTGGCTCACCGAATGGCAGCGATGAACTCCGCCCAGGCGTCGGCGCCGATCATGAGGATATCCCCGGATGGGAGTTTGCTGTCCCGGACGGGGACGACGCCGGGGACTCCGTCGGCGACCTCGACGCAGTCCTCTCCGCCGTTGCCTCCGCTGTAGCTGCTCTTGCGCCAGCTCGCGCTGCTCAGGTCGTACTCGCGCATCGTCTGAAGTCCTCCGCCGCCGACTCGATCAGGGCCAGGGACGCCTCCGGCGACAACGCGGCAGCCCTGATCAGATCGTAAGACGCGCGTGCCCCCTTCACCACAGCCGGTTCGTCAAGCAGGCTGCCCGAAAGCACCCCTTCTGTATAGACAGTTGGTGGAGCGTCCTCGAAGTCCATGAGCTTCATCTGCCTGCCCATCTCAGGGTGCGCCCCAGCCGCGAACGGCAGCACTTGAACCAGCACCTTGCGCTCTCGCATCAGTGTTGCGATGTGGTCCAGCTGACTCGCCATGACCGCCGGGCTGCCGACCGGGATGCACAGGGCCGTCTCGTGCAGAACCGCCCAATACACGGGGCGTGTAACGTCCTTGAGGATCCGGGTCCGGTCCATCCGCCCCTTGATCAGTTCCTCGATGTACTCAGTGGCTGCCAGCGGCTTGTTGGCGAGGAACATCGCCTGCGCGTACTCCCGCGTCTGAAGAAGCCCTGGGACCACAGCCGGCGCGTACTCGCAGATCTCCGTCGCCAGCCGCTCCAGTTCCGCCACATGTGCGAAGTACTCCGTGTACGGCTGCTCCTTGATGAGCTTTCGCCAAAGCCGCTCGAAAATACCGTCGGTTTGCAGCGCTTCGTCAATCCGCTGAGCGACATCCAATTGCGGCTTTCGAATTGCCTGTTCGAACTGGCCGATATAGCCGCCGGATACGAAGACCCGAGACCCCAGTTCCACTTGGGTGATCCCGGCGTCCTCCCGCCGCCGTTTCAGCTCGGCCCCGAAGAACTCCCAGGCCGCCTGACGTGAACCATTGGCCATGGCCAACCCCCTTGCCCTGCCCTGCACTTGTAGCGCCCTTTCGGGGCACAGACTCCTGCCGAGTGTAGGCGTCGCAGGTCAGGATGGAGATGAAATGAGTGAAACCCAAAGGGGAGGGGAGTCAGGTGACGGCACGACACTCGGCGCGCTGCGTCGAAGAAGCGGAGGAAGCAGTGAAGGAATTGCGGGCGGCGCTGGAGAAGGCAGGAATTACGCTCCCGACACTCCGGCTGGAGCCGGCGAGTCTTGCGCGTGAAGCTCCTTGCCCGCTCGTCGAATTGGGCCGATGCTCGGTCGAGACCGCGCAGCGCCTCGCGGTGGTGCTGCGATGAAGCCGCCGATCGGGTCGTACGTGGTCGACACCCGTTCGGGGAGAATCGGCATCGTGATGGGCCACGAGGGGCCGTACGTGCAGCTGAGGCCGTACGGCGGCGGCAAGGAATGGGACGCCGAGCCGCGCCACGTACGACAGGCCACCCCTGCCGAGCGGCTGCGCGCGGCGACGGCGTACGCGAACGCACGCAGCCGGGGTGAGGTTCCTTGACGTAGGGGCGGGCGCATAGGGTGCGGCGGCATGGGCTTGTGGAGATGGCGGAGGAGAGGGCCGAAGGCGGCCCGGCGCTACCCCGTGCCGCTCACCATGCACCAGCTGTGGATGGTGTCGCTGAGCGCGCCGGTGAGCCGGGACCGGGGCGCCTCGCGCACGACGCTGTACCCGTTCGTGCGGATCGACGAGGAGGGTGCCCGGCGCCGGCTGGCCGAGCAGTGGGAGATCACCTCGCGCGCGCAGCTGACCGGCCGGCTCGACGAGCTGTCCCGCAGCGGGTACCGGGCCCGGGCCTACCGCCTCACCGGCGTCGCGCCGCTCGCCTGGGACGCCGCGCTGTACGTCGACATCGCCCGGCGCGGCTTCGCCTGCGGGCTGATCACCGAGTCCGACGCCTGGACCGCGCTGAAGAACATCGTGCCGGCGGTGGCGGGGACGTACGGCTCGTGGCAGGAGTACGCCGATCACTATCTGCTCGGGCGGCGGGTGTGGCGGGACGGGCTGCGGGGGAGGACGCCGGACTCCGGTTCCCCGGCCCGGCAGGAGGCCGCCGATGCTCACCTCCAGGCCCTTCTGGACCCGGCGAACCGCGCCAGCCCGTGGAACATGGCCCCCTGGGATGCCATAAGCCACCCCGACCGCACCCTCTGACTCCCGCCGTACGCGAGAATGACCCCATGAGTCTGTTCCGCGACGACGGCATCGTGCTGCGCACCCAGAAGCTGGGTGAGGCGGACCGGATCATGCTGTGCTGCCCCGGGGGACACCCCCCGGACCCCCGGCCGGAAACCCGAGGGGGTGCCGGATGAGTCTCTTCCGGGACGACGGCATCGTCTTGCGCACCCAGAAACTCGGCGAGGCGGACCGGATCATCACGCTGCTCACTCGTGGGCACGGGCGGGTGCGGGCCGTGGCCCGGGGTGTGCGGCGGACCAAGTCGAAGTTCGGGGCGCGGCTCGAACCGTTCTCCCATGTCGACGTGCAGTTCTTCGCGCGGGGGAGCGAGCTGATCGGGCGGGGGCTGCCCCTCTGTACCCAGAGCGAGACCATCGCGCCCTACGGCGGCGGGATCGTGACGGACTACGCGCGCTACACCGCGGGGACCGCCATGCTGGAGACCGCCGAGCGGTTCACCGACCACGAGGGCGAGCCGGCCGTCCAGCAGTACCTGCTCCTCGTGGGCGCCCTGCGCACCCTCGCCCGCGGTGAGCACGCCCCGCATCTCGTTCTCGACGCCTTCCTGCTGCGGTCGCTCGCCGTCAACGGGTACGCCCCCAGCTTCAGCGACTGTGCGAAGTGCGGGATGCCGGGACCGAACCGCTTCTTCTCGGTGGCCTCCGGAGGCTCGGTCTGTGTCGACTGCCGGGTGCCCGGTAGCGTCGTACCCTCGCCGCAGACCCTGGAACTGCTCGGTGCGCTGCTCACGGGAGACTGGGAGACCGCGGACGCCTGCGAGCCGCGGTATGTCCGGGAGGGGAGCGGGCTGGTGTCCGCCTATCTGCACTGGCATCTGGAGCGCGGGCTGCGTTCGCTTCGGTACGTGGAAAAGTAAGGGAGACGAGAAACACATGGCCGTGAGTGGGTTCCTGGGGCGCCGGCGCCGTGAGTACAGGACGCCGGAGCCGCACCCGTCCGGCGCCCGCGCGCCGAAGCTCCCCGGCGAGCTCGTTCCGAACCATGTGGCGATCGTCATGGACGGGAACGGCCGCTGGGCGAAGGAACGGGGGCTGCCGCGCACCGAGGGCCACAAGGTCGGGGCCGAGCGGGTGCTGGACGTGCTCCAGGGGGCGATCGAGATGGGCGTCGGCGCGATCTCGCTGTACGCCTTCTCCACCGAGAACTGGAAGCGGTCGCCGGACGAGGTGCGCTTCCTGATGAACTTCAACCGCGACTTCATCCGCAAGACCCGCGACCAGCTCGACGAGCTGGGGATCCGGGTGCGGTGGGTCGGCCGGATGCCCAAGCTGTGGAAGTCGGTCGCCAAGGAGCTCCAGGTCGCCCAGGAGCAGACCAAGGGCAACGACAAGCTGACGCTGTACTTCTGCATGAACTACGGCGGCCGGGCCGAGATCGCCGACGCCGCGAAGGCCCTCGCGGAGGATGTGAAGGCCGGGCGGCTGGACCCGTCGAAGGTGAACGAGAAGACCTTCGCGAAGTACATGTACTACCCGGACATGCCGGACGTGGATCTCTTCCTGCGTCCGAGCGGCGAGCAGCGCACGTCCAACTACCTTCTCTGGCAGAGCGCTTACGCCGAGATGGTCTTCCAGGACGTGCTGTGGCCGGACTTCGACCGGCGTGACCTGTGGCGCGCCTGCGTGGAGTTCGCGTCCCGCGACCGACGGTTCGGCGGTGCGATCCCGAACGAGGAGCTGCTGGCCATGGAGGGTAGGCAGGAGTAGGGCCTGTCACTTCCTGCCGTTACGATCACGGCTCGTCACCGCAGGACAGGGGAGGGGCCGTGATCGAGGAACAGGCTGTGGAGCCGAGAGCGGATCAGGTGGTGCTGGAGTTCGAGTACCGGCACGCCGACATGACGGACGGCTTCAGGACGCTCGTGCGCAAGCGAGGGGTGGCCGGTTTCATCTACCGCCCGGCCTTTCTCGTCGTTTTCGGGCTCCTGGGAGCGGCCCTCCTGGCACTGGCGGTCAGCCAAGGCGACAACCCGGTCCCCGGGGGGATCTTCGTGCTGTGGGCGGTGTTGATGGCCTTCGCACCGCATTTCATGGGCCGCGCTTCCCTGAAGGCGAAATAGCACCAGGGCCTGGTCCGCGTGACGGTGTCCGCCGAGGGAGTACGGCTCGTCGGCGGACACGCCGACCTGCGTACCGGCTGGGCCAACTAGGGCAGCTATGCCGAGTCCGACCGCGTCTTCATCCTGCGCAGCCCGGACCGGGCGGGGCGGTGCGCGATGATCCTCGTCAAGCGGGGAGCTGCTGAACCAGGGGATGTGGACCGCCTGCGCGCACTGCTCGACAGCCATCTGGCCCGCGTGTGACTGAACGGCCTCGTCCTCGAACGCCGGGCGGGCTGACCGACTCAGCCCGCCCGGCGTTCGAGGACGAGGTCCCTTCAGGGCCGAAGCGGGGTCTGGGGGCGCAGCCCCCAGGGACGCGCACCCCCCCGCAGCCGCAGCGAAACCGGCTCAACCCGCGGCGCACTCCGCGCACGTGCCGAAGATCTCCACCGTGTGTGCCACGTTGACGTACCCGTGCTCCGCCGCGATCGCGTCCGCCCACTTCTCCACCGCGGGCCCCTCGACCTCGACCGCCTTGCCGCAGACGCGGCAGACGAGGTGGTGGTGGTGTTCGCCGGTCGAGCAGCGGCGGTAGACCGACTCGCCTTCGGAGGTGCGCAGGACGTCGACCTCGCCGGCGTCGGCGAGGGACTGGAGGGTGCGGTACACCGTGGTCAGGCCGACCGAGTCGCCCTTGTGCTTGAGCATGTCGTGGAGCTCCTGCGCACTGCGGAACTCGTCGACCTCGTCAAGGGCCGCCGCCACGGCTGCACGCTGTCGCGTGGCTCGGCCCTTCACGGGCGGTCCTGCCGTCGTCACCGGTTGCCTCCTCACGTCTGGCGCCTTGCCGGGCCATTGTGCCAGCCCGGCCTGGGGGCAGTCAGACGCCGACCTTCCCGTCGCTTCCCCGGCTGGCCGGAATCGCGCACTCTGCGGGGTCCCCGGCGGGCTGTGCCGCGGCCGCGGCGCGGGCCCTGCGGCGGGCCAGCGGAGCCGCCAGCACCGTCAGCGCGATGAACGCGCCGATGGTCAGCAGCACGATCGTCGCACCGGGCGGGACGTCCTGGTAGTACGAGGTCACCGTGCCGCCGATCGTCACCGCGACGCCGATGCCGACGGCGATCGCGAACGTCGCCGCGAAGCTGCGGCTGAGCTGCTGGGCCGCCGCCACCGGCACCACCATCAGCGCCGACACCAGGAGGAGGCCGACCACCCGCATCGCCACCGTGACCGTCACCGCCGCGGTGATGGCGGTGAGCAGATTCAGGGCGCGGACCGGCAGGCCCGTCACCCTCGCGAACTCCTCGTCCTGGCTCACCGCGAACAGCTGGCGGCGCAGGCCGAGGGTGACCAACACCACGAACGCGGCGAGCAGGATGATCGCCGTCACGTCCGACTCGCTCACCGTCGAGAGCGAACCGAAGAGGTATGAGGTGAGGTTGGCGTTCGAGCCGGTCGGCGCGAGGTTGATGAACATCACGCCGCCCGCCATGCCGCCGTAGAAGAGCATCGCGAGGGCGATGTCTCCGCGGGTGCGGCCGTACCAGCGGATCAGCTCCATCAGCACCGCGCCGAGGATCGACACCAGCGTCGCCATCCACACCGGGGACCAGGAGAGGAGGAAGCCGAGGCCGACGCCGGTCATCGCGACATGGCCGATTCCGTCGCCCATCAACGCCTGGCGGCGCTGGACCAGGTAGATGCCGACGGCCGGGGCCGTGATGCCGACCAGTACCGCGGCCAGCAGCGCCCGCTGCATGAAGTCGTAGTTGAGGAAGTCCATCAGCTCAGCAGTCCCGTCCGGATCGGTTCGGCGTCGTGAGCCGCGTGCGGGTGTACGTGGTCGTGGCCGGGCAGCGCGTGCTGGCCGACGGCCTTCGGGGGCGGGCCGTCGTGCAGGACGCAGCCGTCGCGCAGGACGACCGCCCGGTCGATCAGGGGCTCCAGGGGGCCCAGTTCGTGCAGGACGAGGAGGACCGTCGCGCCGGCCGCGACCTGTTCCCTGAGCGTGCGTGCCAGCACCTCCTGGCTGGCCAGGTCCACGCCCGCCATCGGCTCGTCCATGATCAGCAGCTCGGGCTCGGAGGCCAGGGCACGGGCGATCAGTACCCGCTGGTGCTGGCCGCCGGACAGGGCGTTGACGGAGTCCTTCGCCCGGTCCGCCATGCCGACGAGCTCCAGGGCGCGCCGTACGGCGGCGTGGTCGGCCTTGCGGAAGACGCCGAAGCGGGTGCGGGACAGGCGGCCGGAAGAGACCGTCTCCGTCACCGTGGCGGGCACGCCGCCCGCCGCCGTCGTGCGCTGCGGGACGTAACCCACCCGCGCCCAGTCGCGGAACCGCCCCCGCGGGGAGCCGAACAGGTCGATCTCGCCCGCGCTGACCGGGACCTGGCCGATGATGCTGCGCACGGCCGTCGACTTGCCCGAGCCGTTGGCGCCGAGCAGCGCGACGACCTCACCGCGTCCCACGGTGAGGTCGATGCCGCGCAGGACGGGGCGCGAACCCAGCTCGGCGCGGACGCCGCGCAGCGATATGACGGGCTCGGTCATGCCGTCCTCCATGGGATTGGTCACTTGGCTCCCAGGGCCGTCTTCAGGGCCGTGAGGTTGGCCTCCATGACCCCGAAGTAGTCGTCGCCCTTGGACTTGTCGGTGATGCCCTCGAGCGGGTCGAGGACGTCCGTCTTCAGGCCCGCGTCGGAGGCGAGGGTCTTCGCGGTCTTGTCGGAGACCAGTGTCTCGTAGAAGACGGTGGTGACGCCGTCGGCCTTGGCCTCCTCCTGGAGGTCCTTGATCCGGGCCGGGCTCGGCTCGCTCTCGGGGTCGAGTCCGGAGATGGCCTCCTGGGTCAGGCCGTAGCGCTCGGCGAGGTAGCCGAAGGCGGCGTGGTTGGTGAAGAAGACCTTGCTCTTGGTGTTCTTCAGGCCGTCCGCGAACTGCGTGTTGAGGGCGTCGAGCTTCTTGACCAGCGCGTCGGTGTTCTTCTTGTAGTCGGCCGCGTGGTCCGGGTCCGCCTTCTCGAAGGCCGCGCCGACGCCCTTGGCGACCTCGGCGTACTTCACCGGGTCGAGCCAGATGTGCGGGTCGCGGGCGTGCTCCTCCTCCTCGGAGGCGGCCTCGCCCTCGTGCTCGTGGCTGTCCTCGAGGTTGCCGTGGTCCTCCAGCGTGGTGAGGGTGGCGGCGTCGATCTTGGTCTTGACGTTCGACTGCGAGAGCGCCTCGTCCACGGCGGGCTGCAGGCCCTTGAGGTAGAGGGCCGCGTCGGACTCCTCGATCTGCGCGCGCTGCTGGGCGCTGACCTCCAGGTCGTGCGGCTCCTGGCCGGGCTCGGTCAGACTGGAGACCTTCACGTGGTCTCCGCCGATCTGCTCGGCGAGGAAGGCCATCGGGTAGAACGACGCGACGACGTCGAACTTGTCCGAGTTGCCCACGGCGGCGCTGTCGGAGGAGCAGGCGGAGAGAGTCCCGATACCGAGAGCGGTGACGGCCGCGAGGGCGATCCCGGATATGTGCTGTCGTCGTACGTTCATGACAGTCATTTTCAGGCGTAGTGGAAACCATTGTCAACAAGCGTGAGCGGCCGCCCACAGAGCGCTACCGATAGCGCTACCGATTTGGTTGAGGGGGATCCCCCGCCGGTACCCTGAAGCATTCGCTGTGAAGCGCCTCGCTTCGTCGCCCGTCGTCGTAATGAAGAGAGCACCGTGGCCGCCGACAAGATCGACACCATCGTCAGCCTGAGCAAGCGCCGTGGCTTCGTATTCCCCTGCAGTGAGATCTACGGCGGCCAGCGCGCCGCCTGGGACTACGGGCCGCTGGGTGTCGAGCTCAAGGAGAACCTCAAGCGTCAGTGGTGGCGCTACATGGTGACGTCGCGCGAGGACGTCGTCGGTATCGACTCGTCCGTGATCCTGGCCCCCGAGGTCTGGGTCGCCTCCGGTCACGTCGCCACCTTCACCGACCCGCTCACCGAGTGCACCTCCTGCCACAAGCGGTTCCGCGCCGACCACCTGGAGGAGGCGTACGAGGCCAAGAAGGGCCACCTCCCGGAGAACGGCCTCGCCGACATCAACTGCCCGAACTGCGGCAACAAGGGCCAGTTCACCGAGCCCAAGCAGTTCTCGGGTCTTCTCTCCACCCACCTCGGCCCGACGCAGGACTCCGGCTCGATCGCCTACCTGCGCCCCGAGACCGCCCAGGGCATCTTCACCAACTTCGCCCAGGTGCAGACCACCTCGCGCCGCAAGCCGCCGTTCGGCATCGCCCAGATGGGCAAGTCGTTCCGCAACGAGATCACGCCGGGCAACTTCATCTTCCGCACCCGCGAGTTCGAGCAGATGGAGATGGAGTTCTTCGTCAAGCCGGGCGAGGACGAGAAGTGGCAGGAGTACTGGATGGAGCAGCGCTGGAACTGGTACACCGGCCTGGGTCTGCGCGAGGAGAACATGCGGTGGTACGAGCACCCGAAGGAGAAGCTCTCCCACTACTCCAAGCGCACCGCTGACATCGAGTACCGCTTCCAGTTCGGCGGCAACGAGTGGGGCGAGCTGGAGGGTGTCGCCAACCGCACCGACTACGACCTCGGCGCGCACTCCAAGGCCTCCGGCCAGGACCTCTCCTACTTCGACCAGGAGGCCGGCGAGCGCTGGACGCCGTACGTCATCGAGCCGGCGGCCGGTGTCGGGCGCGCGATGCTGGCGTTCCTGCTCGACGCCTACGTCGAGGACGAGGCGCCGAACGCCAAGGGCAAGATGGAGAAGCGGACCGTTCTGCGCCTCGACCACCGTCTCGCCCCGGTGAAGGTGGCGGTGCTCCCGCTGTCCCGCAACCCCGAGCTGTCCCCGAAGGCCAAGGGCCTCGCCCAGGCGCTGCGCCAGAACTGGAACATCGAGTTCGACGACGCCGGCGCGATCGGCCGCCGTTACCGGCGCCAGGACGAGATCGGTACGCCGTACTGCGTGACCGTGGACTTCGACACGCTCGAGGACAATGCCGTCACGGTTCGTGAGCGGGACTCGATGAAGCAGGAGCGCGTGTCGCTGGACCAGATCGAGGGGTACCTCGCCGGGCGTCTGCTGGGCTGCTGACGTCCGCTTCGCTCTTCGCCCACCCTCCGGCCGGCCCTGCCGGCCGGAGGGTGGGCGTTTTCGTCACACCTCCACGTCCACATAGAGCGCGGCGTGATCCGATGCCTCGTCGACCTTCGTCTTGACGCTCGCGAAGTGGTTCGAGTGCGCGAAGATGCCCCGCGTCTCCAGGCCCACGTTCTGCACCTTCTCCCACAGCGCGGGCGACAGCATGACGTAGTCGAGCTTGTCGCGCTTCTGCTTGCAGGTGCCGTGGGTGCCGAGGTCGTCGCCCTCGTAGGCGGGGTGACTCATCACATCGCGCAGGCCGGCGTCCAGCAGCGTTGCGACCGGCTTGCTGTCCGGGGAGTCGTTGAGGTCTCCGGCGACCACGACGTTCGGGGTGCGCTCCAGCGCGGCCCGGTAGATCTCCGCGACCCGCTCGGCCTGGTGCAGGCGCAGTTCGGGGTCGTCGTGGAACTTGCTCTTGAGGTGGTTGCCGAGGACCACCAGGGTCTCCTCGCCGAGCTGGATCTCGTACTCGGGACAGTCACGGCTGAACAAGGGCTCCGTCGGGTCCGCCGGGTCCGGATCGAAGAGGTGCGGCCGGACGGACGTGACCGGGAAGCGGCTGAGGAGCCCGATGTCGATGCCCCGCGGATCGTTGCCGTCGATCAGCAGATCGACGGGGTAGGGCTGCCAGCCCAGGCCCAGAACCTGCTCGTTGAAGCGGTCCAGGGTGAGCCGGTCCTCGACCTCGGGCGTCAGCAGGACTTCGGCGTTGACCTCTCTGATGACCCGCCCGGTGTTGCGGACCGCGGCCATGTCCAGGTCGTCCCTGCCGAGTTCGGCCCAGCCGGCCCATTTCCCCCGGCCGTCTGCGAGGATTGGCAGCTCTGTCGGCTCCGTCCCCGGCTCGGGCGTGTCGAAGAGCCCGCTCTTCTTCCCGGGGCGGTTCTGGTTGACGTAGATCAGCGGCGGGTTCTCGGGGTTGCTGCTGTACGCCCGGTGCTTCAGGATGAGCGCCGAGATCTTCTGCTTGTCGGCGTCGGTGTACGTCTCCTTGTCCAGGAGAGCGACCAACTTGTCGAAATCGTCGAGGACCTGCTTCCGCTCCGCCGCGTCCGCAAGGCGGAACACGGAGGGGCGGCGGAAGAGGTTCTCGGTGTTGAACGTGGCGATGCGGACGGCCATCGCGGCCTCCCTGGGCGGCGCTGGAACACCGCACGGCCGACGGCAGGCGCCGCCAGGATGACTGCACGCCGACAGATTCCATTCTCAGGGCGGATGTGAAGCGTGTCGAACGGAGCGGCGGCCGCAATTGGTCCTGTTGCGGAGTAGGCGATTGGCCCTGTGTCCCGGGCCACGGCGACGACAGGGTGGCCCGCATGAGTATCGCGTTCCTCCTCACCACCCTCGTCGTGGTCGCCACCCCCGGTACCGGTGTCGTCTACACCCTGGCCGCCGGTCTGTCCCGCGGCCGCCGCGCGAGCGTCGTCGCCGCCTTCGCCTGCACGCTCGGGATCGTGCCGCACATGCTGGCCACCGTGACCGGGGCGGCCGCGCTGCTGCACGCGAGCGCGACCGCCTTCCAGATCCTCAAGTACGCCGGTGTCGCCTATCTGTTGTACATGGCGTGGGCCATGCTGAAGGACAAGGAGGCCATCGCGGTGGACGAGGGCGCCACGCCGCTGCCCTCGGGCCGTGTGATCGCACGGGGCGTGCTGATCAACATCCTCAACCCGAAGCTGACGATGTTCTTCTTCGCCTTCCTGCCCCAGTTCGTGGACCCCGCCGAGGCGAACGCCCTGCCGCGCATGCTGGCGCTCGGCGGAGTGTTCATGCTGGCGACGTTCGTGGTCTTCGCGGCGTACGGCATCCTCGCGGCCTCGGTCCGCAGTCATGTCATCTCCCGGCCCCGGGTGATGGCATGGCTGCGGCGCACTTTCGCGGGGTCGTTCGTGGCGCTGGGGGCGAAGCTCGCCCTCACCGCGAGGTGAGTCTCAACGGCCCTGCAACGCCTTGACGTTGTCGCCGAACGTCCAGTTCTTCGAGCCGTCCCAGTTGACCGACCAGGTCATCAGGCCCTTGAGGGCGGTGCCGTAGTGCCGCCACGCCTGGGCGACGAGGGACGGTGACATGTGGCCGCCGCCCGCGCCGGGTTGCGCGGGCAGGCCCGGTACCTGCTTGTCGTACGGGACCTTGACGGTGGTGCCCTGGATGACCAGGCCCTTGTTGAGACAGTCGGTCTGGGCGACGAAGCCCTCGACGGTGCCGGCGGAGTAGGAGTCGCCGGAGCAGCCGTACATGCTGCCGTTGTAGTACTGCATGTTCAGCCACCACAGGCGGCCGTTGTCGGCGTACTTCTTGATGATCGGCAGGTAGGCGCCCCAGATCGAGCCGTACGTCACGCTGCCGCCCGTGACGTACGCCGTCTCCGGGGCCATCGTCAGGCCGAAGCCCGACGGCATCCGCGCCAGCACGCCGTCGATGATGCGGATCAAGTTGGCCTGGGACGTGGACAGTTGGGTGATGCTGCCGCTGCCGACCAGGCCCGTCTCGATGTCTATGTCGATGCCGTCGAAGTTGTACTTCTTCAGGATCGGGACGATCGTCGCCACGAAGCGGTCGGCCACCGCCTGTGAGCTGAGGTCGATGCCGGCCGCCGCGCCGCCGATCGACAGCAGGATCGTCTGTCCCGACGCCTTCGCCGCGCACATCTCCGCCGGCGTCGCCACCTTCACGCCCGTGTCCATGCCGTCCTCCCAGAGGGCCGTGCCGTCGGAGCGGATGACCGGGAACGCCGCGTTGATCACGTTGTAGCCGTGCGCGGGGATGCGGGAGTCGGTGATCGGGGTCCAGCCGAAGGGCGGGTGGACGCCATTGGCGGCGCCGTCCCAGTTCTCCCAGTAGCCCTGGAGGACCTTGCCGGAGGGCTTCGGCTTCACGGCGCAGGTGTCGGCGGCGGCGGAGGCGGCCGCGGTGGGCGGGGTCGGGAGCTGGGTGAGACATACGGTCGCGAGCGCTGCGGTGAGCGCGCTGAGGGCGCGGCGGATCATGCGAGGCCTCCCGGTGGGGGTGCGGTGAGGTGTGGTGAGCATGACAGTCGCGCGGTCCAGACCTTTAGTCAATAGGTCTGGACCAATTGCTCCAGCACTCCGACCCGGTGGCTGGGTGACGAATGACAGCTGACAGATATTGAAATCTGTCAGCTGTCATGCCAAGGTGGAGTCATGACGATGCGAACCCGAACCCTCGGAACCACCGGCCCCCAGGTCTCCGCCCTCGGCCTCGGCTGCATGGGCATGTCCGGGATGTACGGCGATGCGGACCGCGCCGAGTCCATCGCCACCCTCCACGCCGCCCTGGAAGCCAGCGTGACCCTGCTCGACACCGGCGACTTCTACGGCATGGGCCACAACGAACTACTGATCAGCGAGGCTCTGCGCACCGCCCCGGCCGCCCTCCGCGAGAACGCGCTCACCAGCGTGAAGTTCGGCGCCCAGCGCGGCCCGGACGGCGACTGGTACGGCTTCGACGGGCGCCCGGCCGCCGTGAAGACCTTCGCGGCGTACTCCCTCCAGCGCCTCGGCGTCGACCACATCGACATCTACCGTCCCGCCCGGCTCGACCCGGACGTGCCGATCGAGGAGACCGTCGGCGCGATCGCGGAACTGGTCGAGAAGGGGTACGTCCGGCACATCGGGCTGAGCGAGGTCGGTGCGGAGACCATCCGCCGCGCCGCCGCGACCGCCCCGATCGCCGACCTCCAGATCGAGTACGCGCTCATCTCCCGCGGCCCGGAGCGGGAGATCCTGCCCACCCTGCGCGAGCTGGGCGTCGCCGTCACGGCGTACGGCGTGCTCTCGCGTGGGCTGATCTCGGGCCATGTCACGCCCGGCCAGGAGTACGCGGCCACCGACTTCCGCGCCCACTCGCCCCGCTTCCAGGGCGAGAACCTCCAGCACAACCTCAATCTCGTCGAGTCCCTGCGCAAGATCGCCGAGCAGAAGGGCGTCTCCGTCGCGCAGATCGCCATCGCCTGGGTGCTGTCCAGGGGCGAGGACATCGTGCCGCTCATCGGCGCCCGTACCCGTGAGCGGCTCGGTGAGGCCCTGGGTGCTCTGGACGTGGCCCTGGACGCGGCCGACCTCGCCGCCATCGAGGCCGCCGTACCGGCGGGCGCGGCGGCCGGCGAGCGGTACGCCCCTGCCCAGATGGCCATGCTCGACAGCGAGCGCTGATCGCGGTGCCGGGTACCGTCTAGGCATGCCTGCGACCAGCGAAACCCTGACCGCCGAGCGCATCCTCGAAGCCACCGAGGAGGTGCTGCGCCGCCACGGCCCGGCCAAGGCCACCGTGGTCGACGTGGCCCGCGCGCTCGGCGTCAGCCACGGCAGCGTCTACCGGCACTTCCGCACGAAGGCCGCGCTGCGGGAGGCGGTGACGAAGCGGTGGCTGGACCGTACGACGGACGTGCTGGCCGGGATCGTGGCGTCCGACGGCGACCCCGAGGCCCGGCTGCGTGACTGGCTCGCCGCCCTCTTCGCCGCCAAGCGCCGCAAGGCGGGCGACGATCCGGAGCTCTTCGCCACGTACTCGGTGCTGGCCGGCGAGGCCGCCGAAACGGTCGTCAGTGAGCACATCGCCGACCTCACCGGTCAGCTGACTCAGATCGTGCGGGCCGGTGCCGACGAGGACGTCTTCGCCACCGAGGACCCGGCGACCGCCGCCCGCGCCCTCTTCCAGGCCACCGGCCGCTTCCACGACCCGGGTTACGCCAAGGAGTGGGAACGGCCGGGCGCGGAGCGGGACTTCGAGGCGCTCGTGGACCTGCTGGTGCGGGGGCTGCGGGCCCCGCGCTGAGCCGTCACAGGGCGTCGAGTTCCCGCGTCGCACGGCCGAGGTAGGTGACCGGCCCCGGGTCCGGCACGTCGATCTCGTGGAAGCCCAGGCGGTCGTAGAAGGCCCTGGCCGGGGTGTTGGCCGTGACCATGGAGAGGTGGACGGCCGGGACTCCCTTGTCCTGAAGGGCCTGCAGCAGGGTGCGCATCAGCGCGCGGCCGTGGCCCCGGCCCTGCCAGGCGGGGAGCAGGTCGATGTGGAGGTGGGCCGGGTAGGCGGCGGCCTCCGGGACGAGCATGCGCTCCGGGTGGTGCAGGAGCCGGATCATCTCCTCGTCCGGGGTGGCCGGGGGGCCGGGCGGCTCGGGGTAGCTCTCCGCGGCGGAGGGCAGCCACTCGGTGCGGAACGCCGCCACGAAGCGGGGTGTGTCCGCGGCGCCGAGGATGTAGCCGACCGCCCGGCCGTGACCGTCGTCCAGGACGAAGGCGAGGTCCGGTTCCAGGGTGACGTACGGGAGCGCGAAGGTCGTCGGGAAGATGCCCGGGTCCTTGTAGTGCGGCCGGCTGTCGCCGCCCTCATGTGCCGTGCGGATGCAGATGTCTTCCAGGGACTCGCGGTCCTCGGGGCCGTAGAGACGTATGAACGTCATCGCTCCTGCTGCGCCTCCGTCGGGTCCACCGTCGCCTGGTGGGCCTCCGCCAGATGCTCCTCCGCCTTCAGCCAGGGCAGGAACTGGGCGCCCTTGCGCCAGCCGCACGTGTCGCATCTGACCGTGCGCTGCGGACCTTTGCGCTCCACTCGTACGACATGCTCCCGTCCGTGTTGGTCCCAGCGGCTCACCTTGCTCGTGTTGATCTCCAGCATGACGCCTCCAGCGTCCGAGGACATCGAGTCCGTGCACACGGCCCCGGGCGGCCGTGTGCAGCAAGGAGTGTGCAGCAAGACCAACATCAACGGGGACTCTTCACCGGCGGGTTGACCAACCTGTGGCCACACCCTCACATGTCGGTCAGCCGACGGTGCGCGGCAGACGCAGGCTGAGCAGGCCGGTGAGTGCGACACCGGCCAACTGGACCAGCAGCGTGGTGACCAGGGCGTCCCGCATGCCCAGCCCGGGGACCAGGGAGAGGAAGAGCGTGCCCAGCGTCGCCACACCCAGGGCGAGCGACGACTGCTGCGTCGTGATCATCACGCCGCTGCCCACGCCCGCCCGCGATGCCGGCACCTCGGAGAGGACGATCCGGAAGATGACGGGGAGTTGAAGGGCCTGGCCCGCACCGGCGATCGCGGCGCCGGGGAGCAGTTCGACGAGGCCGAGGTCCGGCCAGGAACGCCAGGCGGCCAGGGCCATCAGGCCCACGCCCACCGCCTGGATCGCCGCACCGGCGGTCACGACCCGGGTGCCGTGGCGGGCCACCAGCCGCGGGCCGGCCAGCGAGACGAAGAAGAACACCACCGCCATGGGCGCGAGCGCCAGCCCCGCCGCGACCGGACCGTGGCCCGCCCCCTGCTGCAACGCCACCGCGATCACGAACATGAAGCCGCTGAAGCCGATCGAGAACGGCACGATCATCACCAGACCGCGGCGCAGGGAGACGAGGTCGAACAGGCTCGGCGGGACCAGCGGCGTACGGCCCTGACGGTCCGCCCTGCGCTCCACCGCGTAGAACGCCGCCGCCACGAACGGGAACGCCGCCAGCGACAGCCACGTCCACAGCGGCCAGCCCGCCGCCCGGCCCTCGGTGAGCGGGGCCAGGAGCGTCAGGAGGGAGACGGCGAGCAGGACCGTGCCGGGTCCGTCCACCGGCTCCGGGTGCTGCGAGCGGGTCTCCGGGACGGCGCGGGCGGCCAGGAAGAGGCCGACGAGGACGACGGGGACGTTCACCAGGAACACCGAGCGCCAGCCGGTGCCCGCGATGTCGGCGGCGACGAGCACTCCGCCGAGGATCTGCCCGGCCACCATGGACAGCCCGGCCGTCGCGCCGTACAGCCCCATGGCCTTCGCGCGCCGCGGACCGCTGGTGGCCGCCTGGATGGTGGCCAGCACCTGCGGGAGCATCGCCGCCGACGCCGCGCCCTGCGCCACCCGCGCCGCGACCAGCGTCCAGGCGCTGGGCGCCAGACCGCACGCGAGCGAGGTCAGCCCGAAGGCCGCCATGCCGCCGATGAACAGCCGGCGCCGGCCGAACAGGTCACCGAGCCGTCCGCCGAGGACGAGCAGGACGGCGTACGCCAACCCGTAACCCGCGACGACGAGTTCGAGCACGGCCTCGCTCGCCGCGAGGTCGTGGCCGATGGTGGGCAGGGCGACGTTGACGATGAAGAAGTCGATGAGGGGGAGTGCCGCTGCCAGCAGCACCGTGAAGAGCCCCAGGCCGCCGAGCGAGGGTGACGCGGAGGCGGTGGAGCGGACCTGACGTGGAATGGTTGTTTCGGTCACGGGTACCAGGCTGTGCCCCGGCCCAGACTGGTACCAGAGTCTTCTTATCCTGGTACAAGCACTACCTGGAAACAGGGTCCGCGCGACGGCACGCTGGAGGCATGACGACCATGGCCCAGGAGACGAGGGCGACGGCGACGGCGGTACGACCGGACGGTGCCGTCCGGCGCCATGAACTCGCCGCCTTCCTGCGCCACCGCCGCGAGCACATCACTCCCGAACAGGTCGGCCTGCCCCGCGGCCGCCGGCGCCGCACACCCGGCCTGCGCCGCGAGGAGGTCGCCCAGCTCGCCGCGGTCGGCGTCACCTGGTACACGTGGCTGGAACAGGCCCGCGACATCCAGGTCTCGGTCCAGGTCCTCGACGCCCTCGCCCGCACGCTCCTGCTCGACCCCAGCGAGCGGTCCCACCTCTTCCAGCTCGCCGGCACGGTGGATCCGACACCGGCGACGGCCTGCCCTTCGGTGACCCCCGCGATGCGGGCCGTACTGGAGCAACTGGAGCCGTATCCGGCCTGTCTGCAGAACAGCCGGTACGACATCCTCGCCTACAACCGCACCTACGGGCTGCTGCTGTGCGACCTGGACGCGGTGCCGCCCGAGGACCGCAACTGCATGATCCTTTCGTACACGCACGAGGAGTGGCGCTCGTCGATCGTGCACCTGACGGAGACCCAGCGCCTGATGGCGGCCCGCTTCCGCGCCGCGATGGCCGGCCACCTCACCGAGCCCGCCTGGAAGATGCTCCTCAAACGGCTGCGCGCGGAGTCGCCGGACTTCTGCGAGGCGTGGGACCGCCATGAGGTGGTGGCCCACCGCACGAAGAGGAAGGAGTTCCTCAACCGCCATGTGGGCCGGATCGTGGTCGACCACACGGACCTGTGGCTGAGCCCGGAGGTGGGGCCGCGGATGGTGACGTATGTGCCGGCGGACGAGGAGTCGGGGGAGCGTCTCAAGAAGCTGCACGAAATCGCCCTCAAGGGGCGCGGGGAACTGCGCGACCAGCCCCCACCGACCGTTAGCCGCCAATCTACGCACTGACCCGAGACGCCTCGCGCACCTCGGAAGACTCCAACCGCTCAGCCGTCCGCTCAGCAGTCCCCCGAGCCCACGCCCCACTGGTCACCAACCCCACGACCAGCACGGCCAACCCACACCCCGCGACGATCCACCACGCCGGCCGAGCCGCACCCACGAACGCCGTCCGGTACGACGCCGCCCCCACCCCCGAGGCAAGCACCGCGCCCACGACCGCCACCCCCAACGTCTGCCCCAACTGCCGGCTCGTGGAGGCGACGGCGGCCGCAACCCCGGCCTGCGCCCGCGGCATCCCGGAGACCGCCGTATTGGTGATGGGCGCGTTGACGAACCCGAAGCCCAGCCCGAACAGCACGTATCCGAGGACCAGTGTGGCGTTCGCGGTCTCCGCCTCGAACGCCGCGAACAGCACCCCGCACGCCGTCATCGACACACCCGCGATCAGCAGCGGAAGCCGAGGCCCCCGGTTGCCGACCACCCGTCCCGCGACCGGTGCGCAGACGAAGCACAGCGCGGCCATCGGCAGCATCCACAGGCCCGCGTGCCATGCGTCCAGCCCGCGGACGTTCTGCAGATACAGCGTGGACAGGAACAGGAACCCGCCGAGCGCCGCGAACGCGCTGATCGCGATCACCGTGGCCCCGCTGAACGGCGCCGAACGGAAGAACCGCAGATCGATGAGGGGCTCGGCGCGGCGGGGCTCGTAGACGAGGAGGGCGGTCAGCGCGGTCAGGGAGATGCCGCCGAGGAGCAGGATCTCGCCGGCCGGTGCGGTGGGCGCCGCGATGATCGCGTACGTCAGTGAGCCGAACAGGGCGATGACCAGCACCTGGCCGACCGGGTCGGCGCGGCGCGCCTTCGCGGCGCGGGACTCGGGGACGTACCGGAGGGTGAGGAGCAGTGCCGCCAGGCCCACCGGGAGGTTGACCCAGAAGATCGACCGCCAGCCGACCGACTCCACCAGCAGGCCGCCGACCAGCGGGCCCGCGGCCATGGAGATGCCGACCACCCCGCCCCACACGCCGATCGCCCGGGCCCGCTCGCGCGGGTCCGTGAAGGTGTTGGTGATGATCGACATCGCGACCGGGTTCAGCATCGAACCGCCCACCGCCTGCACCATGCGGAAGGCGATCAGCGCGTCGAGGTTCGGGGCGAGGGAGCACAGCGTCGAGCCGATGGTGAAGACGATCAGGCCCGCCATGAAGACGCGCTTGCGCCCGATGCGGTCCGCCGTGGAACCGGCCAGCATCAGCAGCGAGGCGAGGACGAGGGTGTACGCGTCGATCGTCCACTGCAGGCCGGACGTGCCGGCGTGGAGGTCGCGTTGCAGGGCGGGCAGGGCGACGTTGAGCACGGTGTTGTCCAGGCTCACGATCAGCAGACTCATACAGCAGATCGCGAGGACCAGCAGACGTCGGCGAGGGGTGAGCTCGGGCATGGGGTCCAGGGTACGCCCATTTCAATAGTGCGTCTAACTAATAACTCTCCTAACTAATGACGGCTGCACGCGTCGTCGTACGCGACAATGGGGGAATGCCCACGACCGCCACGCCCCTGCAGATCGGCCCGCACACCGTCCAGCCGCCCGTCGTCCTGGCTCCCATGGCCGGGATCACCAACGCGCCCTTCCGCACGCTGTGCCGTGAGTTCAGTGGGGGCAAGGGGCTGTTCGTCAGCGAGATGATCACGACTCGGGCGCTGGTCGAACGCAACGAGAAGACCATGCAGCTGATCCACTTCGACGCGACCGAGAAGCCGCGCTCGATCCAGCTGTACGGAGTCGACCCGGCCACCGTCGGCAAGGCCGTCCGCATGATCGCGGAGGAGGGGCTGGCCGATCACATCGACCTGAACTTCGGATGTCCGGTGCCGAAGGTGACCCGGAAGGGCGGCGGGTCCGCGCTGCCGTACAAGCGGAATCTGCTGCGGGCGATCCTGCGGGAGGCCGTCAGCGGGGCCGGTGACCTTCCGGTCACGATGAAGATGCGCAAGGGCATCGACGACGATCACATCACCTACCTCGACGCCGGGCGGATCGCCGTCGAGGAGGGCGTGACGGCGATCGCGCTGCACGGCCGTACGGCTGCCCAGCACTACGGCGGCACCGCGGACTGGGACGCCATCGCGCGGCTCAAGGAGCATGTGCCGGAGATCCCCGTGCTCGGCAACGGGGACATCTGGTCGGCCGAGGACGCCGTGCGGATGGTCCGGGAGACCGGCTGCGACGGCGTCGTGGTCGGGCGGGGATGCCTGGGGCGGCCGTGGCTGTTCGCGGACCTGGTGGCGGTGTTCGAAGGCCGTACGGCCGACATCGCGCGTCCGGCCCTCCGCGAGGTCGCCGACGTCATGGTCCGCCACGCCACGCTCCTCGGCGAGTGGATCGGCGACGAGGCCCGCGGTGTCATCGACTTCCGCAAGCACGTGGCCTGGTACCTGAAGGGCTTCGCGGTCGGCTCGGAGATGCGCAAGCGGCTCGCCATCACGTCGTCTCTCGATGAACTCCGCTCCGGCCTGGACGAGTTGGACCTCGACCAGCCGTGGCCGGCCGGCGCGGACGGTCCGCGCGGGCGTACGTCCGGCAACAACCGCGTGGTGCTGCCGGACGGTTGGCTCAAGGACCCGTACGACTGCGCGGGGATCAGCGAGGACGCGGAGCTGGACACGTCCGGCGGCTGAGCCGAACGGCCCCCTCCGGGGGCTCGGCCATCCCTGCCCCCCACCCACCCGATGCGGGGGTCTGGGGGCGGCAGCCCCCAGAAAGGGGCGCGGGGAACTGCGCGATCAGCCCCCACGCACCCGCAGCCGCAAGACAACCCATGGGGGCGCAGGGGGCGAAGCCCCCGCCGGGGTCGAAGGGGCGGAGCCCCTGGGGATGGGACGGGTAGGGGCGGCGGGGGCGAGAGACCTGCCGGCCGGCTCGGGAACGGAGGGTCACCCCGTCGACGGGTGCGGTGTAGAGCCGTACGCCTTCAAGAAGCGGTCCCGGAAGGCGCTCATCTTCCAGACCGGCGCGTCGTGGGCCGGCTTCAGACCATCCGTCCAGTTCCAGGCGGCGATCGCATCCAGCACCTCGGGGTCCTTGGCGACGATCGAGACGGGGACATCCCGACTGGCATGGTTCCCGCTGACCCGGGCGATCGGCTGGTGGTCGCCCAGGAACACCAGGACCGTGTCGTCGGTGCCGTAGCGCTCCAGCCACTCGGTGAGGCTCGTGACCGAGTACTGGATCGACTTGCCGTACTCCTGCCGGGACTTGGTGGTGTCGGCCATGATGTCCGCGGGCTTGTTGCCCGCCTTCTGGATCGGGCCGAAGGCCGAGCCGTCGCCGAGTTCGTCCCAGCCGACCGACTTCGGGATCGGCGCCCAGGGCTGGTGACTGGAGGTCAGGATGATGAACGACATCAGCGGCTTGTCGTGGCTCTTGCCGTGCACCCGGCGCTGGAATGCCTCGAGGGCGTACTGATCGGGCATCGTCGACCAGCTGAACTTCGGTCCCTTGTACCCCAGGTCGAAGGCGTCGTAGACCTTGTCCAGCCCGTACCACTTCGACTCCGGCCAGCCCTTCTGCACGCCCGGCATGATGCCCACCGTGTCCCAGGCGCCGGTCTTCTGGAAGGCCTTGGTGAGGGTGAGGTGGGTGCCGTCGCCCGCGGTGACCGTGCGGTAGCGGTTCTGGTTGTCGATCCACAGGCCGGACATGGTCGTGGAGTGGCCGAGCCAGCTGCTGCCGCCGTACGTCGCCGAGGTCAGCCAGCCGCTCTTGGCGTGGAAGCCCGCCTTGGCCAGCGCGGCCGTGCTCGTGTCGAGCGTCCTGTCGACGCCGGGCGCCATGATCGGGTCCTCGATGGCGCTGCGGCCGTAGCTCTCGATGAACGTGAAGACGACGTCCTTGCCGCGCAGGTCGGGCACCAGCTGGTCGGCGGGCGTGTTGCCGAACGTGTCGGACCTGGCCTCCTTCGCGAACGCCGCCTCGTCGCGGAGGGTGGTCCGCACCGCGGCCGCCTTGAACTTGAGGACCGAGGCCGTGCGGTGGGAGGCGATCGGTGTGCCGGCGAGCTGGAGGCCGAACGCGGTGCAGGTGATCCAGACCGTGCCGGCGATCAGCGTGCCCCGGGACGCCCGCGCCTTGTGCCGGGCCAGGACGTTGCCCAGCCGCACGGTGGCCAGTGCGACGAGGGCGACCAGCAGGACGACGAGGGCGATGGCGCCGGCGGTGAGGCCGAGTGCGGCCGTCGCGCCGAGCGAGTCCTTCATGTACGACTGGGCGTCGTCGAGCAGGCTCCAGTCGAGGACGACATTGAAGCCCCGGCCGAGGTATTCGTTGAACCCCATGTCGAGCATCTGCAGCACGGTCAGCATCCCGAGCGCGGTCCCGGAGAGCGCCGCCACCAGCAGCCGGGGCCGCCGCGGCAGCGCGACCAGCACCACGGCCGCCATAATCATCTCCGCCGGGATGTGCAGGAACGCGCTCGGCTTCAGCCCGGGCAACGAGCCCGGCATCAGCAGACACACGTGGACGAGGACGGCGGACAGTCCGGTGATCGTCCAGCCGATGGTGCGGGCGGCCGTCGGGTGGCGGGACGGCCAGTCGGCGAGGCGTGCCCGGAAACCCGCTGCCTTCGCGGGCGGCGCCTCCTCGGTGGATTCCTCGGGAGGCGTGTCCACGGCGACGGCGTCGTCGGCAGTCGTGTCGGGCTGTTGACGCGTGCGCGTGAAGACAGGCACCCGAAGGTCCTTCCGTGCGAGACCCCTGGTGGGAGTGGTGCGGCGGGCCTCGCTGGGGAGGTGGCGGGTCCGTGGAGGTGCGAGCACGCCCCCACGCCGCCCGGCACACCGAGAGCACGCACCGAACGACGCGGGAACGCACCCGCACCTCCACGGACCCGCCGGGCCCGCCGCCATTCCGTACGGCGGGCCCCCAGCTCCTGTTCAGCCCTCCTGCCCCAGCGCTCGGCAAACCCTCGGCAAACGCCAGGCCAACGAGCCTGTCACGCCCCTCCCACCGCCGTCAGCAGCGCCAGCGGGGCCGCCGCCGAGCGGGACTCCCGTACGCACGCGTGCGGGTACGGCACCGGCTCCGCGTGGGTGTCGCGGCCGTAGCCCGCGATGACCTCCGGCAGCCGGTGTCCGGTGGTCGTCGCCGCGTCGACCAGGGCGTGGGCGACCATGCGGGCCTCGTCGTGCAGGCCGTAGCGGGCCAGGCCCAGGGCGATGAGGGCGTTGTCGTGCGGCCAGACCGAACCGCGGTGGTAGGACAGGGGGTGGTAGGCCGGTTGGCCCGCCGCCAGGGTGCGGACTCCCCAGCCCGAGAAGAAGTCGGGTTCCAGGAGGCGGCGGCCCACCAGCTCCCCGTACTCCTTGTCCAGCAGGCCGGACCAGAGCAGATGCCCCGCGTCCGAGGCGAGCGCGTCCACCTGCCGGCCCCCGCCGTCCAGCGCCAGCGCGGGGAAGGAGTGCTCGGGCATCCAGAAGTCCCGCTGGAAACGGTCGCGGAGGTCGGCCGCCGCCTGTTCCAGGAGGGCCGCGTAGGTCTCGTCCTGCCACACCGTGCGGGACAGCCATGCCGTGCGGCGCAGGGCGTCGTACGCGTAGCCCTGGGCGCCCGCCGCCATCACCGGGCCGCCGGGGCGGGTGCCGTCGGCCGAGCAGATGGCGCCGGGGGAGTCCTTCCAGTTCTGGTTGGCCAGACCGCCCTGGTCGGCCCGGTAGACCAGATAGCCGCGGGAGGTCAGCCCGCCGTGGTCCAGCATCCAGGCGATCGCGGCGCGGGCGTGGGGTTCCAGGCGGCGCGCCGACGTCGTGTCGCCCGTCTGTTCCACGTACGCGCCCAGCAGGATCAGGAACAGCGGCGTCGCGTCCACCGAGCCGTAGTAACGGCCGTACGGCACCTGCCCGAAGTGCGCCAGCTCGCCGTGGCGTACCTCGTGCACGATCTTGCCTGGCTGGGACACGGCGTCGATGCCGGTCTCCGTCGCCTGGGTCGCGGCGAGTGCCGGGAGGGTGGCGGCGGCGAGCCGGGGGCGGTAGGGGAGGGCGAAGAGCGAGGTCAGAAGGGCGTCGCGGCCGAGCAGGGTCAGGAACCAGGGGGCCCCGGCGGCCGGGACACGCAGTTCCTCGCCGTCGAGGCCCGTCGCCGGGACCTGGAGCGAGGCCAGGTCGGCCAGGCCCCGGGCACAGGCGGCGGCCAGCTCCGGCCAGCCCGTCGGGAAGGCCACGCCCTCGACGAACTCGCCTTCGAGGGAGAGGAGTTGGTCGGTGAGGGCGGCGGGTGAGCGCGGCACGCGCAGCGCCCGTTTGTCGCCGTGCGGACGGGCCATCACCCGAAGGGTCAGTTCCGCTGTGCCGTGCGGTTCCAGGTCCAGGGCCCAGACCAGGCGGCGGGCGCCGGTGCCCGTCTCCTCGACGCCGTCCGGGGCGGGCTCGGCCGTCACGGTCGTGAGCGATCGCCACTCGCCGCGCTGGTAGGTGAACTCGACGCCGTGGTCGAGGACCTGGCGGGAGCGGGTGGCGCCGGTCTTGGCGTAGGTGCGGTGGTCGGAGCGGAGCTCGAACTGGTCGGTGAAGTCGGCGTCGGCGGTGATGGCGAGGTGGACCGTCGTCGGGACCGGGCGGTTGCTGGTCACGCGGAGCGATTCGACGAACGAGGCGTCCGAGACCGCCTGTTCGCGGAAGAGGGTGTAGGCGGGAGGTTCGTTGCGGCCGCCGCGCGGGACCAGGACACAGCGGGCCGTGTCCCCGTCGGCGACCGGGGAGAGGACCTCGCAAACGGCCCCGTCCACCGTGAGCTGCCAGCGGCTCAGATGCCGGGCGTCGCGTACGAATAACCCGTCCGGGGAGCCGACGCCCCGCACCCCGCTGATGTCCCCGCCGTCGCCGACGGCGGCGAACGTGCCGCCGTACACGAGCAGATGATGCCGGTCCGTCATCCCCGGTTACCTCCCTTGACTTCCGAGACTGCAGTGACAGTGACTTCCGGGATCGCGGTGCCGGTGACGTCCGGGACCGCGGTGCCAGTGCTGTGCAGCAGGTCGAGCGTGAGCGCGGCGGTCCAGCCGAAGCCGGTGGCCCCGCAGGCCTCGCCGGTGTACGGGTCGACGTACTCGGCGAAGTCGGAGGCGTCGGCCAGCTCCAGCGCCGACTCCCGCAGGGCGTCGGCACGCCGCCGCTCGCCGTGCGTGCGCAGGCCGCGCTCCAGCAGCCAGGCGGTGTTGAACCAGGCCGGGCCCCGCCAGTAGCGGTGCGGGTCGAAGGCCTCGCCGAGGAGGTCGTACGACGGGGCGAGGCGGGTGGTGTCGCCGAGGCCGAAATGCGGGCCGTGGGCCGTGCGGACCAGGGCGGCGGTGATGTCGCGCGGGAGAGTGGGCAGGAGGAGGGGGATCAGGCCGGAGACGCTGCGTTCGGGGATCAGCTCCCCGGCCGGTCCCTCGCCGCGTACGTCGCGGCAGAAGAACATCCCCTCGGCCGGGTCCCACATGCGCTCGATCAGGGCCGCCGTCAGCCGCTCGGCGCGTGCGTGCCGGGCCGTGCCCGTGGCCCCCAGCTCCCGCGCGATCCGGGCCAGCGCGTGCTCGGAGGCGATGAGCAGGGCGTTGAACGCCGGGTCCTCGACGGCGAAACCGCCGGTGCCGGCCCCGTATCTCCCGCCCGGCCCATCCCTGTATCCGGCACTCCGGTAGTCCGTCGCCAGCCGCACGTACCGCCCGTAGTCCAGATCCGTCGGCCGGTCCTCGGCCGCCCCGTGGTCGAGGTCGGCGCGGCGGAAGGAGCGGGCCGGGGCGGGCGTGACCCTGCTCAACGGCGCGTCCCAGCAGGGGCTGTTGTCCATACCCTGTTCCCAGGGGTGCACGACGGACGCGAGGCCGCCCCCGCCCAGGTCCCGCCGGTGCAGCAGATAGCGGTGCCAGGCCGCCAGGCGGGGATACACCCGGGTGAGGAACCCGCGCGCCCGGGACAGTCCCGGGTCGGCGCAGTGCACCAGCCATGCGGCCAGCGCATGCACCGGTGGCTGCACGATGCCCGAGGTCTGTACGGTGCGCGGGGCGCCCGCAGCGCGCCCCGCGGTCGAGGAGCGCCAGAAGTCGGGGCTCGGGAAATAGGCGTCGAGCGGTACGGAGGGGTTGAAGACGATGTGCGGGATCCGCCCGTCACCCCACTGGGCGTCGAGCAGCGTCTCCAGCTCCGTCTGCGCCCGTAACGGCGAGAGGTGCCGCAGGCCGATCGCGATGAACGCCGAGTCCCAGGACCACTGGTGCGGGTACAGGCCGCGCGAGGGCACCGTAGAGGTGCCGGTCCAGCTGGCCTCCAGCACCCGGGCGGCCCTGACGTGCAGCGAACCGGCCGCGGGCGGCGGATCGTATGCAATGTCACGCTCGGCGCGACGGGCTGTGAGCTGGGCAGTGCGATCCACTCGGGGCTCCCCGAAAGACGTCCGGCCGACCTGGTCGGTCATGGCTACCGTAGGGTTACGTCTATTTAACACGCAAAACCCAATATGTAATGCAGGGTTGAGAAACACAAGGGGGTGCGCATGACCGGTCAGCCGGGTCGGACGGGCAGGACCACCAAGAGCGGTGCTCAGGCGGGCGCCGGCGATCTGCTCGCACTCGTCCGCAGCGGGCGCGCCACCACGCGCGGCGCCCTCCAGCAGGCCACCGGACTGTCCCGCGCCACCGTCGGCCAGCGCCTCGACCGCCTCTTCCGCGCGGGCTGGCTGCGCGAGGGCGCCGGCGGTCCCGTGGACTCCCCGCTGGGCGGCCGCCCCTCCATCACCCTGGAGTTCGACGGCGAGCACGCGGTCGTCCTCGCCGCCGACCTGGACACCCGGCACGCACGCGCCGCCGTCCTGTCGCTGACCGGCGAGATATTCGCCGAGCACAGCGGAACGCTGGTCGTCGAGGACGGGCCGGACGCGGTGCTGGGCGAACTGGGGCGCTGGTTCGCGGAGCTGCTGGAGAAGGCCGGGCGCGAGGCCGGGGAGGTGTGCGGCATCGGGCTCGCGGTGCCGGGGCCGGTGGACAGCGAGACCGGCCGGGTCGTCCAGCCGCCGATCATGCCGGGCTGGGACGGCTACGACATACGGGGCCGGCTGGCGAGAGCCTTCACCGAGCACACGGGGGCGGGGGCCGTGCCGGTCCTGGTCGACAACGACGCCAACCTCATGGCGTACGGCGAACAGCGCACCGGATACCCGGACTGCTCGGCGTTCGTCCTGGTCAAGGTGTCGACGGGTATCGGTGCGGGGGTCGTCGTGGACGGCTCGGTGTACCGGGGCATCGACGGGGGCGCGGGCGACATCGGGCACATCAGGGTGGGCGCGGACGCGCTGTGCCGCTGCGGGTCGTACGGCTGTCTGGCCGCCGTCGCCAGTGGCGGCGCCGTGGCCCGGCGGCTGGCCGAGGACGGGGTGCCGGCGGCCTCCGGCTCGGATGTGCGGGACCTGCTGGCGTCCGGGCATCCGGGGGCGGCGGCGCGGGCGCGGGAGGCGGGGCGGCAGGTCGGGGACGTACTGGCGACGGTCGTGACGCTGCTCAACCCCGGGGTGCTGATGATCGCTGGGGACCTGGCGGGGACGCCCTTCCTCACCGGGGTGCGGGAGTTGCTGTACCAGCGGGCGCTGCCCCGCTCCACCGCTCATCTGGACGTCGTGACCGCGCGGCTCGGGGAACGGGCCGGGCTGGTGGGGGCAGGGGCGCTGGTCGTCGAGCATCTGTACGCGCCGGAGCGGGTGGAGGAGCGGCTGCTGGTCCTGGGCGTGTGACGTCCGGGTTTCCGTCTTGAAGCGCGTCCGAATGGCGTCCGCATGGTGAAATCCGGCGCGCTGTGGCAGCGTGATTCTCACCACCCTTGATAAGGGTTGCGCTCAGATGAGCGGATCTTGAGCGGCTGCACTTCTCCAAGGGGTGGCACTCGGTGCCACCCCTTGATCGTTCATCGATCGAAATCAGACGTGCAGGATGGCCGCTCATTTGAGCGGAGAACGGTGCCTGTGGGTGCCCTTGCGTTCAAGAAGTGAAAACATCCGCCCGTCTCAGCTTGCCAAGCTTTGACTTTCGATCCGCTGGCTGACGACTGGTTACGGGCGCATGTCGCGTGAGTGGACGTACCCAGACGCCTTCGATCTGGGTATGTTCCTCGCCGTCAGGGCAGCCACCGCGTCCTCGAGGGAGTCGAGACCGTGTCGGAAAACAAAGAACCCCACGTAGCGAAGTTCGTTTACGACTTCACCGAGGGAAACAAGGACCTCAAGGACCTCCTGGGTGGCAAGGGCGCGAACCTCGCCGAGATGACCAACCTGGGACTCCCCGTTCCCCCGGGTTTCACCATCACGACGGAAGCCTGCAAGGTCTACCTCGACAGTGGCGAGGAGCCGACGGCACTGCGTGACGAGGTGAGTGCGCACCTCGACGCCCTCGAGACGAAGATGGGCAAGAAGCTCGGCCAGCCCGACAACCCGCTGCTCGTCTCGGTCCGCTCCGGCGCGAAGTTCTCCATGCCCGGCATGATGGACACGGTCCTCAACATCGGGCTCTCCGACAAGTCCGTGAAGGGCCTCGCCGACCAGGCCGGCGACGAGCGGTTCGCCTGGGACTCCTACCGCCGCCTCATCCAGATGTTCGGCAAGACCGTCCTCGGCGTCGACGGCGACCTCTTCGAGGAGGCCCTCGACAAGGCCAAGGAGGCCAAGAAGGTCACGGTCGACACCGACCTGGAGGCCGCCGACCTCAAGAAGCTGGTCACCGCCTTCAAGAAGATCGTCAAGAAGGAGGCCGGCCGGGACTTCCCGCAGGACCCGCGCGAGCAGATGGACCTCGCCATCAAGGCGGTCTTCGACTCCTGGAACGGCGACCGCGCCAAGCTGTACCGCCGCCAGGAACGCATCCCGCACGACCTCGGCACGGCCGTCAACGTCTGTTCCATGGTCTTCGGCAACCTGGGCCCGGACTCGGGTACGGGTGTGGCGTTCACGCGTGACCCCGCCTCCGGCCACCAGGGCGTGTACGGCGACTACCTCCAGAACGCGCAGGGCGAGGACGTGGTGGCGGGCATCCGCAACACCGTCCCGCTCGCGGAGCTGGAGACGATCGACAAGAAGTCGTACGACCAGCTGATGCAGATCATGGAGACGCTGGAGAACCACTACAAGGACCTCTGCGACATCGAGTTCACGATCGAGCGCGGTCAGCTGTGGATGCTCCAGACCCGCGTCGGCAAGCGCACGGCGGGCGCCGCCTTCCGGATCGCGACCCAGCTGGTGGACCAGGGCCTGATCGACGAGACCGAGGCGCTCCAGCGCGTCAACGGCGCCCAGCTCGCCCAGCTGATGTTCCCGAAGTTCGACGAGAACGCCAAGGTCGAGCAGGTCGGCCGGGGCATCGCGGCGTCGCCGGGTGCGGCGGTCGGCAAGGCGGTCTTCGACTCGTACACCGCGGTGAAGTGGTCGCGCTCCGGTGAGAAGGTCATCCTGGTCCGCCGGGAGACCAACCCCGACGACCTGGACGGCATGATCGCGGCCGAGGGCATCCTGACCAGCCGCGGCGGCAAGACCTCCCACGCGGCCGTCGTCGCGCGCGGCATGGGCAAGACCTGTGTCTGCGGCGCGGAGGAGCTGGAGGTCGACACCAAGCGGCGCCGGATGACGGTGCCGGGCGGGCACGTGGTGGAGGAAGGCGACGTCATCTCCATCGACGGGTCGAGCGGCAAGGTCTACCTGGGCGAGGTCCCGGTGGTCCCGTCTCCCGTCGTGGAGTACTTCGAGGGCCGGATGCACGCCGGCGCCAACGACGCCGACGAGCTGGTCGAGGCCGTGCACCGCATCATGGCGTTCGCCGACCGCAAGCGCCGGCTGCGGGTGCGCGCCAACGCGGACAACGCCGAGGACGCGCTGCGCGCCCGTCGCTTCGGTGCGCAGGGCATCGGTCTGTGCCGTACGGAGCACATGTTCCTGGGCGAGCGCCGCGAGATGGTCGAGAAGCTGATCCTCGCCGACACGCAGGACGAGCGTGAGGCCGCCCTGTCGGAGCTGCTGCCGCTGCAGAAGAAGGACTTCGTCGAGCTGTTCTCGGCGATGGACGGCCTGCCGGTCACGATCCGCCTCCTCGACCCGCCGCTGCACGAGTTCCTGCCGGACATCACCGAGCTGTCGGTCCGCGTCGCCCTTGCGGAGTCCCGCCAGGAGTCCCACGAGAACGACCTGCGCCTGCTCCAGGCGGTCCACCGCCTGCACGAGCAGAACCCGATGCTGGGCCTGCGCGGCGTACGCCTCGGCCTCGTCATCCCGGGCCTGTTCACCATGCAGGTCCGGGCCATCGCCGAGGCCGCGGCCGAGCGCAAGAACGCCAAGGGCGACCCGCGCGCCGAGATCATGATCCCGCTCGTCGGCACGGTCCAGGAGCTGGAGATCGTCCGCGAGGAGGCCGACACGGTGATCGCGGAGGTCGAGGCCGCGACCGGTACGTCGCTCAAGCTGTCGATCGGCACGATGATCGAGCTCCCGCGCGCCGCGCTGACCGCCGGTCAGATCGCGGAGGCGGCGGAGTTCTTCTCCTTCGGCACCAATGATTTGACGCAGACGGTATGGGGCTTCAGCCGGGACGACGTGGAGGCGAGCTTCTTCACGGCATACCTGGAGAAGGGCATCTTCGGCGTCAGCCCGTTCGAGACGATCGACAAGGACGGCGTGGGCTCGCTGGTCGCCGCCGCGGCGAAGGCGGGCCGTGAGACCCGCCCCGACCTGAAGCTCGGCGTCTGCGGCGAGCACGGCGGTGACCCGGAGTCGGTCCACTTCTTCCACGAGGTCGGCCTCGACTACGTCTCCTGCTCGCCGTTCCGGATCCCGGTGGCGCGCCTGGAGGCGGGGCGCGCGGCGACGCAGTCGGAGGGCAGCGACCACCGGTGAGCCCGGCAAGGGGTGTCGGTAGGCCTCACGGCCACTGAGACTCCGGAGCCGTCGCCCGTCCCCGACCCTCAAGACCGATGGGCGGCGGCTCCGGTGCACGAAGAGAGGGCGGCACCCTGTGCGGGGGTGCCGCCCTCTGCTGCATCGTCTGTGGAGACTGTCAAGGTACGTCGCTGACCAGGGCAGATGGCGTTTGTTGGCGTTGGTTGCCGTTGAACCTGCGGGAAGCCGTTGTGCCCTCGCTGTGCCCTCCACGCGCGGCTGGGGCGCCCGCGTGTGGGTTCAGGCGGCGGCGGAGGCTTTCCGTTCGCGAGGGTGCCTCAACACGTTTTCCAACTGTGTTGGTCGGACATCGGGGTGGGTTCAGGGGCGTTCACCTGCGTTCATGGGCGGTTGGCCGCCGGTGTCGGGACGGTCCCGGGTCTCGCCTGAACGGCCGTGACGGCGCTGAATGAGACGGAAACTGAGAGGGCCGCCGGGGCCGGGCTCGCTAGCAGGTTGCCCCGGCTGTTCGGCTTGCCCTGCGTGAGGGTTGGACTCCGACGGCTCCTCGGCTTCGACCAGTCCGCCAGCTTCACGCCTTCCTAATGCGAGGCTAGCCTCCATCCATGAGCCTCACTACGGCGTCGACTGTGTTGGCACTGTTTATATCCGTCGTATCGCTGGCGGCGTCCTCTGTTGTGTCGGCAAGGCAGATAAGGCTCGCGCACAACTCGAACTTGTTACCCGTAGTTGTCGAGCTCTTCCGTGAGACGAGGCAATCAGAGTTCTCCCGTGCCATCGAGTACATCAAGTCCGACCTGGCACGAGACCACTCGCCTGAGTTCGGGTACCGGCGGTTACCAGATGAACCGCTCGGTCACGTCCGCCGCGTGAGTCTCTTCTACGACGACGTAGGCAAACTTGTCGCTCACGGCATAGTGGATGAGCGACTGATCATTGGTTCCTACGGGCCCAACATCCTCAACATGTGGGAGGTGTTGGCCCCATACATATATCGAGAGCGCGAGCTGACGACGAAAGCAATGATCTACTTTGAAGATTTGGCGCACCGCGCCAGAGTAAGGCCGCAGGCCCGCGTCCACGCTGAGCTGGGCCTCCGCAGCGCTCCACCGCCATCCTCCCCAGCTGCGGAGTGAGCTCCTGCCGACGCACTGGGCTGCCCAGCGACAACCTTGATCGTGGCTCGTGCCAGGTACAGTGCTGCGCTCGCTGCGTCCACTTCGATGGGGCCAGTCTGAACCTCGGCCGACGACAGTCAGCCACGCCGGCGGGTGCGCCGACCGACCACGCAAGCGTATGTCTCGCTGCACCCCCACTGCCCTCAACCACGCTGCAACCTCCGTCGACCAGAGCAAGCCGCCCCGACCGGCCCGTGACGATGATGCCTGAGCCCTCAGCTTGGGAAGCTGCGATCATTTGTTGCCGGTTCAGGCGCTGACCTGGGCGAACGGTCGAGGCGCGGCCCCGTCGGGCTCGGCTGCTTCCACCGTGATTCCCCGCTGTTCCCCGCTCGGTCTGGTGCGGTTGTGGTGCGGCGACGGGCGGATGGCTCGGGCGTTCTCGCCAAGTCGCTCTCGCTGGGCGGCGTCGGCTCGGCGTCCCCGCCGTACAGGTTGGCGCCGAGTCGCTCTCGGCGTCTTGTCCAGGGTTCCTGAGATCGCGTAGATCGGTGACCAGACAGCTCGGTCGCGCACGATCCCCTCAAGGTCGTCGGACTTGGGCCGGATGGTGATCCACTCATCGTCCACAAGGTCAACCTAACTCCCCCGGTAGGTGGTGTCTCCGAACCAACCGCAGCCGAAGGCCAACACGCCTCCCAAGCCTGTTGGTTGGGTGAGAGCGAGAGAGGCGCATTTTTTGGGGCGGTAAGGGAATGCCTCGCAAGAAGGTCCCTTGCCATCGATGCTTGGAGTGGAGCGATGGGGGCTGCCTGGGGGCGGTATCGATCAAGACTGCGTCTGGTAGCGATGGCAGCTGTCATTGGATCGACGCAAATGGGTAGTTCGGGTGTTGGTTGAGTCGAGGCGTATCGCCGACGCGCGACAGAGGTTCCCTGCCTTACAAAGCGGCTGCAGTCAACTGCCAGCCGCCCACCCGATCACAGCCGAGGTGGTACATCTCGCAGATCTCTTGCGACAGGAGTCGCAGGATTCTCCATGAAGGCGCATGGGGATGTTGAGTCACTGAATGGAGGCACGGTGGACGGATCATTGGAGTGGCGGAAGAGTTCTCACTCTGCAACAGCACAAACGTGCGTGGAGATTGCTCAGGCATCATTAGGCGTGTGGATACGCGACAGCAAGGACGTGACAATGTCACCTCTGCATGCTTCCGCCAACGCTTGGCAGTGCTTCCTGAAAGACGTAGCCGTGAGTCATCAGATCCACTAGGTCGGTGGAGCGGCTTTGGGGTGTCGCTGCTTTGGCGCGAGTGATCATGGTCCCGTAAGCTTCCGGCGCGTCGGGCAGGTAGTGGACCTGCCCGGTAAAGCACGCCGTTGGGGCCATGATCTTCGAGGCTCGCGCCAAAGTGGCTCCGTAAAGCCGCGGAGCCGACCGCCCCAGCCAGCGGTATCACGCGGTGATGGAGGTCGCCGCGGGGGTTCCGGTCACTCAAGTCGCGGCCCGGTATGGGGTGTCGAGGCCAGGAGCAGCACGCAGGACGCGACGACGGCCTGCGGGAGGGTTTTGATCCACTCCTCGCGCGGGGCAGCACCCGCTCCGTCTCAGGCCTCCGGGACGGCGACGGTGCGGGCCGCGGCCTGCTTGAGGTGTTCGGCGAACACGGCCTCGGGGTCGGGGACGCCGAGGCGGTGCAGCGTCACCATCGCCGTGATGATCACGTCGCAGACCTCCGCCGTCACGTCGTCCCAGGTGTGGCTCTCTCCCTTCCGCGGGTTCGTGCCCGTCGCTCCGATCACGGCCTGGGCGGCCTCGCCGAACTCCTCCCCGATCTTCAGCACTTGCAGGACGCGCCGCTGCGCCGCGGGCACGTGCGCTGTCGCCCGGTCGAGGAACGCTGCGAGTCCGGCCGTGGTCTGCCACGCGGTCGTGTCCACGTTGGTGTTCCTTTCTTCGGGTGGGCGAGCCAGGAGGAGTCGCCCACCCGGAGGAACGTAGCGCGGCGCGGATGGTCACCGGCACGGCCTCAGCGGCGGCGTCCGCTCAGCCCACCAGCGGAGGGCGATCCGCGTACTCGTCGTGACCGCCGGGCACTGGCCGCGTGTCGAGGTAGAACCACTCGGCGTCCGGCCCGGGTGCCGGTGGAGTGTGTGGTGCCGGTGGAGTCGGTGCCGTCGTCGAGAGCGGCGTCGGCTCCGTCGCCGAGGGCGCAGGCTTCGCCGGCCCCGGCATCAGCAGCTCCACCCGCAGCCCCAACCCCCGCTGCTGCGCCGTGAATTCCTCCACCTGGCTCCGGCACGCGTGGTCGAGATGCGTCACGCCGGTCAGGTCCAGGCGGATACGGGGCCTGCCCGAGGCCGCCGCGGACTCCAGGGCCTCGATGACCTGGGGGAGTCGTAGGAAGGTCGCGTTGCCCGCCATGACGACCTTCGCGGTGTCGTCCTCGATGTGCTGCCGGATCACCGTCCGGGACATGCGCAGGGCCGCCAGGACGATCCCGGCCGCCAGGCCGATCAGGACACCCTCCAGCAGCGCCGTCGCCACGATGACCAGCGTGGTCACCGTCATCACCACGAACTCACCCCGGTCCTGCCGCCACATCTTCGGGAACTCCTCCGGCGCGAACAGCTTCCAGCCGCTGTGGACCAGGACACCGGCCAGCACCGAGATCGGGATCAGGGCCAGGACCTGCGGCAGCAGGAGCGCGAAGGCCAGCAGCCACAGGCCGTGCAGGGTGCGCGAGATACGGGTCTTCGCGCCCGCCTGGACGTTCGCCGAGCTGCGGGCGACGACCGCCGTGATGGGGAGGGCGCCGAGGATGCCCGCGATCGTGTTGCCGGCGCCCTGGGCGATGAGCTCGGTGTTGTAGCGGGTGCGGGGGCCGCTGTGCATGCGGTCCACGGCGGCCGCGGTGAACAGGCTCTCCGCGGAGGCGATGACCGTGAAGGTGAGGACGGAGGTGATGATCGCGGTGTCCGCGAGGCCCGCGAACTGCTCGGCTCCCGGCACCCGTACCGACGCCAGCAGGTTGCCGACCTGGAGCGTCTTCACGTCCACGCCGGGCAGCGCGGCGACCGCGATGCCGATACCGACCGCGACCAGCGCCGCCGGGATCCTCTTCACCGGGCCCGGGACCTTCTTCCACACGAAGCTCAGCACGATCGTGGCGATGCCGAGCAGCGCGGCGATCATCGCCTGCCGGTCGGTGAGGATGTCGGCGAACAGGGACGGGATGCCGGCCATGTTCTCGATCGGGGTGCCGGGTGCCTTCGCGTCGGCCATCGGGTAGGCCTGGCTGAACATCAGCGGCAGCCCGATGCCGGCCAGCATGCCCTGCACCACCGCCAGGGAGATCGCCTGGAACATTCGGCCCAGACGTACGACGCCGAGGACGATCTGCAGGATGCCGGAGAACAGGACGATCACGCCGAGCATCGCCACCCCGTGCTCCAGCACCGTCTCCGCGACGAGCGCGGCGAGCCCGGCGGCCGGCCCGCTGACCTGCAGCGTGCTGCCCCGCACCGCGCCCACGACCAGGCCGCCGATCACCCCGGAGATGATCCCGAGCTCGGCGGGGACCCCGGATGCGACGGCGACACCGATGCACAGGGGCAGGGCGACCAGGAAGACGACGAGGGACGCGGTGATCTCGTTGGCGAGGTCCGGCTTCGCGCGGTCGGCCTTCGGCGCCCCGATGCGCGTACGCCCGCGCGCATGCGCCCCGCTCATCCGCTGTGCACCCGGAACCGGCCGTCGCCCTCCAACTCGTGCACCTGCCCGGTGTCGACCTCGTAGTACCAGCCGTGCAGCCGCAGCCGCCCCGCGTCCAGCCGCTGCCGCACCACCGGGTAAGTCCGCAGCACGGCAAGCTGGTTGACGACGTTGCCCTGTGCCACGTCGGGCAGCGACGGGTCGTCGGAGGCGGCCGTGAGGACCGGCGCCAGTTCGGGGCGGGCGAGCTGCAGCCAAGCGTCCACGCCCGGCAGGGCGGTGAGGTCGTCGCCGGACTTCAGGGCGCCCATCGCGCCGCAGTGTGAGTGACCGCACACGACGATGTCCTGAACCCCGAGCACCTCCAGTGCGTACTCGATGGTGGCGGCCTCCCCGGACGCGCCGGGGCTGCCGTACGGCGCCACGATATTCCCCGCGTTGCGCAGTTCGAATATTTCTCCGGGGCGCGCCCCGGTAATCAGGGCGGGGATGACCCGTGAGTCCGAGCAGGTAATGAAGAGTGCCTCGGGATATTGCCCTTCGGCCAGTTTCCGGTATTCACCGCTCTCGAAATCCACCCGCCGTTTGAATGAGCGGGCGCGGTCCAGCAATGCCTTCACTAAAGCCTCCTCGGCTGGGAGTTCGGCCAGGTCATCACACCGTAGAGGGGGTCACGCCAGACGAAGGTTAAGCGAAAGCCAGAGCCCGCCCAGGAATTGGACATTCTTTGTCGCACGGCCACGCAAGCGCTTGTTCCCTGTAGCGTGTCGACTTCAGGGCAGAGAATGTCAATTCGAGAGACAGGACCCATGGGCATACAAGTGCTGCTCATCGAGGACGACGAGACGATCGCCGAACCGCTCACCGAGGGGCTGGCGCATTTCGGGCTGACGGTGGATCACGTCACGACCGGTGCCGAGGGGTTGAGAAGGCCGTACGGCGACGTCGTCCTGCTCGATCTCGGTCTGCCGGACATGGACGGCATCGACGTCTGCCGTGGCATCCGGAAGGTCTCGGACGTGCCGGTCATCATCCTGAGTGCGCGGGGTGAGGAGGCCGACCGGGTGCTGGGGCTGGAGCTGGGCGCGGACGACTATCTGGCGAAGCCGTTCAGCGTGCGGGAGCTGGTGGCCCGGGTGCGTGCGGTCACCCGGCGGTCGCAGCGGACGGAGGTGGCGGCGGGTGCGGAGTCGCAGGCCACGGCCGCGTACGAGACGACGCCGCCACTTTCGTACGAGACGACGCCGTCCCGGTCGTCCGAAGCGGCGCCCCCGCTGTCGTCCGAGACCCCGCCGCCCCCGCCGTACGAGGACACCGCGCCGCACCCCGCGTACGCGCCCGGCCCCCTGGTCGTCGACCGCCGCACCCGCCAGGTCTGGGTCGGCGAGGTGCCCGTCACCCTCACCCCCAAGGAGTTCGAGCTGCTGGCACTGCTGGCCGAGGACCCGGGCGCGGTCTACTCCCGGCAGCAGATCCTGGACCGGGTGTGGGATCCGCACTACGAGGGCCCGACCAAGACGCTGGACGTCCATGTCGCCTCGCTGCGGCGGAAGCTGGGCGACCCGGCGTGGATCCAGACGCTGCGCGGGGTCGGCTTCCGGCTGGCCGTGCAGACCGAGCCGGGCGGGCCGCAGGTGTCCTCGCCGTGACCCGCCGGCTGCTGCTCAGCTACCTCAGCCTGGCCGCGCTCGTGCTGCTCTGCCTGGAGATCCCGCTGGGCTTCGTCTACTCGCGCGGCGAGCGGGAGCGGGTGGTGAACGCGGCGAAGGACGAGGCCGAGTCCGTGTCCGCGTACGCCTCGCTGTCCCTCAGCACCGGCCGGGCCGAGCGTGACCTGCCGCGCAGGGTGGTCCACTGCGCCGAGCGGATCGGCGGGAAGGTGGTGATCGTGGACGCCTCAGGCGCCCTGCTCGCCGCCTCGCATCCGCTGTCCGCCGTCATGTCCGCCGATCTCGCCTCCCGCCCCGGTATCGCCGCCGCCCTCCACGGCACCGCGACGGTGGACGTCCGGACGTCGACCATCGGCGGGGTCGAGTACCTCTCGGTCGCCGCGCCGATCCGGCACGCCACGGGGCTGCAGGGCGCCGTGTGGCTCACGCTGCCGACCCGCACGGTGCACGAACGGGTCCATCACGTCTGGCTGTTGCTGGGGCTCGGCGGGCTGGGGGTCCTCACGGCGGTCGCCGTGATCGGGTTCGCCATCGCCTGCTGGACGGGCCGGCCCATCCGCGAACTGCAGCGGGCCACCGACGAGTTGGCGGACGGGGGGCTGGCGGCGCCGGTGGCGATCACCAAGGGGCCACCGGAAGTACGCCGCCTCGCCGCCGCGTTCAACCGTACGGCCGCCCGGCTCGCCCATCTCCTCGACGCCCAGCACGCGTTCGCGGGGGAGGCGTCCCATCAGCTCAAGACGCCGCTCGCGGCGCTTCGGCTGCGGCTGGAGAACCTGGAGCCCAACGTCGCCGTGCGGGGCCGGGGCAGCCTCGCCGCCGCGGTGACCGAGACGGACCGGCTCTCGCGGATGGTGGAGGGCCTGCTGGCGATGGCCCGCCTGGAGGAGGACGCGGCGACGCCGGGCCCGGTCGACGTGGGCGCGGTCTGTGCGGAGAGGCACCGCACCTGGCAGCCGCTCTTCGCGAAGCAGCGAGTCTCCCTCGTGCTCTTCGCCGGCAGCGTGGGCCCGGTCCTCGCGGTGCCGGGCGGGGTCGAGCAGATCGTGGACAACCTGCTGTCCAACGCCCTGCGCGCCTCGCCGTCCGGCTCCACCGTGACCATGGAGCTACGGCTGCACGTACCGGCCCGCCGCGCCCTGCGCGACGCCCGGCCCGCCTGGGTCGACCTGCACATCACCGACGAGGGTCCCGGCATGACCCCGGAGCAGCGGGCCCGCGCCTTCGACCGCTTCTGGCGCGCGCCGGGCGCCCCCAAGGGCGGTACGGGACTGGGCCTGTCGCTGGTCCAGCGGCTCGCGCACGCCAGCGGCGGCGAGGCGAGCCTGCATGCGGCGGCCGCGGGCGGGCTGGACGCGGTGATCCGGCTGCCGTCGGCCGAGGCGCCGCGCGAGGGGCACGGCCCGGCTCCGGAGCGACCCGGGCAGCGGAAGCGGGGGGTGCCGGCGTTGCGCGCGTGAGGCCGCCTGGGCTGCACTCAGGGGAGCGCACACGGGCGGCGGCACGCCGGGGCGTGCACGCGGGTGGCACTCGCATGAGTACGCACGGAGCAGCGCACACGCAGCACCCAGGTACGCCGTCCGGCGGTCACGCACTGGCCACGGTCCGTCCACCATGCGCCCCTAGGTTCCATGCCGCCCCCCACGCACGACCCCGTCGCCGACCGGTGGCGGGGCGGTACGACACCTCTTGGAGTGAGAGTGGAACGTCGTCACCTCCTGCGTGCGGCCGTCCTCGGCGGATCGGCCGCCGTGTTCGGCGGAACCCTGTGGCGCGGCGCCGCGTACGCCGCGCCCGCCCAGCCCGGCACCGGTCCCTACGGGCCGCTGGGCTCCCCCGACGCCAACGGCATCAGGCTCCCCAGCGGCTTCACCAGCCGCGTCATCGCCCGCTCCGGCCAGACGGTCTCCGGAACGTCGTACACCTGGCACAACGCCCCTGACGGCGGCGCCTGTTACGCGGACGGCACGGGCTGGATCTATGTCTCCAACTCCGAGATCAACCCCTCCGGCGGCGCGAGCGCGGTGAAGTTCTCGTCGACGGGTGCGATCACGGGCGCGTACCGGATCCTCTCGGGTACCCGCCAGAACTGCGCGGGCGGCAAGACCCCGTGGAACACATGGCTGTCGTGCGAGGAGGTGTCCCTCGGCTACGTCTACGAGACCGACCCCTGGGGCGTGAACGCGGCGGTCCGCCGGGACGCCATGGGCCGCTTCAAACACGAGGCGGCGGCCGCCGACCCGGTACGCAAGGTGATCTATCTGACCGAGGACGAGTCGGACGGCCGCTTCTACCGCTTCGTGCCGACGACGTGGGGCAGCCTGTCCTCCGGCACCCTCCAGGTCATGGTCGCGGGCAGCGGCACGAGCGGCTCCTTCACGTGGGCGAACGTGCCCGACCCGGACGGCTCCCCGACGACCACCCGCACCCAGGTCTCCGGCTCGAAGTCCTTCAACGGCGGCGAGGGCTGCCACTACGCGAACGACACGGTGTGGTTCACGACCAAGGGCGACAACCGCGTCTGGCAGCTCAACCTCACGTCGAACACCTATGAGTTGGCGTACGACGACTCCCTCGTCAACGGCACGGCCCCGCTCACCGGCGTCGACAACATCACCGGCTCCTCCTCCGGCGACCTCTTCGTCGCCGAGGACGGCGGCAACATGGAGATCTGCCTGATCACCCCGGACGACGTCGTCGCGTCGTTCCTGCGGATCGACGGCCAGTCGAGCTCGGAGATCACCGGGCCGGCGTTCTCGCCGGACGGCAGGCGGCTGTACTTCTCGAGCCAGCGGGGGACGACGGGGAGCTCGTCCGGTGGGATCACGTACGAGGTGACGGGGCCGTTCCGCTCGTAACGACGCCTGAGGCGCCAGTAGTTGACCTCAAAACATCCGGGTCCGGTCGTTCGCAGAACGGCCGGACTCTCCGTTTGCGGCGCGAGGTGCAGGACCTTAGTTTCACGGAGTCGGATTAATCCGATAAAGCCGATAGATCACTTATATCGGCTTTCCTGTTCGTGACAGCGAGAGGACCCTTCATGTCAGTGATGGCTGGCACTCAACCCCTCCAGCAGTTCGGCACGCAGTTCGGCGCTCAGCAGCCGGGCGGCCCGCAGCAGATCGCCCAGGTGGTCCAGCAGACCATCCAGCAGGCGTGTCAGCAGACGGCCCAGCAGGTCGCGCAGCAGGTGCAGCAGACGTTCCAGCAGATCCAGCAACTGCAGCAGCAGCTGCAGCAGCGGCCGGACCTGGCCCAGCAGGCGCACCCGTACCTGGCGCTCGCGCTGCATCGCTCGCTGGCCGGGGCCGTCCGCCACGCCGTGGAGCAGTCGGTGCAGCAGGCGCTGCCGAACACGATCGTGGGGCTGCTCCAGCAGAGCCAGCAGGGCATGCAGGGCATGCAGGGCGGCATGCAGCAGATGGGCGGCGGGTTCGGTCAGCCGTACGCGCAGTACCAGCAGCAGCCCGGCTTCGGCTTCGGTCAGATGGGTCAGCCGTTCGGTATCGGCTGACGTTCGGAGCGGCGTGAGCGGTGCGCCCGGAGAAGGCTCCGGGCGCACCGCGTCAGCACGAGTGACGACGGTCTACGACGTGGTGAAGGTGGACGTGATGGTGAAGGAAAGGCCCGGAAACAGCCGCGCGAGCGAGTCCGGGGGTGGTGCGGGGGCCGGCGGACCGGGCCCGGAGCACGGCCGGAGCGAGCCGGGCGGGAAAGCCGCACGGTCACCGCGCTTGGTGCAGCCGCGCAAGGAGCGGTACATGGTGACGCCGCTGCCGGGACATCTGCTCCCGCCGGGAGTGCCCGAACTCGGCATGGACGCGGTGTGTGACCAACTGGAGCGGATGCCCGAGGTCAGCGTGGTCCGCAGGCTCCGGCCGTCGGAGAAGCTGCAGTCGGCCGGACTGTCCCCCTCCTGCCCGGAGATCGCGGTCGTCGAGGCCCCCGAGCCCCAGCTGCCCGCGATGCGGACGCTGCACGTACACATCGAGCCGGACCTGCCGCTGTCCGCCACCGGACCGGCCGCCGTGCCGGCCGCGGGCATCCCGTTGCGCGATCCGGGTCTCGTCACTCCGCTGGACCAACCGGTGGAGATCTCGCTGCGCGTCACTGGCCCGGACGGAGAACCGCTGGCCGGCGCGGGCGTGTTCCTGATCGGGACCTCATGGCCCGGACAGGGCGTCACCGCGGCCGACGGGACGGTCACCGTCACGCTGCCCGCGGAGACCCCGCAGTCCATCCAGTCGCTGTACGTCCGGCCCGCGGGCGACTACACCGACCGCTGGATCAGCCGTCCGGACCTGTCGCCCACCGAGGAGAACCTGGTCACCCTCACGCCGCTGGCCAAGGTGTACCCGGGGCTGGAGGAGCGACAGGGATACGGCTGGGGTCAGCAGGCCATGCGGCTGGACCGGCTGCCTCCCACGTTCCGCGCCTTCGGTATCAAGATCGGGATCATCGGCTCGGGTGTCGCCTCCGAGCATCCCGATCTGAAGCAGCGTGTGCGCTCGGGGGCCGATCTCGTCCATGGCACGGAGGACGGCTGGGCCTACGACACGATGGGCACCGGCACCCACGCGGCGGGCGTCATCGCCGGGGCGGACACCGGCAAGGGGGTCATCGGCATCGCGGTCGACGCCGAGATCGAGGTCTGTCAGGTGCTGCCCGGCGGCTGCTTCAGCGACCTGATCGCCGCCCTGGACCACTGCATCGACCATGAGGTCGACGTCGCGCACATCGCCGTCGCGACGCCGTACCCGTCGGCGCTGGTCTCCCGCAAACTGGCCGATGCCAACGCGGCGGGGATCGCCTGCGTCGCCCCGGCGGGCGACTCGGGCGGACCGGTCTGCTTCCCCGGCTCGCTGCCCACCGTGTTCGCCGTGGGTGCGCTCGGAGCATTCGGGTCCTTCCCGCCGGACACCTCCCAGGCCACGCACGCGGGGCCGCAGCTGACGCCGGAAGGGCTGTTCGCCGCGCCGTTCAGCTGCTTCGGCCCCGGGGTCGACGCGGCCGCCCCGGGAGTGGCGGTCGTGTCGTGCTCCCCGCAGGGTGGATACACGGCCCTCGACGGCACCGGCACGGCCTGCGCCCATGTCGTCGGTCTCGCCGCCCTCGTGCTCGCCCACCACGAGGACTTCCACGGCCAGCTGCTGCCTCGCGGACCCGGCCGGGTACGGCACCTGTTCGAGATCATCGCCGCCAGCTGCCGTCCCCTGGCCGCGCAGGGCACCATGGAGGCCGCCCGCGTCGGACGCGGCGTGCCCGACGCCCTCACGGCCCTCGGCCTGGCCTCCGGAGTGCAGCTCGCTCCGGCCCCGTTCCCCTATGTCCCGACCCTGACGGGATAGCCCGATGACGTCCGACCTGGTGTTGGTACCCGCAAGGGGAGCCCCGCTCGCCGGCGATCTGGTCGTTCCCGGCCCGGTGCGAACCGTGGTGGTCATCGCCGAGGGCAGCAGCAGCTCCCGTGGCAGTTCCCGCGACCGTGCGCTCGCCGACGCGCTGCACCGGGCGGGGATGGGCACGCTTCTCCTCGACCTCCTCACCGAACTGGAGAAGCGCGAGGACGCCCGCTCGGCCCGGCACCGCTTCGATGTCCCGTTCCTGACCCGGCGGCTGGTGGCCGCCATCGACTGGCTGGAGCAGCGGCCGGAGACCGCCGGCGTCCCGGTGTGTCTGTTCGGTGCCGAAACCGCTGCCGCGGCGGCACTGCTGGCGGCCGCCGATCGGTCACAGCGCGTGTCGGCCGTCGTCACCCGGGGCGGGCGGCCGGACCTGACGCACGAGGAACTGCAGGGCGTCAAGGCCCCCGTGCTGTTCATCGTCGGCGGCGAGGACGAGACGGACGTGGGACTCAACCAGGAGGCGGCCGGAAAGCTCGGCGCGCCGAGCGAGGTCCACGTCGTGCCGGGCGCCACGCATCTGTTCCACGAGCCGGGAAGCCTTGAGGAGATCGTCACGGTGGCCCGGGACTGGTTCGTGTCCCGTGCTGAGAGGACACGTGGTCCGGACTGATCCCGATCGGATGCAGACAACCGGATGCGGAAAGAGCGAGGGCGGCACCCCGCACAGGGTGCCGCCCTCGCTGTGTGCTCCGTGCTCCGTGCTCCGTGCTCCTACGACGCCCGCACGCTGCTATCCGGTGCTTCGCACCTCGTACGTCGCGATCCGCACCGCCTCGTCGTCCAGGCACTGCCCGGTCTCCAGGTCGAACCGCTGCTTCAGCAGGGGCGAGGCCACGAACGGGCGGCCCTGGTGGGTGCCGGTCAGGCCGCGGGAGAGGACCGCCGCCCCGCCGAACGGGTCACGGTTGTCGATGGCGTACAGCTCTCCGGCGCGGTCGCGGAACAGGGCCACCTGCTTGCCGTTCGGCAGCAGGGCCGCCACACCGCGGCCCGGGAGCAGCCGGGTCAGGTCGCAGACGGTCAACCAGTCCTCGTCCAGGCGTACTTGGACCTTCAGGTCGGTTGTCTCGGGTGCCAGGGTCATCGCTGGGCGCTTCCTTCCAGGGGACGGTGGCCGATGGTCAGCAGCGGCAGGTCGGGCTTGATCTGGTCGCGCTCGGGGACGAAGCCGACGACCGGGTCGGGGGTGTCGGGCGCGTTGATGAAGGACACGAAGCGGGAGAGCTTCTCGGGGTCGTTGATGGTCTCCGACCATTCGTCGCGGTAGTTCGCGACATGGGCCGCCATCAGGGACTCCAGCTCCTCGCAGATGCCGAGCGAGTCCTCGACGACCACGTCGCGCACATGGTCCAGGCCGCCGGGGATCCGCTCCAGCCAGGTCGAGGTGCGCTCCAGACGGTCCGCCGTGCGGATGTAGAACATCAGGAAGCGGTCGATCAGGCGGATCAGCTCGGCGTCGGACAGGTCCTGCGCCAGCAGGTCCGCGTGGCGCGGGGTCGCGCCGCCGTTGCCGCCGACGTACAGGTTCCAGCCGTTGGCGGTGGCGATGACGCCGAAGTCCTTCGACTGGGCCTCCGCGCACTCGCGCTGGCAGCCGGAGACGGCCGACTTCAGCTTGTGCGGGGAGCGCAGGCCCCGGTAGCGCAGCTCCAGGTCGATCGCCATCCGGACGGAGTCCTGGACGCCGTAGCGGCACCAGGTGGAGCCCACACAGGACTTCACCGTGCGCAGCGCCTTGCCGTACGCGTGGCCGGACTCGAAGCCGGCGTCCACCAACCGAGCCCAGATCAGCGGGAGTTGCTCGACGCGGGCGCCGAACAGGTCGATGCGCTGGCCACCCGTGATCTTCGTGTAGAGGCCGAAGTCCCTGGCCACCTCGCCGATCACGATGAGCTTCTCGGGAGTGATCTCGCCGCCGGGGATGCGCGGCACGATCGAGTACGAGCCGTTCTTCTGGATGTTGGCGAGGAAGTGGTCGTTGGAGTCCTGAAGGGCCGCCTGCTCACCGTCCAGGACGTAGCCGCTCGCGCCGATCGTCGGGGCGAGGGAGGCGATGATCGAGCCGACCGCCGGCTTGCAGATCTCGCAGCCGTCGGTGCCGCGGGCGTTCTCGCGGCCGTAGCGGTCGAGCAGGTCCTGGTAGGTGTTGATGCGCAGGGCGAGGACGATCTCGTACAGCTCCTCGCGGGTCTGCGAGAAGCAGCCGCACAGGCCCTTGTCGACCTCGACGCCGGACGCCTCCAGCTCGGCGTTGACCAGCTGGCCGAGCACCTTGACGCAACTGCCGCAGGTCGTACCGGCCTTGGTGCACTTCTTCACCTCGGGCACGGTGGTGCACTGGTGGTCGGTGACCGCGCCGCGGATCGTGCCCTTGGTGACGTTGTTGCAGGAGCAGATGATCGCGTCGTCCGGCAGCGCGGTCGGGCCGAGCTGGGCGGACTCCCCGGCGCCGGCGGGCAGCACCAGCGACTCGGGCGAGACCGGCGGCACCGAGCCGGTGAAGGCCTTCAGCGTGCCGTACGCCTCCGCGTCGCCGACCAGGATGCCGCCGAGCAGCGTGCCGTCGCTGCCGATGACCAGCTTCTTGTACAGGCCCGCACGGGAGTCGGAGTAGACGACGTCCAGGCAGTCCGCGGTGGCGCCGTGCGCGTCACCGAAGGACGCCACGTCCACGCCGAGCAGCTTCAGCTTGGTGGACAGGTCGGCGCCGGTGAACTGCGCTTCGTCCTCGGCGATGGTCGCGGCGGCCGTCTCGGCCTGCTCGTAACCGGGGGCCACCAGGCCGTACACCCGGCCGTCCGAGGCCAGCGCGCACTCGCCGATCGCGAACACATGCGGGTCGGAGACCGTACGGCACTGCTCGTCGACCGTGATGCCGCCGCGCTCGCCGACCGTCAGGCCGCAGTCGCGGGCCAGCTGGTCGCGGGGGCGGACACCGGCGGAGAACACCACCATGTCGGTGGCGAGTTCGGATCCGTCGGACAGCTTCATGCCGGTGACGGCACCGCTGTCGTCGGTGACGATCTCCTGCGTGCCCACGCCCGTGTGCACGGTCAGGCCCATGTTCTCGATGGTGCGCAGCAGCGCGGCGCCGCCGCCCTCGTCGACCTGCACCGGCATCAGGCGCGGCGCGAACTCCACGATGTGCGACTCGATGCCCAGGCCCTTCAGGGCACCCGCGGCTTCGAGGCCGAGCAGACCACCGCCGACCACGGCACCGGTCGTGGCCTTGCTCTTCGCGTACTCCTCGATCGCGAGCAGGTCCTCGATCGTGCGGTAGACGAAGCAGCCGGTGGCGTCCTTGTTCGGGACCGGCGGTACGAAGGGGTACGAGCCGGTGGCGAGGACGAGGGTGTCGTACTCGAAGACCTCGCCGGACCTGGCGGTGACCTTCTTCGCCTCGCGGTCGACGGAGACCGCCGGGTCACCGACGTACAGCTCGATGCCGTGGTCCTTGATGAACTCCATGTCCGTCATGGAGAGGTCCTCGGGCGTCTTGCCCGAGAAGTACGAGGTGAGCGCCACGCGGTCGTACGCCGGACGCGGCTCCTCACAGAGCACGACCACGCGGTGCGTGGCGGTCAGGCCGCGCGCGGCGAGCGCTTCGAGGAAGCGCTGGCCGACCATGCCATGGCCGACGAGCACGATCGTGGGGGTGTCCGTGGACATCAGGAGCCTCCATCGTTGGTGAGCAGGTGGAGCAGAGGGCCGTCGTCGGGGAGCGGCTCTGCTCCCTCCCAGGCGCGGGCGAGCGCGCCGACGGTGCCGAGTTCGCCGACGAGAACCCCGCCGACCAGGCGGTCGTCGCGGACGACGACCTTGCGGTAGGTGCCGCGGGTGGCGTCGGCGAGCTGCACGACGTCGTCGCCGGGCCGGGCCTCCGTCTCACCGAACGCGGCGAGGTCGAAGGAGCCGAGGGGCGAGTCCGGCCCGGTGAGGGTGAGCCGGGTCAGGGAACGGGTGCCGGTGTAGCGGGCGTCCGCGTTCCCGGCCAGCAGTTCGGCCAGGGCGTCGGCCTGTTCGAGCGCCGGGGCGGCCAGCCCGTACACCGTGCCGTCGTGCTGGGCGCAGTCGCCGACGGCCCGGATGCGCGGGTCGGACGTACGGAGTTCGTCGTCGACGACGATCCCCTTGCGCACGTCCAGCCCGGCCGCCTGCGCGAGGCCCGCACGCGGGTGGACCCCGCAGGCCAGGACGACGAGGTCGGCGTCGAGGGCGTATCCGTCGGCCATCTCCACCGAGCGGACCGCGCCGCCGACGCAGCGCACGTCGCGTACCCGGCACTCGGTGTGGATCTCGACGCCGAGATCGGTGAGGTGGCGCTTGACCAGCTTCGAGGCGGCCGGGTCGAGCTGACGCTCCATCAGCCGCTCGGACTGCTGGGCGAGTACGACCTGCGCGCCGCGCAGCGCGAGCGCGCGGGCCGCGGAGACCCCGAGGAGCCCGCCGCCGATCACGACCGCGCGCACACCCGGCCGTACCGCCTTGGACAGGCCCAGGCAGTCGTCCATCGTCCGGAAGGCGTGGACGCCCTCCGGCAGCACATGGTCCGGGGTGAACAGGCCGCGCAGGGGCGGAAGGACGGGGTTGGAGCCGGTGGCCAGGACGAGCGTGTCGTATGCGATCTCCGTGCCGTCCGCGAGATGTACGGCTCGCATCTCGCGGTCGATGGCGGTGACCCGGCCACGCGTCAGCTCCGCGGGTGCCGGGAGGGCGATCACGTCGGGGCTGTAGCGGCCGGCCAGCACCTCGGCGAGCAGCACCCGGTTGTACGGGCGGTGCTCCTCGTCGCCGACGAGCGTCACGGGCGTGCCGAGCTCGCCGAGCCGCCGGGCGAGTCGTACGCCCGCGAGGCCGGCGCCGATCACCACCACACGCGTATTCGAGGTCATGCCTAGGAGCGTGCGGGGTGGGTGTTACCCGACCGCATCACATCTGTTTCCCGCGAGGAACGCTGCCCTCAGCAGGGGCCGGGGGGCGGTGTGAGGGTTCGGAGGGGGCAGCGGGGGCGGGCTGTGAGGTCGGTCCGGCAGGCCCGGGGCGGGGCGGCCCGACCTCGGGTTTCGTGCAGCCACCATCGTCTACGACCGGGGGTGACGGGCGGTGATCACACGGTCGCTGTGACCTGCGCAACGCGGTGGGAGCCGCGCAGGCCCGGGATGAGCCGCGCGGCCCGCCCGGTCACCCCGTCAAGGGCCCCTGCAGGATCCGCCGCCCGGCCTCCTCGTCGCCTACCCAGGCGAAGGGCGCGTCCCCGGTCGCCTCGCGCCGCCCCCACAGCAGGAGCAGCAGATCCTCCACCGGCCCGGAGAGCGTGGCCACCGGGGCCCCCGGCCCGTAGGTCCACGACCCTCCCGTGTCCGTCGCGACGAGCCGCAGGGCCCGCTCAGGCGGCTTCGCGAGCCCCTTGATCAGCGTCTCCATGCACCGGCGCCGCTGCCAGAAGCCGACCGTGTGCGGCGGGTGGAACGTCCAGGCCGGTGCGGACGGATCGGCGTCCAACGCCTTGAGCAGCGTGTCCGCCGTCCCCTCGAACCACCCCACCAGCTCGGCCCGCTCCCGGGGAGCCGGTGCAGGAGAGTGATCGCCGTGCCCCTCGGACACGGCCGCCGCCGCCCACACGTTCCCGCCGCCCAGGTGATCGGCGAGGTCGTACAGGGTCCACTCCCCGCAGTGCTCGACCCGCGCCGACAGGTCTCCGTCGAGACACGCGCGGAAGGCCTCGAGTTCGAGCCGCAGGTGACGCAGCAAGGAAGTCGAGTCCATGGTCGGCAACGGTACGACCGACCGTTGACAGCGGGACCGGACACGGGGGCGGTGGCCGTCCCGGGGTTCAGCGGCTGCCGGTGAGGTGGGCGAAGACGACCACGTTGCCCTGATAGCCGGTCGTCCGTGAGTAGCCGCCGCCGCAGGTGATCACCCGCAGCTCGGGGCGCGGCGCCGTGCCGTACACCTTCTCGTCGGGAAAGGTCTTCGCGGCGTACACCTCGACGGCGTCGACCGTGAAGAGCGCCGTCCCGCCGTCCCGCCGGTCCACCTCGATCGTGCTGCCCTTCTTCAGGGCGCCCAGGCGGTAGAAGACGGCGGGCCCGTCGGCGTTGTCGACATGCCCGGCGACGATCGCGGTGCCCGTCTCACCGGGCGTGGTGCCGGCCTCGTACCAGCCGGCGAGGTTCTTCCGCTCGGCGGGCGGGACGTCGAGGCTGCCCGTCCTGGTCAGGCCCAGGCCCATGAGGGGGGCGTCGACGCGGATCGCGGGGATGCGGATGCGGTCGGGAGGGGAGGGCGGGAGCGCGGGGGCGGGGGCGGGGGCGCGCCGGGAGCGGGGGCCGGCGTGCGAGACACCGCTCGACTCCTGCGCGGCCGACGGCTGCGGCGGGGCGTGTGTCTCGACGCCGTTGTTCAGCAGCCAGGCGCCGGAGCACAGGGCGAGGACGGTGACGGCGGCTATGACGCCGTTGCCAACGCCGCGATGACTGCGCACGGGAGCCTCCTGGGACTCTCCTCGGCCGCCCGATCCCCCTCCGGGCCGCGAGGGGCGTCGGACCCGGAGGGGGAGGGGACGTGCGGTACCGGTGGACGGACAGCGGAGGGTGTCCGTCAGATCCCGTCGCCTCTCGCCCGGCGATGCAGGAGCCAGGTACCGCCCGCGGCGGCGACGGCGAGAGCCGCCACGCCGGCCGCGGTCTGTACGGGATCGGTGCCAAGAGCGCCGCCGACCCCCGTCTTCACACTTCCTCTCGGATGCACCTGTTCGCGCGGGGCGGTCAGAGTGACCACCAGGTCCCCGCTCACCTGCCGGCCGCCCTCGGCGCAGGTCGCGACGATCTCGTACGTCCCCGGCTGCGCGCTCGGCGGCACCCGGAACCGCCCGTTCGCGTCCTGCTCGTCGCCGCCCGGCCCCAGCGTGAACTCGCCCGCGCCGACCGCGCTGGCGTCGCCCGCTGCCGTACCGCCGTCCTTGCAGGCGGCCGTGTGCACCGTGACGTCGCCGCCCGGCACGACCGAGGACGGGGACACCTCCAGGTCACCACCGCCGTCGTCGCCGTACGCGGGCGCACCGACGGCAGCGACGGCAGCGACGGCCAGCGCGGTCCCGGTCAGCAGACGGGCGGTACGTCGCATCGATGCTCCTCCGCACTCGACGGGCCACGGCCCGCGACACCCCCATGTGCCGCCGCCTCGGTCGTGCCCCTGCCTTTCCGAGGTAAGTGGCAGTGGGGCGGGTGCGCTTCCTGAGAGAGCGTCAGGAATGGGGCGAATGGGTGTCGGGAGGGAGGGCGCGGGTCGTCGAAGTGGTGGTGTTTCAGCAGGTCACCGCCGTGCCTGGGGTTCGTGTGGAAGAGAACTCGATGGGCGCGGGGGAGGGGTGTGAACGGGTGAGTGCGCGCTGTGCAGGGGCCGGGTTGCGTGGGGCGTCGGAGAGGGCCGCCTCGCGCGTCGACCGTCCCCCAGCCAAGCGTGATGCCCTGGGCAGGCAACTCGGTCGAAGACCTCGCGATCGGGGGCGCCGGAGCCCGGAAGCGCCTCTCCCAGGGAACGGGCCGGTCTGTGATGATCGAGTCCGAGGCGGCCACCGCTCGGAAGTGGGGCCGACCGACGAGAGGATGCGCATGGCGACGAACGACGAACTCACCGTGGCGGTACTGGGCCCGGGCGGCATAGGCGGCCTGCTGGCCGCACTGCTGTCCAAGTCCGGCCACCGGGTGATCTGCCTGGCGGGCGACGATACGGCGAAGACGCTGCGGACGACCGGGATCGAGGTACGCAGCGGGCTGTTCGGTGACTTCACGGCCGAGGTCGAGGCGGACACGGAACTGCGCGAGCCGGTCGACGCGTGCCTGATCGCGGTCAAGGCCACCGCTCTGGACGCGGCCCTGACCCGCGTCCCGCCCACCCTGCTGGGCGACGCCCTGGTCGTACCCTTCCTGAACGGCGTGGAGCACCCCGCCGCCCTCCGCGCCCGGTACCGCCCGGACCGCGTGGCCGCCGCCGCCATCCGCGCCGAGTCGACCCGCGTCGCCCCGGGGCGGATCGAGCACGGCACCCCCTTCGCCGAGATAGACCTCGCCGGCGACCCGGTCCCCGACGAACGCCTGGACGCCCTGGCACAGGTCCTCGACGCGGCCGGTCCGACGACCCGGGTCCACGCCGACGAGGCGGCGACCCTCTGGGCGAAGATGTCCTTGCTGGCCCCCTTCGCCCTGCTCACCACCCACTACGCCCTCCCCATCGGCGACGTACGCACGCAGCACCGCGAGGAGTTGACGTCCCTCGTCGAGGAGGCGGCGGCCGTCAGCGGCGCCTGCGGCGGCCCCGCCGACCCGCGCCAGGCCCTCGCCCGCTACGACGCCTTCCCGCCCGGCACGAAGTCCTCGATGCAACGCGACGCGGAGGCGGGCCGCCCCCTCGAACTGGACGCCATCGGCGGAGCGTTGCTGCGCGCGGCGGAACGACACGGCGTCCCGGTGCCGGCGACGGCCCGCCTGGTAGGGGAGTTGAGGGCCGCGGGTCACTGACGGAACCGCTCCACGGTCCGACCGGGCGGGCACGCCGGTGAGTTGGAGAGCGCTCTGGTTCCCCGCCCGGTCGGCGCACGGAGAAGACCGCCGACACTCGGCTCAGGAGCCGGCCGATCAGCGAATGCGCGGTGGATACGCCCCCCGCAGGGCCGTTCAGTCAGCCGCCGGCGAAGTACAGCTCTTCCATCGTGGACGTGGCGAACCGGGTGTGCCGTACGCGGAAAGCCGTGGTGCGCAGTTGCTCCCAGCCCCAGGGGTCGGCCTCGCCCAGGGCCAGGGCGACGAAGCCGGCCCATTCGACGTCGGCCGGGTCCTCCTCGTGCAGGCCGAGGTCCTCCAGCGTCTCGGCGGGGATGCCGAGGGCGGAGGCGATGGCGTCCGGGTCGCCGGTGACCTCGAACGGTTCGTCGCCGGGCCAGCCGGTGGCGTGGAACATGGCCCCGTCGGGCAGCCAGACGATGTCCTCGGTGTGGTCCGCCCCACCGTGGAAGTGGACGCGGCCGACGATACGGGCGTCCGGGTAGCGCTCGCGCAGCCTGCGGGCCTCGGTCAGGAGCGGGGTGTCGTTGCCGTTGTCGGCCAGTGCCGGGTCGCTGAAACCGAGGGCATGGCCCCATGCGGCGGCCTGGACGATGTCCAGGTCGGTCCGGGTGTCCGGGTAGGGCACGTCGAGGGCCGACCGGGGCCCGATCTCTTCCACGACCTCCTCCACGGTTCCGAACGACGCCGCGAACTCGGCCGCCCGGCCGGGGTCGTTGGCGGGCAGCGCGCGAGCGTCCACGCCGAACGGCGGGAGGAGGACGGTGATGTTGCAGTGGCCCAGGGAACCACGCACCATACGGTCGGGCGGGAGGGTCCAGAAGCTGTCGCCGGTCATGCGGGTCACCTTAGCGGCGCCGACAGGCCGTCAGGATCCGCAGTCACGGCCGCGATCGGCGTCGCACTGCCAGCCGGAGAAGCCGCCCTCGCGGGGACGGTCGATGTCGTGGTCGAACCGGAGCAGCCCCCATGCCACCCAGGTGATGAAGGCGATGCACAGGGCGAGTCCGGTCCACAGCGCCGCCTTCTTCAACCCCGAAGCTCCTCACTCTGCACGGCGTACATCACCTGCCAAGCATCCCATTCCAGGAACGTGCTGATCACACGCATGCCGATGGCCTCCAGCAACCGGCGTGAGCGGCTGTTGGCCTCCTGGGTGACCGCGACGACGGAAGGGTCGTCGGAGGCGACGTGCTCGAAGGACCAACTGACCGCGGCCGTCACAGCCTCACGGGCGTATCCCTTACCCCAGTGCTCCGGCAGGAAGGAGTAGGACACCTCCCGTCGGCCGTCGAAGCGGGACTTCGGATCGATGGTCACGGACCCGAGCGTCACTGTTCCCTGTCGCGTGACCACGGTGAAGAGATGGGGGTGGCCCGCGAAATGCTGCTGATAGACGGCGAGCTGGTCTTCGGCGACGGGCCCGCCGAGGAAACGACGCACGTCTGCGTCGGTCCACAGCCGGGTGAAGGCGGACACGTCGGCGGGTTCGGCAGGACGCAGCGTCAGCCGGGGGGTCTGGATGGCGCACGGCCAGGACTCCGGGGCGGACGGCGAAGAGAGGGAAGGGCGGCGACTGTTCACCACAACAGGCAACCAGACCGGACCGGGTCCCGGCGGACTTGGCCGATAAGCGCTCATGGGGCTCGAAGGTGCCCACGGCGCGGCCTGACAGGTGCCCCACAGCTGCCTCACAGGTGAAGCGCTCTTCCGTGACCTGTGGGGCGCGGATTCACCGCAGGGATCTGCGTGGCGTTTTCTTGCCATGTTCGTCTCGTACTCTTGTGCGACCCGTTCGCACTCCGCCTACAGTGACCCCGCGCCCGGCGGCGCGGAGCCGACCACTCCGTGGACCGCCGGTGAAGCGCGCGATCACCAGTGGGGGAACGGGGGGTCCAGTGCGTCCCATCGGCGCAGCGTCGGCATGAGGAATGTGCGGCGCCCTTTTCTGATTCCGTGACCGCGGTTCCGTCGACGGAAGTTCACCGGTGCGTGTCCTGAAGGGCGCGCCCTTCGCAGTCACCTCGTCTTCCGCCCGTCGTGTTCAGCCCGTCCGCAGATCGCCGTACGGGCTCTCTCCCTTCTCCCGGCCCATCGGATCGGCAACGTACGCGCTCGCGCCACAACCCTGAAAGAGGAGAGCTGTTGAGATTCCGCAGACGAGTGCGAGCGCCGCTCGCCGTGCTGGCGTCCGGAGCGGTGCTCGCGGGACTGGTGCCGGCCGTGGCCTGGGCCGCTGAGCCGGAACCCGCGAGCGGCACGGCCAAGGTGCGGCCGAAAGGCCCGTCCGACACCGTGCCGTCGGCCAGGCGCGCCGCGGTCCTGGGCAAGGAGTGGCAGAAGTCGGGCGACCTGGCGTGGACCACGTCGGGTGACGCGGAGGGCCTCCACCTCCTCACGGCGCACAAGAAGGACGGTTACACCTGGCGCAGCACGGCAACGCTGTCCGAGCCGGGTCTGGACGCGGACGCCTGGATAGGCAACGTGTGTGTGACCGGCTCGGGCAAGCGGGCCGTCGTCGTCTACGCGCCGCGCACGTTCACCAACAAGCCGCACCTGATGGCCCGGGGCGCCTTCACGGCGATCGTCGACCTGACGTCGGGCCGGGTGACGAAGCTGAAGCTCAAGGCGTCGCTGTCGTACTACAACCCGGGCTGTGGCGCGGGGGAGACGGCCGTCCTGACCCAGTCCGGCGGCGAGGACCTGCCCGGCACCCGGCTGGTCGAGCTGAACACGTCGACGGGCAAGTTGGGCAAGCCCGTTGAGCTCAAGGGGCAGGTCACCTCGGCCGTCCCCGTCAAGGACGGCTCCATCGCCGCTGCCGCCGGGGCCGAGGTCGTCCGCATCGACTCCGCGGGCGCCCGCAGGGCCGTCGTCCGCACCGACGGCGTGCCCTACCGGCTCACCCCGGACGGCGCGGGCGGGCTCGCCTTCCTGGACAAGCGGGGCGCGACCGCCAAGGTCAAGCACGTCACCGCCACCGCGGTGACCCGCCCGAGCGCGCGGACGACCCGCGCGGCGGTGCTGGCCCAGGGGCCCGCGACCGAGACGGGTCTGACCCGCAGCGCCGGGACCGTGTACGTGACCGGCAGGACGACGCCGGCGGCCGAGCGGCTCCCCGCCGAGGTGCGCAGGCTCGCGGGCACCGCCAAGGACGTGACCGTCTCCACCCGGGGCGAGGCCGTCCTGACCCACACCACCTGGGCCGACGGCAAGGGCACGCTGCTGCTGCCGGGCGATGCCGGCACGGCCCGTCCCGTGAAGCTCTCCATGACGGTCCGGGACTCCGGGAACAAGGTCTCCTTCACCGTCGACCCGACGCGTCGCGTCTCGCCGTACGCGGCCCAGGGCCGGGACCTGTCGCCGGGGATCTCCTCCGGCTCCGGGAGGAAGGCCTCCGGGAACACCGCCAAGGCGGCTCGCGCCGGTGGCGACCCCAGCGACCCCGTGGAGGCGGAGCGCACCTGCTCCGTGCCGCGCAACGACCCGCGCAACCAGGCGATGCAGCCCAAGCCCCGCCAGGTGGAGTGGGCCGTGGACATGGCGGTCAAGGGCATGCTGAACACCCACATCTCGCGGCCGGCGAACTGGAAGAACCTCGGCATGCCCGCCTACCAGCCGCAGACGCTCTTCCTGAACCCGGCGCTGAGCGGCGGCGGCCGTGCCATCGCGCAGGTCATGCTCGGCGTGACCACACAGGAGTCCAACATGTGGCAGGCCGCCCGCTCGGCCGTGCCCGGCGTCACCGGCAACCCGCTGATCGGCAACTACTACGGCATCGACCTCTACGACGGCGACTCCGCCAACGACTGGGACGTCAACTTCGCCAAGGCGGACTGCGGTTACGGCATCACGCAGATCACGGACCACATGCGGATGGCGGGCCGGGAGGACGGACACGGCGGCGAGGCCTGGCCGTACCAGAAGCAGCGGGCCGCGGCCCTCGACTACACCGCGAACATCGCGGCGGGCCTGCAGACCCTCATCGCCAAGTGGAACGAGACCCGCGGCGCGGGCCTGATCGCCAACCACGGCGCCAACGGCCGGCCCGAGAACTGGTACTTCGCCCTGTGGGCCTACAACTCCGGCTTCCACCCCAAGAACGGGTCCGAGCCCTGGGGCCTGGGCTGGTTCAACAACCCGGCGAACCCGGAATGGGACGCCGGACGGCTGCCGTTCATGGAGAACGCGGCGGGCGACGACGACGCGAGCGCCGCGGCTCGGCCGCAGAACTGGCCCTACCAGGAGAAGGTCCTCGGCTTCGCCGCACACCCGCCGTCCTTCCTGGAGTCCCCGGGCGTGATGGTCCCCGCCTTCCGCCAGTCCACCTGGAACGGCACCAACGAGGGCGTGGGCGTCAAGGGCAGCGCGAAGTACAACCGGTCCCGCGTCAAGGCGCCCGAGGGCGCGTTCTGCGACTCCTCCATCGGCTGCGACCCCGGCCGGATCTCCGACGGGGCGTCGAACGACACCACGACCAGCGGGCCCTGTGGCCGCTCGGACTTCAAGTGCTGGTGGAACAAGCCGGTGACCTGGAAGAGCGACTGCGTCGACACCTGCGGCTTCGAGTTCATCCGCTTCGGCGAGAGCACGCCCGAGGAGGCCGACGGCACCGCCTACCCGCCGGCCTGCACCCGGAGCGGCCTGCCGGACAGTGCCCTCATCGTCGACGACGTCCCGGCGGGCACCCCGGTGGTCCGGCCGAACTGCTCCAACTCCTGGACCAACTCAGGGAGTTTCAGCTTCAACTTCGCCAACAACGCGGTCGAGACCGTCTACCCGGCCAAGGTCGACCTGCACCAGCTGGGCGCGGGCTTCGGCGGCCACTTCTACTTCGGCCACACCCGGCAGAACGACGCCAAGGGCCAGCGGCTGAAGATCACCGGCACCTGGAAGCTGAACCGGGAACTCGACAAGGACGCCCGGGTCTGGGTCCACCTGCCCGACCACGGCGCGCAGACCAAGCTCGCCAAGTACGAGGTCAAGACCCGCAACGGCTGGCGCAGCAAGACCCTGTCCCAGCCCGGCGACGGCAACCGCTGGGTGAAGCTCGGGATCTTCCGTACCAAGGGCATCGTGCCCGAGGTCAGGCTCAGCACCCTCACCAAGGACGGCACCGGGGACGAGGACATCGCCTACGACGCGGTGGCCTTCGAGCCCGGCGACTGGGACTTCGTACCGGACATCATCATCCCGGAGGCCGACCCCGACGCCCCGGACCCGGAGTTCAAGGACACGGACCGGCAGAAGCAGCCGAACCCCGACGGCGTGATCGGTCTGTCGAGGCAGAAGGAGCACTGCTACGACACGGACCGCGAGGGCGTGCGCCAGTGCATCTCGCGTGACTACGACATCAAGAAGTACGGCGCCGACGCCTTCAAGCAGCCGCGCACCAGGGCCGCGGACGCCGACGCCCCCTTGGTGCCCTGGTGCGACGACGCGACGGTCTCCGGCTACACCATCACGCGCCGTGAGGGCTGCCACAAGCTGGCCGTCCTGATCAGGTGGACGGTCGACAACAAGACGGTGGGCACGGCCACCTTCCTGGTGCGCGAGGAGTTCCTGCTGGAGAACAAGAAGGAGTGGCGCGAGCGGATGTTCATGTCTCCGCTGTCCATCGACGCGGCGCTGGGCGCGGTGTCCCTGGAGTACTGGGACGCGATCTGCACCCCGGACTGCGACGAGGAGTACGTCGGCTACTGGAACGGTCCGGCCACCTGGGCTCCCATCACGGACAAGCACTGGGCGTCGGCCACCAAGAAGTTCACCTGGACCACGCCGACGTCCGGCACGTCCCGGGACTTCGACCGGGGAACGTTCCTCAGCTTCAAGGCCAGCTCGCCGGAGGCCGCCGGCGCGGTGCAGGCCATCAAGCCGGAGTGGACCTTCTGGGACCAGGTCACGTGTGACAACTCCGTCGCCGTGCCCAACTCGACCGGCTGTGTGCTCGGCAAGCACATACCGACGTTCGAGACCAACACCAAGCGGTATCCGGCCGCGGCCGCCTACTACTGGGTGCTGCGCGAGAAACTGGAGGACCATCCGGGCAGCAAGAAGCACGGCAAGCCGATGCACCGCCTGATGGACAAGGACCAGCAGAAGCACAACCGCGACACCATCTGCAACAAGACGGGCACCGGCAAGTGGACGGCCCACCCGGACGCCACCCCGGACACCCAGGGTGTGCAGTGTGACGAGTTCCCCTTCGCGGCCACCCGGGAGAGCGGAGGCGTCCCCACGCCGGTCGTCAACGGAGGCATCTGCGTCCAGCTGTACGCCGAGAAGCAGGACGACGGCACCTGGCGGCTCTTCGACGACGAGCGGTACGACCCGCCCACGTGGAAGGAGATCTGCGGACGGGCCTCGATGCCGGGCAAGCAGAACGGGGACGCGGGCCGCGGACCCGGCCTGTCGGGCTTCTACACCAAGGCACGCGTGCTGGACGGGGAGGAGTTCTACATCGAGGTACCGGGGTACGAGGGCTGCAACACGGAGGACGTTTGCGTCATCCGCAACTGATACGCCACCACCTGTGACCGCACGGGCGTAACAGGGGGGACCGGCTCGACCGGTCCCCCCTTTTCCGTGTCAGCGCCAAACCAGTTGCCAGGTCCCGTCGTCCTCGTGGACGTACTCGGCCCGGGTCTCCCCGCCGGTCGCCGTCGGTACGGGGCGTCCGGTCTCCAGGGACAGGACGGTCTCCTCGAACATCTCCGCCACGCTCTTCCAGCGCACCACGCCCCACAGCTCCAGATCCTGGTCGATCTCCAGGACCGCCCCTTCCGTCGGCCCCTCCCGGTGGTCCACGACGAGCTGCGTCCCCGTGACCGTCCTGGCCAGCGGCACCCACCGGACATGCGCCGTCGCGCCCACGACGAACTCCTCGTTCTCGTCCTCCAGGCTCCAGGCCACCTCCTGCTCCATGTCCCGCTGCCCGAGCCTCATCCCCTCCGCGTCCAGCGGATAGTGCCCCCCGGGCAGCAGCCCTCCCGGCCCGCCGGGCCGCGCCCAGGTCGACACCCCGTTGTGCCGGGAGAGCCAGACCCGCAGCTCCGGATGGAGATCGAACCGGTTCTCGGCGACCTCACTGATCTGCGCCGCCGTCGCAGGCGGGTTGAGGACGCGCAGTTCGTCCGGCGCGTTGGCCTCCAGCCACTGGTCGAGGCGGTTCAGTACATCGTCGAAGGGCACGGTTCGTCCTCACGTCTGAATGCGGAACGTCTGGACCCTTCCTACCGGACCGGACGCTCCGCCACACCCGTTCCGCCCTCAGCCGACGCCGACCGCACTCCACGCCGCCGCCACCGCGCCGTACTCCGCGCTGCCGGCCCCGTACAGGTCCTTCGCCGCGTTCAGCGTCGCCGTACGGGCGCCCGCGTAGTTCGTCGAGGACGTCATGTAGACCGTCAGCGCCCGGTACCAGATCCTGCCGAGTTTGTCCCGGCCGATCCCGCTCACCGAAGAGCCGTTGCAGGTGGGGGAGTTGTAGCTGACGCCGTTCACGGTCTTCGCGCCGCTGCCCTCGGCGAGGAGGTAGGCGAAGTGGTTGGCCACGCCGGACGAGTAGTGGACGTCGAGCGTCCCGGTCGTCGCGCTCCAGCAGTCGGCCGAGTCGCCGTCCTTCGACGGCTTGTCCATGTAGCGCAGGGCCTCCCGCCCGAAGCCCGACCGGACGATCTTCTCGCCGATCAGATAGTCGCCCGGGTCGGAGGAGTTGCCCGCGTGGAACTCCACCAGTGTGCCGAAGATGTCCGACGTCGCCTCGTTCAGGCCGCCGGACTCGCCGGAGTACGTCAGCGCGGCGGTCTTCGACGTCACGCCGTGCGTCATCTCGTGGCCGGCCACGTCCAGCGACACCAGCGGCCCGAGCTGGGTGCCGTCACCGTCGCCGTACGTCATGCAGAAGCAACTGTCGTCCCAGAAGGCGTTGTTGTACTTGTTCCCGTAGTGCACGCGGTTGAAGGAACCTTTGCCGTCGCCCGCGATGCCCTTGCGGCCGTGGACGTCCTCGTAGTAGTCCCACGTCGCGTCCGTGCCGTACTGGGCGTCCACCGCGACCGTCGAGCGGTCGGCCGTCGTGCCCGTGCCCCAGTGGTTGTCGGCGTCCGTGAAGACCGTCGCCGGGGCGCGGCTGAGGCAGACGGTCAGGACGCACAGGTCCGTCTTGTTCGCGGCGTCACCGGTGTACGTGCCGCCGCGCGTCGGGTCCTTCAACTGGTACGCCGACCCGGACGCCGTGGTCTCCAGCGGCACCGTGCCGCCGTACAGCGACTTCCCGTCGCCCGACGCCGTCTCGATGCTGTCCCAGGCGTCGATCTGCGCCCCGGTGCGGGCGTCCGTCAGCACCGTGCGGGCGACCGGGTTGCCGAGGGAGTCCCGGGCGACGGCGTTGGTCCGCCAGGCCAGCCTCGGGGTGCCGTGCAGGGCGTCGACGACCAGCTCGGGCCTGGCCGTCAGCCGTTTCAGCGTCTCGCCGAGGTGCACGGCGCGCAGCGCGTTCGCCGCGAGGTCGGCGGCCTTCGGTGCGGAGACCTTCGGGGTGATGCCCGACAGGGAGATCGCGGCCTCGGTGGCGCGGGAGGCGCTGCGGTACGTGCCGTCCTCGGCCAGGTGGACGACGAAGTCGCCGCCGAGGACCGGGAGTTGGCGGTACGTCCGGTCGTAGCGGACGTGCTGCGAGCCGTCGGCGTCGATGACGACGTCCCGTACGGAGGTGTCCTGCGCGTCGGTCAGCCCGAGCGCCGCCGCACGCTCCAGCAGGACCGACGCCGCGTTCTCGAGCACGCTCGCCCTGGTCGGCCGGTCGTCCGCGCCGGCGGCGGGGGAGAGCGCGGTGGCCAACAGGGCCGTCGTGGCGGCGGCCACCCCGGCGGTGGTGAGACGGGAACCTCGCACATGCAGCCGTATCCGACTCATCGGTCTCCTCGAACTGGGCGGTAACTGAAGATGACCCAGATTCAAGGGGGCGTGCACATGCCATGGCCAGAGTGAGTACGTAGAGGTGTGTGAGGGGAGAGAATCGTTTCTGTGACCCTCTCTCCCCGACTCCCGTTCTTCGTCTACGGCACCCTGCGCCCCGGCGAGCCCAACCACGACGCCTTCCTGCGCGGCCGCACGCACTCGGAGGAACCGGGGCGGCTCACGGGAGCCGTGCTGTACGACGGCCCGGGCTATCCGTACGCCGTGGAGGAGCGGGGCGGGGTGGTCAGCGGAGAGCTCGTCACCGCGCTGCCGGAGGCGTACCCGCAACTGCTCGTCGCCCTCGACCGGTTGGAGGAGTACGCCCCGGGCGACCCGCGCAACCTCTACGAACGCGTCGAGCGCGAGGTCGTCCGGGATGCCGACGGCACGACCGTACGGGCCTGGGTGTACGTCGCCGCGCCCGCCGTCGTCGGACGACTGCGGGCGCGCGGCAAGCTGATCGAGAGCGGGGACTGGCGGGACGCGCTCCGCTGAGAGGGCCGCGACCAGGTAGTGCCCCGATGTGTCGTCGGTCGGCTGCGGCGCCGTTGTGGCCGGTCGCGCCCGCGCGGCGGAGCCGCATATTCAATGCAGCCCCGCGCCCCTTTGGGGCGCTACGGCTTGACCGTCTCCAGGCGTACCGCACACGCCTTGAACTCCGGCATCCGTGACGTCGGGTCCAGTGCCGGGTTGGTCAGGGTGTTGGCGCGGCCCTCGCCCGGCCAGTGGAACGGCATGAAGACGGTGTCGGGGCGGATGCCGGTCGTGATGCGGGCGGGGGCCACCGCGCGGCCCCGGCGGGAGACCACGGCCACCGGGTCGCCCTCGGCCGCGCCGAGCCGTGCCGCCAGCCGGGGGTGCAGCTCCACGAACGGGCCCGGCGCGGCGGCGTTCAACTCGTCGACGCGGCGGGTCTGGGCGCCGGACTGATACTGGGCGACGACGCGGCCGGTGGTCAGCAGCACCGGGTACTCGTCGTCGGGTTCCTCGGCGACCGCGCGGTGCGAGACGGGGACGAACCGGGCCCGGCCGTCCGGCGTGGCGAAACGGTCGAGGAAGAGGCGGGGCGTGCCGGGGTGGATGCCACCGGCGGCCTCCTCGTCCTGGGCCGGGTCGTCGTCCCCGGTGGTCGTGTCCAGGGAGGCGTCCTCGGAGTCGTCGGACGCGTCCGGGGCACCCTGCGGCGCCGGGCACGGCCAGAACACCCCGTTCTCCTCCGCCAGCCGGCGGTAGGTGATACCCGAGTAGTCCGCAGCCCCGCCCGCGCTCGCCCGGCGCAGCTCCTCGAAGACCTCCTCGGGGTCGGTCGGGAAACCCTTCTCCAGGCCCTGCCCGCCGCCCAGCCGCGCCGCGAGCTCGTGCATGACCTCCAGGTCGCTGCGGACGCCCTCGGGCGGGGTGATCGCCTGCCGGCGCAGCAGGACCCGGCCCTCCAGGTTGGTCGTCGTGCCCGTCTCCTCCGCCCACTGGGTGACCGGCAGGACGACGTCCGCGAGGGCCGCCGTCTCCGACAGCACGACGTCGCACACCGCCAGGAAGTCCAGGGACTTGATGCGCTCCTCGATGTGCGCGGCGCGCGGCGCCGACACGACCGGGTTGGAGCCCATCAGCAGCAGCGACTTGATGTCCGTGCCGAGGGCGTCCAGGAGTTCGTACGCACTGCGCCCCGGCCCGGGCAGGCTGTCCGGGTCCACGCCCCACACCTCGGCCACGTGCCGCCGCGCCGCCGGGTCGTCCAGCTTGCGGTAGCCGGGCAACTGGTCGGCCTTCTGGCCGTGTTCGCGCCCGCCCTGCCCGTTGCCCTGCCCGGTCAGACAGCCGTAGCCACTCAGCGGGCGTCCCGCGCGGCCCGTCGCGAGACACAGGTTGATCCACGCGCCGACCGTGTCCGTGCCTTTGGACTGCTGCTCGGGCCCGCGCGCGGTCAGCACCATCGCGTGCTCCGGCTCGCAGAACAGCCGTACGGCCTCCCGAAGTTGGGGAACGGACACCCCCGTGATCCGCTCCACGTACTCCGGCCAGTGCGCCATCGCGGCGGCCCGGGCGTCCTCCCAGCCGGCCGTGCGCTCCTGGACGTACTCCTCGTCCACCCGGCCCTCGGCGACGACCAGGTGCAGCAGGCCGAGGGCCAGCGCGAGGTCGGTGCCCGGCCGGGGCATCAGGTGCAGGTCGGCCTGCTCGGCGGTCTTGGTGCGGCGCGGGTCGATGACGATGAGGGTGCCGCCGTTCTCCTTCAGCTCGGTGAAGAAGCGCAGCGACGGCGGCATCGTCTCCGCGAGGTTCGAGCCGACGAGAATCACACAGCCCGTCTTCGGGATGTCCTCCAGGGGGAAGGGGAGCCCCCGGTCCAGCCCGAACGCCTTCATGCCGGCCGCCGCGGCCGACGACATGCAGAAGCGGCCGTTGTAGTCGATCTGCGAGGTGCCGAGCACGATCCGGGCGAACTTGCCGAGGCTGTACGCCTTCTCGTTCGTCAGGCCGCCCCCGCCGAAGACCCCGCACGCGTCCGGGCCATGTTCCGTACGCGTGCGTGCCAGGCCCTCGGCGATGCGGTCCAGCGCCTCGTCCCAGGTGGCGGGCACGAGCTCGCCTCCGGAGCGTACCAACGGGGACGTCAGGCGGACGCTCGACGCCAGCACCGCCGGAGCCGTCCGGCCCTTGCCGCACAGGGCTCCCCGGTTCACCGGGAAGTCCGTGCGCTCGACCACCGCGACACCCCCGTCCTGCAGGGGCGTGAGGTTCATTCCGCACTGCAGGGCGCAGTACGGGCAGTGCGTGGGCGTCGCGGAGTTCGGCATACCGTCCAGCGTGAGTCGGGCGTGTTACGTCCGGGACGGCTCCCTGTTACGCGGCCGGGACGGTGACCTCCCCGTCGCCGCCCGGCCGCGGTGAGGGCGCGAGCCCTCCGCTCTGAGTCGCCGCCGCCCGGTACTGAGGTTGCCGCCGTTGCCGAAGTCGCCCCACGTGTCTCATCTCGTACCGTAGTTGGCTGATTACAACTGGTTGAGAGTTGAAGGGGCGCGGCTACAGTCCCAAGTGAGTCGCTGAGAGTTCCGCTGCGAGTGCCGCGATGGGCTGTCGTTCGTCCGCGGCAACGTTGTGGCTGGTCGCACAGTTCCCCGCGCCCCTTGGGGGCGTTGTCCCACCGTAGTCACATGCGCACGGGCGCTCAGCGCATCGCATCTCCGCACGGCGTTCGACATATCGGTAAACCTCGCCCCTCGCGGCGAACCGTCCATCGAAACAGCCCGCCAGGAGGTCCCCCGACCATGCAACCGCGCCCTCCCGGCCCCCTGGGCCACCTCACCCCCCGCGACCAGCACCTCTTCTGGCAGTACGGCCGCGGCCCTCTCGTCTCCGTCCCCGACCCGCTGATCCACCGCGCCGTCGAACGGCAGGCGGCGGCCACCCCGTACGCCGTCGCCGCCGAACATCAGGGCGCCCGCATCACCTACAGCGAACTCGACCGCCACGCCGACGCCCTCGCCGCCCGCCTCGCCCGCGAGGGCGTACGCCCCGGTGACCACGTCGGACTCTTCGTACGCCGCTCGATCCCGATGCTCGTCGGCCTGCTCGGCATCCTGAAGGCGGGTGCCGCCTACGTCCCCCAGGACATCGGCCTCGCGCCCGGGAACCAGCTCGCCCATGTCATCCGTACCGCCCGTACCCGCGTCGTCCTCACGGCCGCCGAGCACGCCCACCGCGTACCGCTGCCCGACGGCCACCTGATGATCACGCTGGACGCGCCCCAGCCGTACGCCCCGGGACCGCGCGTCCCGACAGGGCCCGACGACGGCTGCTACGTCCTGTTCACCTCCGGCACCACCGGCCGCCCCAACGGCGTGAAGGTCACCCACCGCAACGTTGCCAACATCCTCCTCACCGCACCCGGCGACCTCGGCATCCGCCCCGGCGACCGGGTGGCGCACCTCCTCAACGTCGCCTTCGACATGGCCGCCTGGGAGATCCTCGGCTGCCTCGCCCACGGCGGCACCCTCGTCATCCGCGGCAAGGACATCGCGGCGGCCGCCCGCACGGCCCACGTGCTGATCGCGACCCCGACCGTGCTGTCCGGCATCGACCCGGCGGCCTGCCCGCGCGTCCGCACGGTCGCGGTCGCCGGAGAGCCCTGCCCCCGCCCGCTCGCCGACCGCTGGGCCCGGCACGCCGCCTTCCACAACTGCTGCGGTCCGACCGAGACGACCATCGTCAACACGATGCACCGCCACCACCCGTCCCACCCGCTGCTCACCATCGGCCGCCCGACCCCCAACAACACGGTCTACGTCCTCGACGCCGACCGCCGCCCCCTGCCCATCGGCGAGGTGGGGGAGATGTGGGCGGGCGGCGACTGCGTCTCGGCCGGCTATCTGGGCAACGACGCCCTCAACGCCGAGCGCTACGCCCCGGACCCCTTCCTCGGCGCCGGCCACCGCATGTTCCGCACCCGCGACCTCGGCCGCTGGACCCCCGGCGGCGAACTGGAGCACCTCGGCCGCACCGACGACCAGGTCAAGGTGCGCGGCTTCCGGGTCGAGCTCGACTCCGTGTCCTCGGTGCTGGAGTCGGTGGCGGGCTGCCTGCGCGCGGTGACCCTGCGACGCGACGCCCGCACCCTCGTCTCCTTCGTCTGCCCGGCCGACGTCGACCCGGAGACGGCCCGGCGGGCGGTGGCGGAGACGCTGCCCTACTACTGCGTGCCCGAGAGTGTCATGCCCCTGACGTCACTGCCCGAGACCGACCGCGGCAAGATCGACAAGCAGGCGCTGCTGCGGATGGCGGAAGAGCGGAGGACGGAAGAGCGGCCGGTGCAGGAGCGGACGGCGGTGGCGCGATGACGACGGCACCCCTGCGGGACACAGCCGAACTCCCGCCGCTCACCGCCCCGGTGAGACGACTCCTGAAGCACCCGCGGCTGATGCACTACAACCGGCTGGCGGGATCGGTGATCGCCGTCAACCTGTTCTTCTTGTACGTCAGTTGGCGACCGTCCGCCCAGACGCTCGCCCACGCGTCCCTGGCCAACCTCGCCCTCGCCGTCCTGGTCCGCCAGCAGTACGTCATCAACCTCTTCTTCCGGCTGGCGACATCGGCCCCGACGACCTGGCCGCTGAAGATCCGCTGGACCCTGGGCAAGGTGTACCACTTCGGCGGACTGCACGTGGGCGGGGCGCTGGCGGGCACGGGCTGGTTCCTGGCGCTGACGCTCACGACGACCGACCCGGCTCTCCTGGTCGTGGGCTGGACCCTGATCACCCTCCTCGCGGTCGTCGTCGTCACCGCCCTGCCCCCCTTCCGCTCCCGCCACCACGACCACTTCGAGAAGATCCACCGCTTCGGCGGCTGGACGGCCCTGGTCCTGTTCTGGACGCACACCCTGCTGTCGTCGTCCGGCCCCGTTCCTCTGATCGTGCTCGCGATCGTCACCTTCAGTGTGGCCCTGCCCTGGCTGCGGCTGCGCAAGGTCGACGTCCGCCTCGAACGGCCCTCCCCGCACGTCGTCCTGGCCCGCTTCGACCACGGCGAGACGCCCTTCGCGGGCTCCTCGACGGCGATCAGCCGCAGCCCGCTGAAGGAGTGGCACTCCTTCGCCAACGTCCCGGCCCCCGGCGAGTCCGGCTTCCGGCTCACCATCTCGCGCGCCGGGGACTGGACGGGCTCGTTCATCGACGACCTGCCGGACCGGGTGTGGGTGAAGGGCATCACCACGGCCGGCGTCGCCAACATCGAGACGCTCTTCAAGAAGGTGGTCTACGTCGCCACCGGCAGCGGCATCGGCCCCTGCCTGCCCCACCTGCTCGCCGCCGAGGTCCCCGCCCGCCTGGTCTGGGCGACCCGCGACCCCCGCTCGACCTACGGCGACGCCCTGATCGACGAGATCCTCGCCGTCCAGCCGCACGCCCTGATCTGGGACACCTCCCGGCACGGCAAGCCCGACATGGTCCGGCTCGCCTACGAGGCGTACCGCGACTTCGGGGCCGAGGCGGTCATCTGCATCTCCAACAAGAAGCTCACCTGGCAGGTGGTGCACGGCCTGGAGCGGCGCGGGATTCCGGCGTACGGCGCGATCTGGGACTCGTAACCCTGGAGCAACCCTTGAGCAACCCTGGAGGGGACCCATGAACAACCTCAAGATCGAGCGCGACGGCCGTGTCGTCACCGTCCGCCTGCACCGGCCGCACGTCCTGAACGCGCTGAGCGGCGAGCTGCTCGCCGAACTCCTCGACGCACTCCGTCCGTTGGACGAGGACCCCGAGGCCGGCTGCTTCGTCGTCACCGGCTCCGAACGGGTCTTCGCGGCGGGCGCCGACATCAAGGAGATGGCCGGGAAGTCGGCGGTCGAGATGGCGGCCGAGGACTACTTCGCGGGATGGGAGGAGTTCGCGGACCTCCGCACGCCGAAGATCGCGGCCGTGAACGGCCATGCGCTCGGCGGCGGTTGCGAGCTGGCGATGATGTGCGACCTGGTCATCGCGGGCGAGTCGGCGGTCTTCGGCCAGCCGGAGATCAAGCTGGGCGTGATCCCCGGCATCGGCGGCACCCAGCGCCTGACCCGCCTGATCGGCCGGGCCAAGGCGATGGACCTGATCCTCACCGGCCGCACGATGGACGCACGGGAGGCGGGAAGCTGCGGTCTCGTCTCCCGGGTGGTCCCGGACGACCAGGTCCTGCCGGAGGCCCTTCAGGCGGCCGCGACGATCGCCTCGTACGGCCGCGCGGCGGTCACAGCGGCCCGCGAGTGCGTGGACCGGGCCCTCGAAACCGGCCTCCGCGACGGCATCCGCTTCGAACGCCGCGTCTTCCACGCCCTGTTCGCGACCGAGGACCAGAAGGAGGGCATGAGCGCGTTCCTGGAGAAACGAGCCCCGCGTTTCACCGGGCGCTGACCACTCCGCCGGGAGTGCCGCGACTACGAGAGCGCGTGATCTGTCGTCGACCGGCTGCGGCGCCGTTGTGGCTGGTCGCGCCGCGGCGGAGCCGCATGTTCAATACAGCCCCGCGCCCCTCAGCGGCGTTGCCGCGCCGCATCCGGCATGGTCACGGTCGCTTGGCCAGCGCTTCCCGGACTCCCGTTTCCTTCCGCCCCAGGAACCGGGGGTCCGGTTCGAAGGCGGCGTCCAGGGCTGCTTTGCCGGCGGCGAAGAGTTCCCGGGTGCCGCCGTAGTACCAGGTGGCGTTGTATCGGGCGTCGATGCCTACGGCGAATGACGTCCTGTTCGGCCCCCGCGTTTCACCGGGCGCTGGCCAGCGCTTCCCGGACTCCCGTTTCCTTCCGTCCCAGGAACCGGGGGTCCGGTTCGAAGGCGGCGTCCAGGGCTGCTTTGCCGGCGGCGAAGAGTTCCCGGGTGCCGCCGTAGTACCAGGTGGCGTCGTGTTTGGCGTCGACGCCTACGCCGTACGACGTGACGCCCGCCTCCTGGCACAGTGCGACCGCGCGCCGGATGTGGAAGCCCTGGCTGATGAGGACCGCCTCGTCGACGCCGAAGATCTTCTTGGCGCGGACGCAGGAGTCCCAGGTGTCGAAGCCGGCGTAGTCGCTGACGATGCGCGAGTCGGGTACGCCGTGCCGGGTCAGATACGCGCGCATGGCGTCCGGCTCGTCGTAGTCCTCCCGGCTGTTGTCACCGGTGACGAGGACCACCTCGATCCGGCCCTCGCGGTAGAGCTTCGCCGCCGCGTCCAGCCGGTGGGCGAGGTACGGGGACGGCTCGCCGTCCCACAGTCCGGCGCCGAAGACGACGGCGACGTCGGTGCGCGGCACGTCGGCCGCGGTCCGCAGCCGGTCACCGGTCACGACGTACATCCAGGTGGCCGGCAGCAGCGCGAGCACACACCCGAGCATCACGGCCTGCACCAGCCGCCGCTGCCCCGTGCGGGTGCGCGGCAGACGTGGTCGGCGCAGCTTCGGTCGGCGCATCGGACGGTCCCTCCCCGGTCGGCTCATCGCCTGTTCTCGACAGTCAGGGACGTTCCGTAAGCGCCCACGGTTCGCTGACCACGACGTGACCAGGTTCACTCCGTCCGATGAACCCGCAGGTCAAGCCACCTCACACGGCTCAGGAACCCTGCGGTGAACCCGGTGTAAACACCTGTTATCCACGCGCAACGGGGAGGCAACGTCCCGCCCTCACCATCGATCCATGACGGCGTCGAACCCTCCTCGCGACGAGTCCACGACCCTCCCCGGCCCGGGGGCCCACCTCGACAGTACGGCGCACCTCATGAACCGGATCAGCAGCCAGCTCGCCAGCCAGCTCAGCCTCGTCTCGCTCGACGGCAGGCGCCGCCCCCAACCGCCCGCCCTCGTCGTCGTGGCCCACGGCAGCCGCGACCCGCGCGCCCTGAGCACCGTACGCGCGCTCCTCGGCAAGGTCCGCGAGCTGCGCCCCACCCTGCCGGTCCACCTCGGCCACATCGAGCTGAACGAGCCCCTGCTCCCCGACACCCTCGCCTCCCTGGGCGCCCGCGAGGCGATCCTCGTCCCGCTCCTCCTCAGCCGCGGCTACCACATCAAGCGGGACATCCCCGAGATGGCCGCCGAGTCGGAGGTACGCGCACGCGTGGCCGGCGCGCTCGGCCCGCACCCCCTGCTGGTCGACGCCCTGCACGCCCGCCTGGTCGAGGCGGGCTGGCGCACCCGTATGGACGACTCCACCCGCCGCAGCAGCGCGGTGGTCCTGGCGGCGGCCGGCTCCCGCGACCCCGAGTCCAAGGTCGACACCGCCCGCACGGCCCAGCTCCTCGCCGACCGCCTGGGCGTCCCGGTCGTACCGGCGTACGCGACGACGGCGGCCCCCACGGTTCCGGACGCGCTGCGCGAACTGGCGGCCCGAGGCCGCACGAGGGTGGCCGTGGCCTCGTACTTCACCGCCCCCGGCCGCTTCGCGACGGAGTGCGCGCAGGCCGCCCCGTGGATCGCCTCGGCCCCGCTGGGCACCCACCCCGCGATGGCGAGCCTGCTCCTCCACCGCTACGACCAGATGCTGACGACCCCGGTCACGACCACACCTGAACTGGCGTCCGCTTGACACGCCGGGGAGGGAGACGCCCTGAAGGGGCGCGGGGAACTGCGCGACCAGCCCCCACCAACCCGCGCCCGCAAGGCACCATGACCCGGCAGACGACTGGGCGCAACACACCCCTCCGTTTGTCAGTGTCTGCCCTTACTGTCGAGACATGGAAGGCACCGCTCAGGAACAACACGAGAACCACATCCCACCCCTCGGCTACGACCCCACGTCAGTGGAACGCTGGGCCCCCGAACCCGACAAACGCCCAGGCCGCACAGCCTTCCAACGCGACCGCGCCCGCGTATTGCACTCCGCAGCCCTGCGAAGGCTCGCCGGCAAGACCCAGGTGGTGACACCGGGTACGCACAGCCAGGCGTGGGACCCCAGCCCCCGCACCCGCCTCACCCACTCCCTGGAGTGTGCCCAGGTCGGCCGGGAGCTCGGCGCGGCCCTCGGCTGCGACCCGGACCTCGTGGAAGCCGCCTGCCTCTCGCACGACCTCGGCCACCCCCCGTTCGGCCACAACGGCGAAGTCGCGCTGAACGAATTCGCCGAGGACTGCGGCGGCTTCGAGGGCAACGCCCAGTCCCTGAGGCTCCTCACCCGTATCGAACCCAAGCGGTTCACCCCGGAGGGCTCGGTCGGCCTCAACCTCACCCGCGCCGCCCTCGACGCCGCCACCAAGTACCCCTGGCCCCGCGGCGCCCACCCCACCGACCCCGCCTCCCCGAAGTTCGGTGTCTACGAGGACGACCGCCCCGTCTTCGACTGGGTGCGCAAGGACGCCCCCGGCGCCCGCACCACCTTCGAGGCCCAGGTCATGGACTGGTCCGACGACGTGGCGTACTCGGTGCACGACGTCGAGGACGGCCTGCACGCCGGTCACATCGACCCCAACCTCCTGCACGCCGAGCCCGAACGCCAGGCGGTCTTCGCGGTGGCCATCGGGCGGTACGTCCCCCAGGGCACCGACCCCGCCGAACTCGCCGCCGCCCTCGACCGGCTCCAGGAAGAACCGTGGTGGCCGCACGGCTACGACGGCTCGGCCGTCGCCCAGGCCCGCCTCAAGGACGCCACCAGCCAGCTCATCGGCCGGTTCTGCCTGGCCGCGGAGAACGCCACCCGCGCGTCGTTCGGCGACGGCCGGCTCACCCGCTACGGCGCCGAACTCGTCGTACCGCGCGAGACCCGCCTGGAGTGCGCGGTCCTCAAGGCCGTCGCCGACCGGTACGTCATGCAGCGCGCCGAGCAGGAGCGGCTCCGCGCCGACCAGCGCATCGTGGTCGCCGAACTGGCCGACGCGCTCACCGCCCGCGCACCCGACGGGCTGGACCCCCAGTTCCGGGCCCTGTTCGACGCGGCCCCCGACGACCGCGCCCGCAAGCGCGTGATCGTCGACCAGATCGCGTCCCTCACGGACGCGTCCGCCCGGTCACTGCACGCGCGCCTGACGGGTCACTCGTGAGAAGGCCGGGGCATGAGTGACGTGAAACGAACCCGAGTGTGACACTCCGTGGCCTGATCGGGTCACCCCCTCTTCCCGCATCACGCTGCGTGCGGGACGCTCGCATGTGGCGGCACCCTTACGAGGAGGCAACAAGTGGTCGACGCGGATCAGACATTCGTCATCGTCGGAGGAGGACTCGCCGGCGCGAAGGCGGCCGAGACGCTCCGCGCGGAGGGCTTCACCGGGCGGGTGATACTGATCTGCGACGAGCGCGACCACCCGTACGAGCGCCCGCCCCTGTCCAAGGGCTATCTCCTCGGCAAGGAGGAGCGCGACAGCGTCTTCGTGCACGAACCCGCCTGGTACGCGCGCAACGACATCGAGCTGCACCTCGGCCAGACCGTCGACGCGATCGACCGAGGGGCGAAGACCGTGCGGTTCGGCGAGGACGGCACCGTCGTCCACTACGACAAGCTCCTGCTGGCCACCGGCGCCGAACCCCGCCGCCTGGACATCCCCGGCACGGACCTGGCCGGCGTCCACCACCTGCGCCGCCTCGCGCACGCCGAGCGCCTCAAGGGCGTCCTGACCTCCCTCGGCCGCGACAACGGGCACATCGTGATCGCCGGCGCCGGCTGGATCGGCCTGGAGATCGCCGCGGCGGCCCGCGAGTACGGCGCGGAGGTCACCGTCGTCGAGCACAACCCGACCCCGCTGCACCACGTCCTCGGCCCCGAGCTCGGGGGACTCTTCGCCGAGCTGCACCGCGAGCACGGGGTGCGCTTCCACTTCGGCCGACGGCTGACGGAGATCGTCGGCCAGGACGGCATGGTGCTGGCGGCCCGGACCGACGACGGCGAGGAGCACCCGGCGCACGACGTCCTCGCGGCGATCGGAGCGGCGCCGCGGGTCGCTCTCGCGGAGGCGGCCGGGCTGGAGATCGCCGACCGTGCGTACGGCGGCGGTGTCGTGGTCGACGAACACCTGCGCACCTCCGACCCGGACATCTACGCCGCCGGCGACGCGGCGTCCTTCCCGCACGCCCTCTTCGACACCCGGGTGCGCGTCGAGCACTGGGCCAACGCGCTGAACGGCGGCCCGGCGGCGGCCCGGGCGATGCTGGGGCAGGACGTCACCTACGACCGGGTGCCCTATTTCTTCTCCGACCAGTACGACCTGGGGATGGAGTACAGCGGGTGGGCGCCGCCGGGGACGTACGACGAAGTGGTGATCCGCGGGGACGCCGGGAAGCGGGAGTTCATCGCGTTCTGGCTGAAGGAGAACCGGGTGCTCGCCGGGATGAACGTGAATGTGTGGGACGTCACAGAGCCGATCCAGCGGCTGATTCGCTCCCAGGCGCAGGTGAACACGGAGGCGCTGGCGGACCCGCATGTGCCGCTGGACAGCCTCGTCCCGTAGCCGACAGGACTGTCCGACCGTCACCGTAGAATTCACGCGTGGCAGGACGGATCAACGACGAGGACGTGAAGGCGGTCCGGGACGCAGTCCCGATCGACGCCGTGGTGTCCGAGTACCTCCAGCTGCGCAACGCGGGCGGGGGCAACCTCAAGGGGCTCTGCCCGTTCCACGACGAGAAGTCGCCGTCCTTCCAGGTCAGCCCGAGCAAGGGACTCTTCCACTGCTTCGGCTGCCAGGAGGGCGGCGACACCATCACGTTCGTGATGAAGGTCGACCACCTCTCCTTCTCGGAGGCGGTCGAGCGCCTCGCCGCCCAGGCCGGCATCACCCTGCGCTACGAGGAGGGCGGCTACAACCCCTCCCACCAGCGCGGCGAACGCATCCGCCTGGTCGAGGCCCACAAGATCGCCGCCGAATGGTACGCCGAGCAGCTCGCCACCAGCCCGGAGGCCGACACCGGCCGTGTCTTCCTCGCCGAGCGCGGCTTCGACCAGGCCGCCGCGGTCCACTTCGGCGTCGGCTACAGCCCCCAGGGCTGGGACCACCTCACCCGCTATCTGCGCGGCAAGGGCTTCACCGACAAGGAGCTCATCCTCTCCGGGCTGTCGCAGGAGGGCCGCCGCGGCCCGATCGACCGCTTCCGGGGCCGGCTCATGTGGCCGATCCGGGACATCGGCGGGGATGTCGTCGGCTTCGGCGCGCGCAAGCTGTACGAGGCCGACAACGGGCCCAAGTACCTCAACACCCCCGACACGGCGATCTACAAGAAGTCCCACGTCCTCTACGGCATCGACCTCGCGAAGAAGGAGATCGCCAAGAGCAGCCGCGCGGTCGTCGTCGAGGGCTACACCGACGTCATGGCCTGCCACCTCGCCGGCGTCACCACGGCCATCGCCACCTGCGGTACGGCCTTCGGCGGCGACCACATCAAGATCCTCCGCCGGCTGCTCATGGACAACGGCTCGGCCCGCGTCATCTTCACCTTCGACGGCGACGCGGCCGGCCAGAAGGCGGCCCTGCGCGCCTTCGAGGACGACCAGAAGTTCGCGGCGGAGACCTATATCGCGATCGCCCCGGACGGCATGGACCCCTGCGAGCTGCGCCTCGCCAAGGGTGACGAGGCGGTCGCCGACCTCGTCGAACCGCGCACCCCGCTCTTCGAGTTCGCCCTGCGCCAGATCGTCGTCCGCTACGACCTCGACACCCCGGCGGGCCGCGCGGCGGCGCTGGACGAGGCGGCGCCGATCGTCGCCCGCATCAAGAACAGCGGCGCCCAGCACGAGGTGGCCGTCCAGCTCGCGGGCATGCTCGGCATCCTGGACACGCAGTTCGTGGTCAAGCGGGTGGCACAGCTGGCGCGCTGGGCGCGGGACCGGGGCGGCAGGGGCCCGGCGCCGACGGCCCGGGGCCCGCAGCAGCAGTACGACGCGGCCCCCGTGTCGCGGCCGTCGGGCCCGGCCCTGACCCTGCGCAACCCGGTGTTCGCCACCGAACGCGAGCTGCTGAAACTCGCCCTCCAGCGGCCCGAGTTGGTCTCTCCGGCGTTCGACGCGTACGGCGTCGACGAGTTCACCGCCGCGCCCTACGCCGCCGTACGCCAGGCGATCATGGAGGCGGGCGGTGCCGAGTACGGCATCCAGGACCCGCAGGAGTACCTGGTCCGCGTCCGTGAGGCGGCCCCCGACGACCAGGTCCGCGCGATGGTCACGGAGCTGGCCGTCGAGGCGATCCTGCGCAAGACCGTCGACGAGAACTACGCCGGCGAACAACTCGTCACCGTCCGCCGCCGCGCCGTGGAGCGCCGCATCCGCGACATCCAGAGCCAGCTGACCCGCCTGGGCGCGGGCGGCGACCCCGCCCAGCTGGCCGCCGTACAGAACGAACTGTGGGTGCTCCAGCGGTACGACCAGGCGCTACGCGTCCAGGGCGCCGCCGCCCTCTGACCGTCCCGCGAAGGTCGGCGTCACCGCCCGGATCAGCCGGTCCACGAAGGCCTGCTCGTCGTCGCCGTACTGCGGGTACTCGACGACGAAGTGGTTCCACTCGACGTACTGCAGCAGTTCCACCACGTTGTCGAGGGTGACGTACCGCTGGGAGGGGTAGGGCCACTCGCCGGAGAGCCGGAAGACCTCGTGCAGCAGCTCATACGGCAGGGGGTGCCGCTCGGCGAGCAGGACCGCGTCGTACAGGTCCTTGCCCTGCGCATAGGCGTCGTTGATGAGCCACATCATCTTCCAGGCCAGCGACAGCGCGGGCGTGGCCGCCTGCACGATCGCGCCGCCGGGCAGCTCCACGAGCTCGGGCGGCTCGGGCAGCCTCTCGTTGAAGACGAAGTCGAGCTGGACGTGACCGTCGGGCAGGCCGGGCGCGCTCCACGGCAGCACCATGCGGCGGCCCGGCACCCGCTCATAGGTCCAGATGTCCTCCACGACAGCGCCGTTCGCCGAGACACGGACGTCGTCCCCGGACGCCTCCTGCGCGGCCCGCGCGATCCCGTCGAGCATCCGGGCGGTGCGCTCGTCGTCGATCTTCCAGGTGTGCGGTACGACGACGAAGTCAAGGTCGCCGGGCTCGCGGGCGGCCTCGCCGAACCAGGCGGCCATCAGCACGCTGCCGCGCAGCACCAGCGCGTCGACCCACTCCGACCCCGCGATCGCGGTGACGACCAGGTCCAGCGCCCGGCGCCGGGCCACCCGCCAGGCATCCGTGCGGGTGGGGTCGGCGAAGGCCGGGTCGGTGGCGCGATAGGCGTTCTGGTGCTGCTTCATGGCCGGGTCGAAGACCAGGCGCTGGGTGACGTCCGCGCCGGGCACGGTGCGCAGGGTGAGGGGCAGCTCACGAGCCCGCCGGGTGGCGTCGTCCAGCTCCTCCCGGGGCATCTCGCGCCACAGGTTCCAGTCCCGCCAGGACCCGCTCATCGCCGTACCCCCTGCGTCATGTCGTCTCCGATCCACCCGTCGTCCACGGACAGATCGCTGTCGTACAGCACGAACTCCCGCTCCACGTCCGCCACTTCGAGCCCCGTCAGCTCGGCCAGCAGTGCATCGAGGGCGTGTCCGGCACCCTCGGCGTCCACCCCGCGGCACCGCTGGGTCACGAACCGCTCGTGCCGGCCGGCGCCGACGACCCGCCGCGCGTTCCACGACAGATGCGCGCCGTGCGGCACCACCCGGGCGGCCAGGGCACCGAGGTCCGTGTCCGCGGGCAGCCGCAGCTTCACATGGTGCTCGAAGTACTGCCCGCCGCCGCACGGCCCGGCCGGCACCTCCGGCGCCCAGGGCGCCGACTCGGTCTTGATCCGCACCGGGGTGAACCCGTCCGCCCGCAGCCGCGCCGCGACCTCCTCGGCGCCGGCCGTCGCAGCGGCCCAGGAGGGGGAGCCGGTCAGCGTGAGCATCGGCTGCGACGGCATCCGGCCGCGGGCCAGTTCGATACAGGTGAGCTTCAGCCCCGCCGCGGCCGACCAGCGGCGCAGGCGCTCGGACTCGGCCGCGCTGTCGCAGCGGACCGTCACATGGGTTTCGTACAAGGATCCGGACACTGCGGAATCGTGCCAGACCGGCCGGGCGCGGTCACCCGGGTTTCGCGGGCGGCCGTAACCACGCGGTCACGGACCGGACTCAAAAAGTCACCGCACGCCCCTCGTGGCGGCGATGTGTCGTACTCCACACTGGGTTCCGGTGCCTGAGTCCTCGGAGCGCGGCCGATCCGTTCCCAACGGGTCCCACACCCCCGCGGTTCCGCTCATCGCGTACGGGACGGACAGCGGCGAGGCCGCCGACTCCGCCCTCGAAGCAGCGCTGCCGTATGCCTCGGCAGCGAACATCCTGGAGGTCGCCCCCGTGCAGACCCAGACCCTCAGCCAGACCGACAGCAGTACGGACGACACGGCTTCGGACGCCGACGTTCTCGTCGCGGTGCCGCCGCAGAGCCGTGTCGCGCACCACCCCGAGGCGGAACCGGACGCGCCGGCCGAGCCGGCGGAACCGCCCGCCGAGGCGCTGGACGGCGCGGACGGCGCCGACGCCGCCGAGCCGGTGGAAGCACCGCTGCCGACGCGCGGACGCGCCGACACCAGCGGTCCCTCCTCGGACCTCTTCCGCCAGTACCTGCGGGAGATCGGCCGCATCCCCCTGCTCACCGCGGCCGAGGAGGTCGAACTCGCCCGCCGCGTCGAGGCGGGCCTGTTCGCCGAGGAGAAGCTCAGCAACACCCGCGACCTGGACAGCCGCCTCGCCCTCGACCTGGACCGCCTGGTCGTCATGGGCCGGATGGCCAAGCGCCGCCTGATCGAGGCGAACCTGCGCCTGGTGGTCTCCGTCGCGAAACGCTACGTCGGCCGCGGGCTCACCATGCTCGACCTCGTCCAGGAGGGAAACCTCGGTCTCATCAGGGCCGTCGAGAAGTTCGACTACGCCCGCGGCTACAAGTTCTCGACGTACGCCACCTGGTGGATCCGCCAGGCCATGTCCCGCGCCCTCGCCGACCAGGCCCGCACCATCCGGGTGCCGGTCCACGTCGTCGAGCTGATCAACCGGGTCGTCCGCGTCCAGCGCCGCATGCTGCAGGAACGCGGCTACGAGCCGACCCCCGAGGAGGTCGCCGCCCACCTCGACCTCCCGCCCGAACGCGTCAGCGAGGTCCTGCGCCTGGCCCAGGAGCCGGTGTCGCTGCATGCCCCCGTCGGCGAGGAGGACGACGTCGCCCTCGGCGACCTCATCGAGGACGGCGACGCGACATCGCCGGTCGAGTCGGCGGCGTTCCTGCTGCTCAAGGAGCACCTCGAGGCGGTCCTCTCCACACTCGGCGAACGTGAACGCAAGGTGGTCCAGCTGCGGTACGGCTTGGCGGACGGCCGCCCGCGCACGCTGGAGGAGATAGGCCGCATCTTCGGCGTGACGCGGGAGCGGATCCGGCAGATCGAGTCGAAGACGTTGAACAAGCTGAGGGACCACGCCTTTGCGGATCAGCTGAGGGGCTATCTGGATTGATGCCGTCTGCGGGCCGGTAGGGGCTGATCGCGCAGTTCCCCGCGCCCCTAAAGGGGCGTCAGCTGCACGTACCTGAGGGGCGCGGGGAACTGCGCGACAAACCCCCACCGGCCCGCAGCCGCCCCACGACCCCACGTGGCACCCCCAACGCGCCTCAATCCACCTCGGCCACCGCCTGAGCGAACTGCGCCTTGTACAACCGCGCATACGCCCCGTCGGCCGCCAGCAGCTCGCTGTGCGCGCCCTGTTCGACGATCGACCCGTTCTCCATGACGAGGATGGTGTCCGCGTCCCGGATGGTCGACAGCCGGTGTGCGATGACGAAGGACGTGCGTCCGTGCGCCAGCTTCGCCATGGCCTTCTGGATCAGCACCTCGGTGCGGGTGTCGACCGACGAGGTCGCCTCGTCCAGCACCAGGATCACCGGGTCGGACAGGAACGCCCGCGCGATCGTGATCAGCTGCTTCTCGCCCGCGCTGACCCCCGACCCCTCGTCGTCGATCACCGTGTCGTACCCGTCGGGGAGCGTGCGGATGAAGCGGTCCGCGTGCGCCGCCCGCGCCGCCTCCTCGATCTCCCCCCGGGTCACGTCCCTGGACGCCCCGTACGCGATGTTCTCCGCGATCGTGCCGCCGAACAGCCAGGTGTCCTGCAGCACCATCCCGATCCCGGCCCGCAGTTCGTCCCGGGACATACGGGAGATGTCGACGCCGTCGAGCGTGATGCGGCCGGCCGACACGTCGTAGAACCGCATCAGCAGGTTCACCAGCGTCGTCTTGCCGGCGCCCGTCGGCCCGACGATCGCGACCGTGTGCCCGGGTTCCACCGTCAGCGACAGGTCCTCGATCAGCGGCTTGTCGGGGTCGTACCGGAAGGACACCCCCTCCAGTGCCACCCGCCCCCGCAGCTCCTCCGGCCGCACACCCGGCACCGGATCGGCGTCCTGCTCCTCCGCGTCCAGCAGCTCGAAGACCCGCTCCGCCGAGGCGACACCCGACTGCACGAGGTTCGCCATCGACGCGACCTGCGTCAGCGGCATCGAGAACTGCCGCGAGTACTGGATGAAGGCCTGCACATCACCGATGGACAGCGAGCCGGACGCGACGCGCAGACCGCCGACCACCGCGACCAGCACATAGTTGATGTTCGACACGAACAGCATCAGCGGCTGCATGATCCCGCTGTTGAACTGCGCCTTGAACCCGGCCTCGTACAGCGCCTCGTTCTGCTCGGCGAACTGCTCGGCCGACTCCTCCTGGCGCCCGAACACCTTCACCAGCGTGTGCCCGGTGTACATCTCCTCGACATGCGCGTTGAGCTTGCCGGTCGAGCGCCACTGCTGCACGAAGTGCGGCTGCGACCGCTTGCCCACGCGCGTGGCGACGAAGAACGACAGCGGCACGGTCACCAGCGCGACCAGCGCCAGCAGCCACGACACCCAGAACATCATCACCAGCACGCCGATGATGGTGAGCACCGAGTTGATGAGCTGCCCCATCGACTGCTGGAGCGTCTGCCCGATGTTGTCGATGTCGTTCGTCGCCCGGGACAGCACCTCGCCGCGCTGCCTCTTGTCGAAGTACGACAGCGGCAGCCGGGACAGCTTCACCTGCACGTCCTCGCGCATCCGGAACATGGTGCGGTTCACGGCCCGGTTCACCAGCCGCGTCGCCACCGCCATCAGCAGACCGGCGACGAGGAACACGGCGAGCGCCAGCAGCAGTACGTTCCCCACGGCATCGAAGTCGATGCCCTGGCCGGGCGTGAAGTCGGTGCTGCGCAGCATGTCGGCGATCTCGCTGTCGCCCCGCTCGCGCATGCCCGCGAGGATCTGTTCCTTGCTCATCCCCGAGTCGAACTGCCGCCCGACGATGCCGGCGAAGACCAGGTCGGTGGCCTCACCGAGGATCTTCGGCCCGGCGACCGACAGGCCCACGCTCACGACCACGCAGAACAGCAGCGCGTAGATCGTGAGCCGCTCCGGCTTGAACTGTGCGACGAGCCGCCTGCCCGACACCTTGAAGTCCAGCGAGCGCTGGTCCGGGCCGCCGCCGGCCATCATCCGCCCCATCGGCCCGGCCATCAGGCAGCCTCCGCTTCCGTCAGCTGGGAGAGCACGATCTCCCGGTACGTCTCGTTGTCCGCCATGAGCTCGTGGTGCCGGCCCGTGCCGACGACCCGTCCCTCGTCGAGCACGACGATCCGGTCGGCGTCCCGGATGGTCGCCACACGCTGGGCGACGATGACGACGGTCGCCTCGGCGGTCTCCCGGGCCAGCGCCGTACGCAGCGCCGCGTCCGTCGCGTAGTCGAGCGCGGAGAAGGAGTCGTCGAAGAGATAGATCTCCGGGCGCTGCACGAGGGTGCGGGCGATCGCCAGCCGCTGCCGCTGACCGCCTGACACATTCGTGCCGCCCTGCGCGATGGGCGCGTTCAGCCCGCCCTCCAGCCGCTCGACGAACTCCTTGGCCTGCGCCACCTCCAGCGCGTGCCACAGCTCCTCGTCCGTCGCGTCCGGGTTGCCGTAGCGAAGGTTGGTCGCCACCGTCCCGGCGAACAGATACGGCTTCTGCGGCACCAGCCCGACGGTCTGCGCCAGCAGCTGCGGATCGAGGGTCGCCACGTCCTCCCCGTCCACCAGCACCTGGCCGTCGGTCGCGTCGAACAGCCGGGGCACCAGCCCCAGCAGGGTCGACTTGCCGCTGCCCGTCGAGCCGATGACGGCCGTCGTCTCACCCGGCTGCGCGACCAGGTCGATCGCCTTCAGCACCGGCTCCTCGGCACCCGGATAGCGGAAGCCGGCGCCCCGGATCTCCAGATGACCGTGCCGGCGCAGCTCGCGCACCGGCGCCTTCGGCGGCACGACACTCGACTCCGTCTCCAGGACCTCCTGGATGCGCTCGGCACACACCTCGGCGCGCGGCACCATCATGAACATGAAGGTGGCCATCATCACGGACATCACGATCTGCATGAGATAGGCGAGGAACGCGGTCAGGTCACCGATCTGCATCCCGCCGCTGTCGATCCGGTGGGCACCGAACCACACCACCGCGATCGACGACAGGTTCACCACCGTCATGACGATCGGGAACATCAGCGCGAGCAGCTTGCCGGTGCCCATCGCCATCTCGGTGAGCTCGACGTTGGCCTTCTTGAAGCGGTGCTGCTCGTACTCGTCGCGCACGAAGGCGCGGATCACCCGGTTGCCGGTGATCTGCTCGCGCAGCACCCGGTTCACCGTGTCGAGGCGCACCTGCATCTTCCGGAACAGCGGCCGCAGCCGCCGTACGATCAAGGTCACGCTGATGCCCAGCACGGGTACGACCGCGACCAGCACCCCGGACAGCGGCACGTCCAGGCCGAGGGCCAGCACGATGCCGCCCACGCACATGATGGGCGCCGACACCATCAGCGTGAACGTCATCAGGGCCAGCATCTGCACCTGCTGGACGTCGTTCGTCGTACGCGTGATCAGCGAGGGCGCGCCGAAGTGCCCGACCTCCCGCGCCGAGAAGGACTGCACCCGGTCGAAGACGGCCGCCCGTACGTCCCGGCCCAGCGCCGCGGCGGTCCGCGCTCCGAAGTACACGGCCCCGATGTTGCACACGACCTGTGCCAGCGAGATGCCGATCATCAGGGCGCCGTAACTGAGGATGTAGCCGGTGTCGCCGTTGACGACGCCGGTGTCGATGATGTCCGCGTTCAGCGTGGGCAGGTAGAGCGTGGCGCAGGTCTGCAGGAACTGCAGCAGCACCAGCCACGCGATGGGTTTTCGGTACGGACGGAGGTGGGCCCGCAGAAGTCGTATGAGCACGCTGCTTCTCTCGGAGTCGGCGGAGTCGTCGATGGGGGTGGTTGCCCCTGGCCCCTATCGTCGAACACTCCACCCGCGTTACCTCAACCGATTAAGCCGTCAGCGCGGCTCCGTACGGCCTTACGGGTACGTCTCCTACCGGTCTCTTACCTTCCGCTACGGCCGGAACGCCCCCGGATGCGTCTGCTCCCGCACCGACACGAACTGCTGCCGCACCGCCTGCCCCACGGCCAGCTCCTCGCCGGGCTCCAGGACCTGCGCGGCGGCGCCCTGCCAGACCGGCGGGGTGCGCGGGTCGAGTGCGCCCTGCGACACCCCGAGCGCCCAGGCGGCCTGCCGGGCGGCGCCGATCGCCGCGTAGTCGGCGGGCTGCGGCACGACGACCTGCGTCCCGAACAGCGCGGGCGCCGCCGCCTGCACGGCGGGCAGCTCGGCGGCCGCCCCCAGCAGGAAGATCCGCCGCACCTCGACGCCCCGCCCGCGCAGCACGTCCAGCGCGTCCGCGAGCCCGCACAGCATCCCCTCGAACGCGGCCCGCGCCAGATGCTCCGCCTTCATCGACTCCCGCCTCAGGCCGGCCAGCGTCCCGGCGGTGTGCGGCAGGTTCGGCGTCCGCTCACCCTCCAAATAGGGGAGGAGTACGAGGCCGTGGGCCCCCGGCGTCGACTTCATCGCCAGGTCGGACAGGCTCTCCAGGTCGGGCATGCCGAGCAGCTCGGCGGTGCCGCGCAGGGTGCGTACGGCGTTGAGGGTGGTGACGACCGGGAGGTGCATGCCGGTCGCGTCGGCCAGGGAGGTGATCATCCCGCTGCTGTCGACGAGCGCCTCGGGATGGACGGCCATCACGGACCCGGACGCGCCGAGCGACACGACGGCGTCGCCGAGCCCGATGCCGAGCCCGAACGCGGCGGCCATGGTCTCGCCGGTCCCCGCGGAGATGAGGAGCCCCTCGGGGGTCGTACCGGCCGCCTCCGCCGGCCCGATCACCTCGGGCAGCATGGCCTGGTGGCCGAGCGCCAGCTCGACGAGGTCGCTGCGGTAGGCGCCGGTGGCCGCCGACCAGTAGCCGGTGCCGGAGGCACCGCCCCGGTCTGTGGTCCTTCTCACGGGCCGGCCGAGCAGCTGCCACACCAGCCAGTCGTGCGCCTGCATGAGGACGGCGGCCCGCACCGCGTTCTCCGGCTCGGTCCTGGCGAGCCAGCGCAACTTGGTCACCGGCTGCGCGGCCTGCGGCACACACCCCACGGCCTGCGCCCACGCCTCGCGTCCGCCCAGCGCGTCGATCAGGTCGGCCGCCGCGACCTGCGCGCGCTTGTCGCCGCCGACCATCGCGGGGCGCACGGTGTTGCCCTGGGCGTCGAGCGGAACCACCGCGTTCTGCTGCGCCGACACGCCGATGGCCTGCACGCCTTCGAGGAGCCCGCCGCCGGCCGCCTCACCGAGGGAGAGCAGCCAGGCCTGCGGGTCGACGTCGGAGGGGCGCGCGGTGCCGTCCGGCGATTCCACCGGGTGCGGGGCGTACCCCTGCCTGAGCACGGCGCCTGTGTCCGTGTCGCAGACGACGATGCGAGTGAAATCGGGCGAACTGTCCAACCCGGCGACTATCCCCATGGCCCAAATTGTGCCGCAGCGCTGCGCTTGCTCGGGCCGTGGGCGCCTACTCGTCGTGGGGCGACTTGTCGGTCGGCGGGTGCGGGTTGTGTGTGGTTGAGCGCGCAGTTCCCCGCGCCCCCTGGGGTGTGGCAGTGCCCCGGCGCCCCGAAGGGGCCGCTCACGATCGAAGAACTATGTATTGCTGGTACCCCAGTCGTCCTCTGCGCCGCCGTTGTGGGCGCTGCGTTCGCGGAGGGAGCGGACTCGGTCGGCCACCGCGGCGGGGACCCGGTCGCTGACCTTGTCGCTGACCGTGTGGTAGGCCTTGCCCGCGAAGTGGCGGCTCTGCTGGGCCGCCGACTCCGCGGTGTTGCGGACGGCGGGGTTCTGCGAGATCTCCCGGGCCGTCTTCTTCAGCTGCTCGTAGCGCTCGCGTCCGGCGCGTGTCCCGAGGACGTAACCGACGGCGAGTCCGATCACGAACGTGATCCGGTAGCGCATGGCGGCCACCCTTCCCTTGCGTAGGTCCCTGGTGCGGCGTCGGCGCCGGGGGGAACCGATTGGCGGAGCACCCCCCTGCTTGCGCTAATGTATGTGTCGCAGCGAGCGCACGCCCCCTGGCGAATACCCAGGTAGGTACGTTCGATGCAACGAGGCATTCCTCCGTAGCTCAATTGGCAGAGCAGCCGGCTGTTAACCGGCAGGTTACTGGTTCGAGTCCAGTCGGGGGAGCTCGGTCCTCCGTAGCTCAATTGGCAGAGCAGCCGGCTGTTAACCGGCAGGTTACTGGTTCGAGTCCAGTCGGGGGAGCATGCTGAACGAGGACCCCGTAGGGGTCCTTTTTCATGTCTGACTCCCTGTCGCGGGAACCGTGCAGGTCGTGGCGGAGTCCTTCAGGGCATGCGAAGTCGACCATACGAAGCAGGAGATCGTATGAGCGGCTATGCTGCGGCAGACGGCGCGCACACTTGTACGCGACACGCCGCTATGGGGCGGTAGCTCAGCCGGTTAGAGCAGCGGACTCATAATCCGTCGGCCGTGGGTTCGAGTCCCACCCGCCCCACCAGTGGTTACCCGTGCAGGAACGTTCTGGCCCGCGGGAACGCGGTTTGGAGGGGCGTTGCGGAAACGCCGGCTGCGGGTGTTCCGAGCGGCCGTTTCTCCCTCAGTGCCTGCTGCGCAGAACTGGTCACGGACAACGCGGCAGATCTCCATGCGGCCGAGGGGCGCTGGAACAACATGGCCGCCAGCCGCTGACGTACGGCGGTGGCGGCGCATGCTTCCGGCCGCATCCGGCCTCTGCGCGACCGCAGCCGCCCCTACCCACCCTGCAGAGCCTCGGCGCGGATTTGTCGTGATTCAGGGGCGGGGCGGGCCGGCCTTGGGTGGAGCGGGCGGGCGGTCTTCGGGGGTGGGGGTGGTGGGTGGGCGGTCGGAGAGGCGGCGCCAGGGGGTCAGGCGGAGGCGGAGTGGAGGAGTGCGGGGGGTGAGGGTCGTCAGGATGTAGAGGTTCATGCGGGGGAGATCCTTACCGGGAGGCTCTCCAGGCCGTTCACCACGATCGAGCGGATCGGGATCTCGGGGGCGGTCTGCTCGATGGAGCGGACGGAGTCGAGGAGCTCGTCGAAGAGGATGCGCATCTCGGTGCGGGTCATCATCGCGCCCAGGCAGAAGTGCTCGCCGGCGCCGAGGGCGAGGTGGCGGTTGGGGCGCCGGGTGATGTCGAAGACGTCCGGGTCCGTGAAGTAGCGCTCGTCCCGGTTGGCCGACGGCGTCCAGAGCACGACCCGGTCGCCCGCGTCCAGGAGGCGGTCGCCCAGAGTCACGGGCTCGGTGACCGTGCGCATGATGTGGGTGGCGCTGGAGGTCCAGCGCAGCACCTCCTCGACCGCCGTCGGCATCAACGACCGGTCGGCCCGCAGGCGCTCCCAGTCCCCGGGGCGGTCCAGGAAGGTCTTCATGCCGCCCGAGACGGCCAGGCGGACGTTCTCCGTGCCGCCGACCAGCAGGTTGTCGCAGTTGAGGAGGATGTCCTCCTCGGAGAGCAGCTCGCCGTCCACCTCGCCGTTGACGAGGGCGCTCACCAGATCGTCGGCGGGCTCGTCCATGCGCCGGTACATGAGCTCGACGAAGTAGCCCATGATCTCCTGGTGGGCGATGCTCCGGGTCTCCGGGTCGCCCGCGCCGAAGGCCCGGCTGGTGAGGGCGAAGAGCATCTCCTGCTCGTGCGCCGGCACGCCCATCAGGCGGCAGATGACGTACAGAGGGAGCCGGGCGGCCACGTCCGTGACGAAGTCGCACTCCCCGAGGCCGGCCGCCCGCGCCACCACGTCGCGCACCGCGCCCCGCATGGCGTCCTCCAGCGCGCGCACCGAGCGGGTGGTGAACCAGTTCGCGACCAGTGAGCGCAGCGCCTTGTGCCGCGGTGGGTCGGTGAGCGCCAGGGTGCGGCCGCCGCCCGGGTCCTTGCCGTGGGCCAGCGGGCGCAGCAGGATTCCCTGGGCCGAGCTGAAGACACGGGCGTCGTTGTAGACCGTACGGATGTCGTCGTACCGGGTCACCGACCAGAAGGCCGGGTACTCCGTGGCCTCGTGCCGGCGTACGGGATCGTGGTCCCGCATCCAGCGCCAGACGGGGTACGGGTCGCCCGTGGCGTACAGCTCGGGGTCCACCAGGCTTACGGCGGTCTCGGGAGCCGTGGCGGTCATGGTCATGGTCATCTGACGGTTCGTCCTTACTGGTGTGTCGCCGGGAGCGGCAGGGTGTGTACGGCGTCGGCCAGGCGTTTCGCCAGTTCTCGGGCCGTGTGCGGCGGCACCGCGTCCGGGCGGTGGTTGACCGTGAGGCGCAGCCTGCCGTCGGGCAGCGGCCACAACTCCGTCTGCACCTCCAGCGGGATGTCCAGGTAGGGCGGGCGGATCAGTTCCGAGGCCAGCGCGTCCAGCGGGAGGGTCGGTGTGGTGTTGTCCTGGAGGACCAGCAGCGTCTGGAAGAGCGGGGGGCGGCCCGAGCGCGGCGGGTTCAGCGCGCGGACCAGGTCGTGGAAGGAGACGTCCTGCGCGGCGAACGCCCGGCTCAGGATCCGGCCTGCCGCCTCGAAGGCCGCCTGGCCGCCGTCAGCGTCACCGTCCTCATCGACGTCGAGGACCTCGCCGCGCAAGCGGAGGCAGGCCATGTCGATGTGGCAGCCGACCGCGTCCTCCAGGGCCAGGTCGTGGCGCTGAGCCACCGGCACGCCCACCGCGAAGTCCCGCTGCCCGGTCAGCCCGGCCACTACCTGGCCGTACAGGGCGAGGAGCACCGCGTAGCGCGTGGTGCCGGCCCGCCGGGCCGCCGTGTCCAGGCGGGCGGCCGCGTCCGGGGCGAGGAGGGTTTCGATGCGCTGGGCGGACCCCGCCGTGGGGTCGTAAAGGGGTGGCGTGGGCCAGGTGAGGTCGGGGAGGTCCCGCAGGTCCTCCGTACGGTCGGCCAGTTGGCGTTCCACGTCCGCTCCCGCGAGTCGTGCCGCGCGTGACCGGGCGGTCTCGGCCATGGTCGGCGCCGGGGGCAGCAGGGGGCGGGCGCCGCGGCGGGCGGTGCCGTAGGCGGCGGCCAGGTCGGTCGTCAGGACCGACTCCGACCAGCCGTCGAAGGCGATGTGGTGGACGACGCAGGCGAACACCCAGGCGGGCGCGGCGTCCGTGCGCTCTTCGGCCACCAGAGGGACCAGCGCGGTGCGCCAGGTCTCGCCCTCGGCGAGTTCGAGCGGGGCGCCCAGGGTCTCGCGCAGGACGTCGACCGCCGTCTCGGCGTCCGGCACCGGGTCCAGGACCTCCAGGACGGGCGCCGGGTGGTCCCCGGGCCGGGCGACCGGGTCCGGCGTCGGCAGATACGCCGAACGCAGCACCTCGTGCCGCTCGTGGACCGCCTCGACGGCGGCGTCGAGCGCGTCCAGGTCCAGGTCGCCCTCGATCCGGAAGAGGAGCAGGCAGTGGGCCGAGAGGTTGTCCGGGTCGAGGAGATGGTTCGTCAGATAGCCCGTCTGCATGGGGGTCAGAGGGATGTCTCCTTCGTCCGCCATGACGGTCACCGGCTCGGTCGGCTCCTGAGCCGTCGCGGCCAGCCACTCGCCCAGGGCGCGCGCCGTCCGGTGCGTGTAGAGGGCGGAGACCGGGACCGGGCGGCCGAGCTCGGACGAAAGCCGGGCGCAGACCCGGCCGACGTCCAGCGAGCTGCCGCCGAGTTCCGTGAACGGTACGTCGCGGGGCGCCGGGCCGGTGTCGCCGAGCACACTGCCGAAGAAGGCGGCCGCGAGGGCCACCTGGGGCGGGGCCTCGTCATCCGTGGCGGCGGACCCGGCGGACATGGCGGGCCGGGGCGTCACCGGCCCGGTGTTCGGGGCCAGGGCCAGCAAGGCCCGTTCGTCCAGCTTTCCGTTGGCTGTGACCGGGAAGGCCGTCACCGTGACCAGCGCCTCGGGGCGGTGGTACGACACGAGGGCCTCGTGGAGGACTTCCTCCGCGCCGGTCAGCGGGTCGTCCGGCCTCACCGGGACGCAGAAGGCAAGCAGGCCGAGGACCGTGCCGGATTCGTCCCGGCGTGCCACCACCCGGCAGCCGCGTACGGCGGGCAGGAGCGATTCGATCTGCCGCTCCACCTCGGCCGGTTCGACCCGGTGCCCGCGGATCTTCACCTGCCGGTCGGCCCTGCCCCGGTAGTGCAGGACGCCGTCCTCGTCCAGATGGCCGAGGTCGCCGGTGCGGTAGACCCGTACCGCCCGGCCGTCGATCGGCAGCGTCGGGAACTTCTCCGCGGTGAGTTCCGGCTCCCCGAGGTAGCCGAGCGCCAGGCCGTCGCCGGACACGCAGATCTCGCCGTCGACCAGGTGGATCCCGGTGCCCGGGACGGGGCGGCCGACCGGGATGCCTCCGGGGAGGTCGCAGTCGGCCTCGGTGACGCGGTGGATGGTGGCGAACACGGTGCTCTCCACCGGCCCGTAGCCGTTGATCAGCGCGATGCCGGGGTGGCGGCGCAGGAACCGGCGTACATGCGGTACGGAGAGGCGCTCGCCGCCCGTCATCACCTGGCCGAGACCGGTGAAGGCGTCGAGGTCCTCGTCGACGATCATGTTGAAGAGGGCCGCGGTCAGCCAGACGGTGTCGGCGCCGGCCCGGTGGACCGCCTCCCGGAGGCCCGGGCCGGTCAGATAGGGCTCGTCGACGACGACCGACGTGCCGCCGCTGAGGAGCGCGGTCCACAGTTCGAGCGAGAACGCGTCCCAGGGGAGCGCCGCGGCCAGCGGGACCACCGTGCCCGGCCCGAAGGAGGCGAAGGTGTCGCGGCGGACCAGGCGCGCCGTGGCGCGGTGCGGGCTGAGTACGCCCTTGGGGCGGCCCGTGGTCCCGGAGGTGAAGAAGACGCAGGCGGCGGCCGTGCCGGTGACCTCGGTGGGTATGTGCCTCGCCGTCAGGCCCTCGTCCGTCGTCGGCGGGGACCAGACCTCCGCGTCGGCGATCCGTCCGCTCTCCGGTGCTGCCGCGACGACCAGGGCGGCGTCGAGGCGGCCGATCACCTCCGCGAGGCGCCGGTCGGGCCAGGCGGCGTCCATCAGGGCGTAGGCCGCGCCGCGTTTGAGCACCGCCAGGATCGCCGTGACCAGCTCGACGCCGCGGGGGAGCAGCACCGGGACGAGGTCGCCCGGTCCGACTCCGCGCTCGCGCAGGGCGGCGGCCCAGGTGTCGGCGGCCCGGTCGAGCTCCGCGTACCCGATCCGCCGCTCGCCGTGGACGACGGCGGTGGCGTCGGGGGTGACCGCCGCCCAGTGGGCCACCCTCGCGTGCAGGACCTCGTCCGTGTCCCGGTCGGCGGTCACGCGGCGGCTCCGACAACCTCGCGCAGCGCGCGCCCGAACCGCTCCATCTCCTCGGCGGTGTTGTAGTAGTGCACGGAGGCGCGTACGGCGGTCTCCACGCCCCGCTCGGCCATGTACAGGGGGGTGTGGTGGCCGACGATGCGCCAGACGTTGATCCGGTGCGCGGCGAGGCCGTCCCGGATCGCCTCGGCGGAGATCCGCTCGTGCCGGAAGGAGACGATGCCCGACTGCTCGGTGCCGGGGGTGATCGGCTCGATGCCCGGGATCCCGGCCACGGTGGCGCGCAGGGCTTCGAAGACCTCCTTGTGGTCGAAGGGCGTGCCCTCCTCGAAGAGGGTGAGCGCGGTGTCGAAGCCGGCGAAGGCGGCCGTGGAGCGTTCGGCGAGCTCCAGGGTGCGGGCGCTGGTGTCGTCGACGCGGTAGCCGCTCGCCGAGTCGACGTGGGCCACGTGCAGGTCGTGGAAGTCGGGGACGAGCGCGGCGCGCAGCTCCGGGGCGACGTACGCGAAGGCGGTGCCGCGGGGGCCGCGCAGGAACTTGCGGCCGGCGCCGGTCAGGAGCTGGCAGCCGATCCGTTCCACGCTGACCGGGACCTGTCCGACGGACTGGCAGGCGTCGACCGCGTAGAAGCAGCGGTACGGGGCGAGGATGCGGCCGATCTCCTCGACCGGGTTGACGATGCCGCAGCCGGACGGGATGTGGGTGACGGAGACCAGGGCCACGTCGTCGGCGATGTTGCGGGCCATCCACTCCAGGTCGAGGTCGCCGCCGGGCAGGGTGGGGACGACCTCGATGCGGCAGCCGGTGCGGTCGCGCAGCCGGAACAGGGAGATGAGGTTGCCCGCGTACTCGTACGGGGTGACCCAGACCCGGTCGGCCGGGCCGAGCGGCAGCCGCGGGACGACGGAGCACCAGGCGCGGGTGGCGCTGTCGAACAGGGCCAGGTCCGCTACCGGGGCGGACAGGACCCGGGCGAGCCGCCGGTACACCTCGCCGTTGACGATGCCGTCGTAGTGGAGCTCCGTCTCGTAACAGCCGTACGTCGCCTCGCGGTCGAGGACCTCGGCCATGGTCCGGCGCACCTCGGCGGGGACGAGGCCGGCACCGGCGGTGTTCAGGTGGAGGAGCCGGTCGGTGACGGCGTGGTCGGTGACGGGGTTCGCCATGGTTTCTCTCTCTTCCGTGCTTCCTCGAGGCCCGGCCGGGCCGTCGGAGCGGTCAGTAATGGGCGCCGACGGCGTGGCGGCCGTCCAGGTGGCGTTCGGCGATGTCCGCGAGCGCGGTGAGCACCATCGGCGGGTGCTCGGCGAGCCGGTGCAGCAGGTGCAGCCACCAGTTCTCGCCGTAGGTGGCGTAGATCCGGCAGGCGTGGCCCAGCTCCCGGTACTGGCGCAGCAGGGCGGGCCGAACGCCGTGCAGCATCTCGATCTCGTCCACGCGGTCGAGGAGTCCGCGGTCCCGGGCGGCGGCGAGCACGGTGGCGTCCTGGGTGGCGAGGCTCAACCGCGCGCCCCGGTCGACGAGTTCGGCGGCGAGGCCGAGGTAGCGCTCGTCCAGGGCCGGGCCGCGGCCGAGCGCGATGTCGGCCGGGGCGCTGAAGGCGCCCTTGACGAGGCGGATCTTCCGTCCCTCCAGCGGGATGCTGTCGAGGTCGGACGGGGTGCGGTGGAGGTAGGCCTGGAGCGTGACGCCGAGGTTGGGGTGGTCGGCGGCGAGGTCGCGGTAGGCGCCGAGGACGCCGTCGACGGCGGGGGCCCGCTCCATGCTGAGCACGACCTCGGCGCCGCGGCCGGCGGCGGCCCGGGTGATGCGGGCGGTGTTCCGCTCGGCGAGCTCGCGCGAGACGGCCAGGCCCAGGTTGGACAGGTCGAAGCCGAGCTGCCCGGGCAGCGGCTCCTCGGCGAGCACGGCGAGGTACTCGTCCACGACCCGCTCGACGTCGGCCGGGTCGTCGTTCTCCTCGCCGACGAACTCGACGGCGATGCGGTACGCCTTGTCCCGCAGGACCTTGAGATGGACGAGGAACTCGTCGCGTCCGGCGGCCAGGACGTAGCGGCGGGCGGCCGGCGAGGCGAGGTCCTGGAGCAGGGAGCCGGGGACGGTGAAGGCCTCGCGGCAGCGCGGGTCGGCGGCGAGCATGCGGAGCCCCTGGGAGGCCGCCTCGTACAGGGCGCGCTGGGACTTCTCCTGGGGCTGGGCGGTCTTCATGACAGGACCTCGGCCTTCTTGGCGGTAGGTGCGGGGAGCGGGGTGCCCGTGCGCCGGGCGAGCATCATGAGCTGGGCGAAGCTGGGGCCGGCCGCGGCCGGGTCGCCGCCGGACTGCCGCCAGGCGCGGTACTTGGCCGCGTAGCTGAGCACGGTCTCCTTGTCGCGGCGGGACCGGGGCCGGGTGAAGGCGCCCGCCCACAGGCCGTCCCAGGCGGCATAGCCGGGGTCGCCGAGCAGCACCCGGTGGGCGCGGCCGAGGTTCCAGAACGGGATGCCCGCGTTCATGTGGTGCACCAGGTGGTAGCGGTCGTTGTGACGGCTGATCAGGAACCGCTCCAGGAAGACGCCGTGACGGTTGCGGGTGAGCAGCACCTGCTTGTGCTCGGCCTCCGGCATCGGGTAGTGCTCGGACAGTTCGGCCAGCCAGCCGATGGCGACGTTGGTGGTGAACAGCGGGACGAACCAGAACAGCAGCAGCTCGGGCAGGACGCCGAACCAGGCGCAGACGCCGAAGATCGCGGTCCACTGGGCGACGAAGACGGCCTGCTCGGTGCGGAGCGGGACGGGTACGGACACGGTGATCCGTGAGCTGTCGCAGAACACCCGCTCCCGGGCGATGTAGCCGAGGTAGCCGAAGGTGCGCAGGCCGAGCGCGGAGGCGATGACCTCCTTGAGGAAGAAGTGCCGGTCGGAGCGCTCGGTGTCGTACAGACCGCACTCGATGTGGAAGGCGTAGTCGGGGTCGTTGCCCTCGTCGCCGAGGTTGCGGTGGTGGTTGCCGACGTGGGAGGAGCGGTAGGGCCCGTACAGGTGGCAGACGAGGTAGCCGGAGAGGATGGATCCGCCGACCAGGTTCAGGGTCTTGTTCCGGGCGAGCACCTTGTGGCTGGACTCGTGCAGGAAGTGGGCGAGGAACCGCTGGACGGATCCGAGGACGACGAGCGCGAGCGGATAGAACCACCAGGAGACCGCGACGCACAGGGTCACGCAGGCGGCGATCAGGGCGTACTCGAAGAGGATCGCGAGCGGGCCGTGGTGGTTGTCGAGCGTGCGCAGGGCGCGGAGTTCCTTGCGCACGTGGGGGGCGAGCCGGTCGAAGTTCAGTTGCTCGAAGGGGTCGGCCGGGGCGGTCGGGGCGGTCTTCTCCAGCGTGTGAAGCATGGCCATGGGCATGGGTCTCTCTTTGCGTTCGGATGACTCTGATGCGGTACGGCGGGGTCAGCCGGCGGGCGTGAAGCCCAGCGCCTGCGCGTACAGCCGTAGTTCGGCCCGGAGCGAGTCGGCGACGGTGGTCGCGCCCCGGAAGCCGTGGCCCTCTCCCGCGAAGGTGAGGTAGGTGTGCCTGGCCCGGGGGTCGGTGACGCGGTGCAGCAGTCGTTCGGCCTGGGCCGGCGGGCACACGGTGTCGTCCAGGCCCTGGAGCAGGACGAACGGGGTGCGGATGCGGTCGGCGGCGGCCAGCGGCGACTGCGCCGCGTACCGGTCGGCGGCGGCCGGCCAGGGGCCGATCAGGCCGTCCAGGTAGCGGGACTCGAAGTCGTGGGTCTCGTCGCGCCAGCTCTCCGGGTCGAGGACCGGGTAGTAGACGCCGGCCGCCCGGTAGAGCTCCGGGTCCGCGGCGATGGCGGCCACGGCGGTCCAGCCGCCGGCGCTGCCGCCGCGGATGGCGACGCGCTCGGGGTCGGCGAGGCCGTCGGCGATCAGGCCGCGGACGACGGTGGCGCAGTCGGCCACGTCGGTCAGGCCCCAGCGGTGCCGCAGCCGTTCCCGGTAGGCGCGGCCGTAGCCGGTGGAGCCGCCGTACTGGACGTCGACCACGCCGATGCCGCGGCTGGTGAAGTAGGCGATCTCCTGGTTGAGCGCCAGGTGGGTACGGCTGGTGGGGCCGCCGTGCACGAAGACCAGCCACGGCGCCGCCTCGCCCTCGGGGCCGGCGTACTCCGGGTGGTGCGGCGGGTGGACGTATGCGTGCACGGGCTCGCCGTCGGCGTCGGTGTAGGTCCGCCGGTGCGGGGTGGCCGCGTACCGGTCGGCGGCGGCCCGGCCGCTGGGGGCCCGGACGGTCTCGACCGTGCCGGTGGCCGGGTCGGCGAGGACGACGGCGCGGCGCCGGCCGGGCGAGGAGGAGACCGCGGCGACGCGGCGGCCGTCGGTGGCCGGGTAGTGCCATTCGGTGGCGCCGTCGGCGAAGTCGGTGAGCTTCCCGTCGGGGGCGAGGATCCCGAGACGGCGTTCGCCGACCCCGTGGATCACGGCCAGGGTGCCGTCGAGCAGCGGCAGGCACCAGCGCAGCCCGATCCGCCACAGGGCCTCGCCGAACTCCTCGCGGCGCGGGCATATGTTGCGGGGCAGACCGTCGCGCTCGACGGCGTACACGTTCCACCAGCCGTCCGGGTCGCTGACCGCGTAGAGGGTGCCCGAGCCGTCGGTGGCCCAGTCGGCCTGGGTGACGGCCTCGTGCGCGCCGCCCATGAGCGGCACGGACTGGCCGAGGCGCCCGTCCGGCCGGATGTCGGCGACCATCAGGTGCGTGGCGTCCCAGGGCATCGACGGGTGGTCCCAGCCGAGCCAGGCCACCCGGTCGCCGCCGGGTTCGATCCGCGGCCCGGTCATGAAGTGGTGGGTCGCGGCCAGTTCGCGGACCCGCGAGGGGTCGTCGGCCGCCGAGCCGTCGAGGGGCAGCGCCACCAGATGGCGGCGGGCGGTGCGGGCGGTGGTGTCGGCGACGGTCTCGCGCAGGCACCAGACCTCGTCGCCGCGGACCGCGAAGTCCGCGTACCGCAGCTGCCCGGGCCAGTCGCCGGTCGGGCTGAGCGGGACCGGGTCGCCGCCGCCGGGCTGCCAGCGGTGGACGCGCTGGTCGGGGCCGTGGGTGAAGACGACACCGTCCTCGGCGCGGTCGCCGAGCGGGAGCCAGGGCCGCCCGCCGTACTCGATGACCCGGGTCCGCACGTCCCAGCCGGGCGGCAGCACCTCGCGGATGCTGCCGTCGGCGTGGCGGCGCATCAGCCCGCCGCGGCCGCCGTCCTCCGGCAGGACCTCGGTCCAGCACACGTCCTGGCCGAGAAACCCGGTCCACTCCAGGAGGGCGTCGCCGCGGGCGGCGTCCTCCGCGGCGATGGGGGAGGGCCAGCTGCCGTACGGCAGGCGGGCGCGGGTGTCGCTCATGCCGGACCGCCGTCGTTCGCCGCCGCGTAACGGATGTGGGGGATGCCCGGCTCGCCGCTGTCCAGGGTGTAGCCGGGGACGGCCGGGTCGCCGCTCACCCAGAAGTGGCCGTCGAGGTCGGACCAGTCGGCGAGGCCGGCGAGCTGCGCGGCGTACGCGATGGCCCGCGGCGGTTCGAGGAAGCAGCCGAGCATGCGGCCGGCGCCCCGCTCGGTGGCGGAGGTCAGCGCGGACAGGGCGGGCAGGATGCCGCCGAAGCGCATGAGTTTGACGTTCAGGCCGCCGGCCGTGCGGACGGCGAACTCGGCGTCGGCCGGGGTCGCCACGCCCTCGTCGAGGAGGACGGAGGTACGGGGGAGGGCGGCGCGGACGGCGGGCAGCAGCGCCGGATCGCGTACGGGGTCTTCGAGGACGGTCGGCGCGAGCGCGACGACCAGCGGGCGCAGCCGCTCCCAGTCGGCGGCGTCCCAGCCCCGGTTGGCGTCGAGGATCAGCGGGGCGTCGACGCCGAGGAGGCCGCGCAGCACCCGCTCGTCGTCCGGGCCGCCCAGCTTGATCTTCAACGGGCGTCCGTCCAGCGGGATGTCCTCGCCGATGGGCACGGTGTGCAGTAGGCGTACGGGGCCGGGTTCCGGCAGCCCGAGCAGCCGCCACAGCGGGAGGCCGGCCGTGCGGGCGGCGCGGTCGAGGAAGGCCATCTCGGTGAGCATCCGGGCCGGTGCGCAGACCCCGTCGGCGGCGGCCTTCTCCAGGGCGGAGCGGATCGGGGCGACCGGGTCGGGGGCGTCGGCGGGGCAGTGGGCAGCCATGCTCGTGGCGAGGGCGCGTGCCTCGTCGGCGATGGCGGGGCCGTCCTGGCCGTAGCCGCGGTCGGCGGCGATCTCGCCCTCGCCGAGCACGTGTTCGCCGTCGAGGAGCTGGAGCCGCAGGATGTCGACCGTCTCGATGGTCATGTGGGAGATCTGGAACGAACTGGTCAGCGGCCGGGGCTCCAGCGTGACCCGCACGTCGGGAACGGCGGCAGCGGTGTGCGCGGTTTCCACGGTGATGCGTACGGAGTCGACGAGGCGCCGGGCGAGCGCGCGGGCCTTTGCCGGGGTGTCGGCGCCGACGACCACGGCGCCGACCCGGTCCGCGCCGCTGCGGTACGCGGGGACGGTGTCGCCCGGTGCGACGCGCAGTTCGGCGTGGAGGACGGCCGGGTGGCCGCGGACCTCCTCCCAGCCCTCGACGGCGATGACGCGGCCCGGCGGCGGGGCGAAGTAGCGGGTGGCGGCGGCGCGGGTGGCGGCCGGCAAAGTCACCGGGCGGCCGAGGGCGTCGTCGTACACCGTTCCGTACAGCTCAAGGCCGGGCAGGGCGTAGGGGAGCATCCGGTGGATCCAGCCGCCGCCGACGCGGGCGTGCACCTCGCCGAGGACGATGCCTTCGGCGGTCCGCCACAGTTCCACGTGGAAGAGGCCGGAGCACAGGTCGAGGGCGGTGAGCGCCGAGGTGACGGCGGTCTCGATCACGGCCCGTTCGGCGGCGGGGAGTTCGGCGGGGAGCGTGTGCCCGATCTCCACGAAGTGCGGCGGGTCCAGCTTCTCCTTGGCGGTGACGGCGAGCACGCGCGGGCTGCCGCCGACGAAGACGCCTTCGACGCTGTACTCGGTGCCGTCGACGAACTCCTCGACGAGGAAGGGGGCTTCGGGTTCGGGCAGTCCGGCCAGGGCGGCGGGCAGCTCGTCGGGGCCGGTCACCTTGCGGACTCCGGCGCTGTCCGCGCCGTCGCGCGGCTTGACCACCCACGGGCCGGTGGACGTGGTGAGGACGGAACGCGCCTCGGTCTCGTCGGCGCACAGCCGGACGGCGGGCTGCCGGAAGCCGGCCGCGGCGAGCGCGGCGCGGCAGGCGTCCTTGGTACGGACGCGGCGTACGGCCTCGGGCGGGTTGCCGGGCAGTCCCAGGGCGGCGGCGGTGGCGGCGACGGCCTCCTGCGCCATCTCGCGCACCCCGAAGGCGAGCGCGGGGGCGGGGCCGGGGCGGGCGGCGGCCCAGGCGGCGGTGCCGGCCGGGTCGGTGAAGTCGACGGCGTGGGCGGCGTCGGCGGCGGCGGTGACCTCGGGGGTGGCGGTGAGTGTGCCGGCCTGGTTGGTGACGGTCGTGCGCAGTCCGCGCGCGCGGGCCTGCTCCAGGGCCTGGACGGCGACGTCGACGCTGAGCGTCATCGCGCCGCCGCCGCCGATCAGCAGCAGCTCGGGGGCGCGGCCGGGGCCGGCCTGGGTCCGGGGCGGGGTGGCGGCGGTCATGCGGCGGCCTCCTGCCCGGCGGTCTCCGGCTCGGCAGCGTCGCGGAGCCGGTAGACGCGGTCCTTGAGTTCCTGGACGCGGTCGTAGTCGCGGCGCAGGGCCTCGGCGGAGTCGTGGACGAGGTGGACGGCGGCGGTGGCCGTGTACAGGTCGACGGTCGGGCGGATCCGGCGTCCGGGCGCCACCTTGGGAATGAAGGTGTGGACCGACTCCAGCGCCTGGATCTCGGCGACGACGTCCTCGTCGAGGTCCTCGACGACGCCGTCGAGGGTGGTGGAGGTCAGCACCATGCTCGCCTCGGCCAGCTTGCGGTAGGTGCGGCCGGCGTGGCGGTCGCGGAACTCCTGGGGCCGGGCGTAGGCGAGGGCGGTGAGGTCGGCCTGGTTGCCGCCGAGGCAGCGGTCGTGGAAGTCGGGGACGACGCCGCCGCTGAGACGGGCGCCGATCTCGACCAGCACGGGGCCCTCGGGAGTGACGATGACCTCGGCGTGGGTGGGGCCGTACTGGATGCCGAGGGCGTCGAGGACCTCGTGCAGGTAGGCGATGATCGCGGGCGCCGGTTCGGCGTCCGGCAGGAGGATCGAGTCCCGGTCGTAGATGCGGTGGGTGCCGATCAGCCGCTTGTGGTACTGCCAGACGCAGCAGGCGTAGCGGTCGCCGTCGTACGAGACGAAGTCGACCATGTACTCCTCGCCCTGGAGGAAGGACTGGATCAGCATCTCGTCGTTGCGCTCGCCGAAGATGTTGACGGTGCCGAGCACGGCCTCGGCCGCCTCGCGGACCTCGCGGGCGTCGGAGCAGATGGCCACGCCGTCGGTGGCGGCGGACGACAGGGGCTTGACGACGACCGGGTAGTCGCCGTGGCGCTCGGCCCAGGCGACCAGTTCGTCGGCGCTGCCGCTCTTGTACTGGTCGGCGCAGCGCACCCCGGCCCGGCGCAGGGCCTCGATCATCTCGTACTTGTCGCGGCGGGCGGCCGAGAGCGCGGTGCCGTTGCCGGGCAGGCCGAGCAGTTCGGAGAGTTCGTCGGCGAGCGGGACGCCGGGCTCCTGGCCGGCGACGACGCAGATCGGCGCGAACTTTGCGAGCCGGGCCGCGGTCTCGGCCGGGGTGCCGTACGGGATCGCCGCCCGGTACTGGGAGAGGTCGGGGAGCCGCATCGACGTCATCAGCTCGGGCGTGCTCTGGACGTGGACCACGTCGACACCCAGCTTGGCAAACGCCGGTGGCAAATGATTGCCCGTGGTGTAGGCGTCCACCAGTACTGCCACTGGGCGCAGTTCTGCACCGCTCATGTTCTCCACCTTGCTCTCGCGGAACGTCCACAGCCCGTCCGATGAGGCCCCGTTCCAAGGAATTGGCAAGAGATTGCCATGGGTGTTGCCTTGATGGCAATATCGCTCGGGAACATTCGTGGATCAGACGGCGCACCGGCCGGTCCGCGAGCCGCCACGCAGAGGGGACCGGACCATGACCGTCGACGCTCCGCCCAGGGCCACCGCTCCTGGGCTACGAAGGCGCACCGCACTGCTGTTCGCGACGGCCGGCGCCCTGACGGTCGCCAACATCTACTTCCCCCAGCCGTTGCTCGACGCGATCGCGGCCGGCCTGGGCATCTCGGACACCGCGGCCGGCCTGGTCGCCACCGCGTCCCAGGTCGGCTACGCGCTCGGCATCGCCCTGGTCGTCCCGCTCGCGGACACCGCCCGGCTGCGGCGGCTGACGACCGTGCTCCTGGTGCTCACCACCGCGGGACTGCTGGTCGCCGCGACCGCCCCGGGCCCGGTCACGCTGACCCTCGCCACGGTCGCCCTGTCCACGACCACGGTGCTGCCCCAGGTGCTCATGCCCGTCGCCGCGTCGATGGCCGGGCCGGACCACGGCGGCCGGGCCGTCGGCCTGATCGGTATCGGGCTCACCCTCGGCTCCACGCTCTCCCGCACGCTGTCCGGCGCCGTGACCGGACTCAGCGGCGACTGGCGCACCGCCTACCTGGTGGCGGCCGTACTCACCGGCGGCCTGGCCCTGTTCGTCCCCCGACTGCTGCCCGAACGCTCCCCGGGCGGCGCCCGCCTGCCGTACCGCAGGCTGATCGGCTCACTGCCGGGGCTGGTGCGCGCCCACCCCGAACTGCGGCTCTCCGCCTTCCTGGGGGCGACCGTCTTCGCCGCCTTCAGCGGCTTCTGGACGACGCTCGCGTTCCACCTGGCGGCACCGCCCTTCTCCCTCGGAGCGGCCGGGGCCGGCCTCTTCGGCCTGCTGAGCCTGCCGGCCGCGCTGCTGTCCTACCCGGCGGGCCGGCTCAGTGACCGGCGCGGGCCCCGGTACGTCAACGCCATGTCGCTCGGGTGCACCGCCGTGGCGTTCCTGGTCATGGGGGTGTTCGGCGACGACTCGCTGGCCGTCCTGATCCTGGGGGCCAACCTGCTGGTGTACGGCGGCAGTTGCTCACAGGTCGCCAATCAGGTGCGCATCTTCCGGCTGCCGGGGGAGATCCGGGCCCGGCTCAACACCCTCTTCATGCTGGCCAGCTTCGGCGGCGGCGCGCTGGGCTCACTCGGCGGCGCCGCGCTCCACGGCCGCTACGGCTGGACCGGTCTGATCCTCGGCTGCCTCGCCCTGCTCGCCGTCGCCGCGGCCGGACTTGCCCGCGCCCGCCACCTCGACTGAACAACCGGGCCTGGCACGCGCGCCCTCAAGCTCTTCGAGCAGGGGAACCCCCCGCCGCGTTGCCGAACCGCCCACGTGGCCCCCCGCGAACCGAGCTTCGCCCGGCTCGCGCGGGGGCGCCCCCATGCCGCCGCGCGCTGATCCGGCCGGCGATGTGACACAGGCTCTCAGGAAGTCGCGCCCCGGGCGCCGCTCAGTGTCTCGGCGAGGAGGCGCCAGATGTCGGCGGCCAGGTCGATGTTGGCGGACGCCTGGGCCTCCTCGGCGAGCGCTCGCATGCGGTCGAGCCCCGCCTGCTCCTCGCCCTCGACGATCAGCAGTCGGCCGTCCAGGATGTCGAGGCGTACCCGGTTGCGGTACGTCATCTGCGGGGCCGCCGCGAGCACGCGGTCGAGCAGCGTCCGGGCGTCGGCGAACTGGCCGGACTCGTAGGCGAGTTCGGCCTTGAGGCAGGTGACCTCCTGCTCCAGGCCCTCGATGCCCAGAAACGCCAGGCCGCTCTCCGCCTGCTCCACGTACTGCTCGGCGGCGTCCAGCTCCGGCGTCGGCTTCTGCATGTGCAGGCGGGCCGCGGCGAGCCGCAGCCGGGTCCACAGGGCGAGGTTCCCGCTGCTGGGGAAGCCCTCCAGGGCCTGGTCGAGGAGCTTCTGGGCGGCCTCGGGGTCGCCCTGGCGCACCCGTACCGCCGCCCCGGTCCACAGCGCTTCCGCCCACAGGGAGTCCCGGCGGTCCGCGGTCAGCGCGGTCAGCTCGTCCGCGTGGGCGCGCGCGTCGGCGAGGCGGCCGGCCTCGGACTCCACGGACACGAGCGCCAGCAGGCTCGCGGCGATGTCCGGCACGGCGAGCGCGTGCTCCCGCGCCAGGCGGTGGGCCGCGGCCGCCGTGTCGGCGGCGCGGCCGATCTCCCCGCCGGCGCGCAGACAGCGGGCGAGCTGGGCGAGGCCCCGGACGCGCAGGGCCGGCTGGCCCAGCCGGTCGCCGATCTCGACCAGCTCCTCCAGGAGCTTGCGTTCCCGCTCCTGGTGGTGGTGGCGGCGGTGCCACGCCGCCACCCGCCACAGGGCCTGCCAGCGCAGCGGCTGGTCCTGCTCCGGGCCGGCGTCCGCGGCGAGGGCGTGCTCCAGGGCCTGAAGGCTCTCGTCGGACTCGAGGGACGTGGCGATGGCGAGCGCCTGGCTCAGCGAGTCGCCGGTGCCCTCCTCGTCGAACGCCGAGACGTCGACGCCGAGTTGGGCGGCGAGGTGCTCCACGGCCCGGGGGGTGGGCTTGCGTGCCCCGGACTCCAGGCGTGACAGATAGCCGGTGGACATGCCGTCACCGGCGAGCATGGCCTGCGACAGACCTCGTTCGGTCCGCAGCTGCTTGAGCCGGCGACCGAAGAAAGGCTGCTCCAGCACGTGATCAACCCCAGGGTGTCGAAGCGGGCAGATGGTCGAGGCTCCGCGGGCTCGGCTCTTTCCCTGGAGCGCACCACGCAATCGCCCCCGGTAGAAGGTAGCCCGCCGAACGAGGGCTGGGCAAATCATTGCCCGAATAATGAACAGGCCAATCGCGAGGTGCCGCCGGACTTGCCGCACGCCGGTTTGCCAATCTGTTGGCAATGTCTTGCCAAGACTCGGATCGCTGGGCTAGCTTCCATGGCAACGCGGTGGTCAACCAACCGCCGCGCGATCACGATCCGCCCTTCCGGGGAGCCCACCCATGGCCCCCGTTCCGCAAGGAGTAGGAATGCGCTCCATCCTGCGTGCCACCCGCCGTCGCGCCGTCTCCGGCGCCCTGGTCTTCCTCGCCCTCTTCGCTGTCGCCGCCGGCGCGCTCGGTGACATCGGCTGGCCCTCCCCGGCCCCCGGCTCCGACGCGGTGCGTGCCGGTGACATCGGCTGGCCCGCCCCGGCCCGCTCCCAGCCCGTGCTCGCCGGCGCCTCCACCGCGCTCGGTGACATCGGCTGGCCGGCGCCGCAGCAGTAACCCAGGCCCGGCACCCCCACCCAAGCTCCGACCCCACACCGCACAGAGAGTGAGGGACACCATGGCTCACCCAGGGCCGCCGCCCGTACCGTCCCGGACCGCCGTCATCGTCGACGGGTACTCCACCGGCGCCTTCCTGCCGCCTGCCTTCGCCCGCCTCGGCATCGACGTCGTACACGTCCACAGCACCGCCGAGCCCATGACGAGCATGCTTCAGCCGGATCCCGGCGCCTACCGGGAGATGCTCCGCTGTCCCGACGAGGCCGCCGTCGAGCGGACCGCCGCGACCCTGGCCGAGCTCGACCCGGTCGCCGTCCTGGCCGGCCAGGAGCCCGGCGTCCCGCTGGCAGACCAGCTCAGCGAACGCCTCGGCCTCGCCACCAACGGCACCGCCCTGTCGGCCGCCCGCCGCGACAAGTACGAGATGATCGAGGCCCTGCGCCGGGCCGGGGTGCGCTGCGCCGACCAGTACAAGAGCGCCGACCCGCAGGCCCTCGCCGACTGGGCCGAGCGGCACGGCGGCTACCCGGTCGTGGTCAAGCCGCTCTCCTCCGCCTCGACCGACCATGTCTACCGCTGTCACGACGCCGCCGAGGTCCTCACCGCCGCGCGCCGGGTGCTCGGCTCGACCGACATCTTCGACCGCCCCAACGGCGAAGCGCTGGTCCAGTCCTTCCTGGAGGGCACCGAGTACATCGTCGACACGGTCAGCGTGGCGGGCGAGCGGTACGTCTGCGGGGTGTGGGAGTACGAGAAGACGATCCTGCCGAACGGGCGGAACATCTACGACCTCGACGTCCTGCTCGACCCGGACGCCGAGCCCGTACCCGCTCTGATCGCCTACGTCGACACGGTGCTCCAGGCCCTGGGCATCGTCCACGGCCCCACTCACGCCGAGGTCATCATGACCCCCGAGGGACCGGCCCTGGTGGAGATCGGCGCCCGTCTCAACGGCAACATGAACCCGGACTTCCACGACCGGTGCCTCGGCGCCAACCAGGCAGACCTCACCGCCCTGGCCTACGCCCGGCCCCAGGAGTTCCTCGACCGCTACGCGGGCCGCGTCTACCGCCGCCGGGCCGCCGCCGCCGTGCACAGCACCCGTACCGACGTGGACGGGACCGTCGAGTCCGTCGACACCGAGGCCGTCGACCGCATCGCCGCCCTGCCGAGCGTGCACCTCGTCGGCGTCAAGCTCGGCCCCGGCAAGCGGATCCGCCCCACCGCCGACCTGCTCACCAGCCCGCTGCGGATCTTCCTCACCGCCCCCGACATGGACACCGTCCGCGCCGACCGGGCCGCCATCCAGGACCTCAAGGACGCCGTCTACCGGGTACGTCGGACCGCCTGCGCCGAAGACGGGGCCGAGCCCGGCAGCGTACTGCTGCTCGGCCCCGACAAGTACGTCCTCCAGGCCTGTCTGCGCCATGGCGTCGACGCCGTCCTCGTGTGGGGCGCCGCCGGGTACGACCACGGCCTCGCCGAGGTGCCCGAGGGCATCCGGGTCCTCCTCGTCGACGACCACAAGAGCCCCGAGGCCGTCCTGTCCGCCCTGCACCGGGCCGGGCTCGGCGAGCACCGCTTCGACGCCGTGCACACCTCCGACGAGTGGGCCCTGGTGACCGCGGGCGTCCTCGCCGCGCACCTCGGCTGCCGCGCCCTCGACCCGGCGACCGCCGTCCACTTCCGCGACAAGTCCCTCCAGAAGCGCCGGGTCGCCGCCGCCGGCGTGCCCGCCGCCCGGGTCACCGTCGTCGACGACGTCCATGACGTCTCCGACGTGTCCTGGACCTTCGACAAGGCCGTCCTCAAGCCGGTCGCCGGCGCCGCCACCGCCCGTACCGCGGTCGTCGGCTCGGCCGAGGAACTGGCCGCGCTCAGCCGCCGGTACCGCGGCGGGCGCACCGCCCAGCGCACCTTCGTCCTGGAGGAGTTCATCGGCGGCGAGGAATGGATCGCCGACGGCTTCGTGCACGACGGCGAACTGCTCTTCCTGGCCGTCGGCCGCTACGGCGACCCCTGCCTGACCACCATCGACCGCAACGACCCCCTCTGGCTGCGGCACTTCGACCCCAAGGACGAGTCCTGGGCCTACGAGCGCGCCGAACCGGTCGTACGCCGCTGCCTGGACGCCCTGGGGCTGCGCGACGGCGTCTTCCACATGGAGCTCTTCCACGACCCGGACACCGGCGGCCTCACGTTCAGCGAGTGCGCGGCCCGCCGCGGCGGCGCGCTCCTGCACGAGCAGGTGCAGGCCAAGTTCGGCATCCACCTGGGCGAGGCGGCCCTGCTGCTCGCCCTCGGCCGGAAGCCGTCCGCCGATGTGGAGCTGCGGAGCGAGTACATCGGTACCAGCTACCTCAAGGGCCGGGCCGGCATCCACTTCTCCTGCCCCTCGCCCGCCGAGCTGCGCGCCCTGCCGGGCGTGGAGTTCGCCCGGGTCGAGTTCCCGGTCGGCGCCACCTTCCTCGGCGACATCGACAACACCAACCACCGCATGGGCCAGATCCTCGTGTCCGCGGCCACCGAGGAGGAGCTCCAGACCCGGTTCGACGAGGTCCGCGCCTGGTTCGACGAGCGGCTCGTCGTCGCCCCCGTCGACGTCACGGGACGCGAACTGCGCGCCTGGGGGCGCGAGCTGCGGCCCGACGCCGACTTCTCGGACCCGTTGTGGCCGTGAACACGCCGCCGCGCGCGGCGACCGACGAGCCCGTACGGCCGGGGCTGCTTGAGCGGCTCCTGCCGGGGCCCGGGCCCCGGCGGACCCTGGCGGCCGCGACCTTCGTGAACGCCTTCGGCAGCGGCATGTTCATGTCGTCCAGCGCCCTGTACTTCACCCGGGTCGTCCACCTCCCCATGCACCAGGTCGCGTTCGGCATGTTCGTCGGCGCGATGGTCGGCCTCGTCGCCGGGATCTACGGCGGCCGGATCGCCGACCGCTGGGGCGCCCGGGAGACCCAGATCGCCGTGATGCTGGCGGGCGCCGCGTCCATGGGGGGCTTCCTGCTCGTCGACGCGTTCTGGTCGTTCGTCCTCATCTCGACGCTCACCGGCATCGTCTTCGCCGCCGACAAGTCCAGCCGGGCACCGCTGATCCGCGGCTTCGGCGGCGACGACCCGGCCGGCTTCCGCGCCTACCTGCGGGCCGGCACCAACCTCGGCATCTCGCTGGGCGCTCTCGCCGCGGGCGTCGCCATCCAGCTCGACACCGCACCCGCCTACCTGGCCCTGGTCGCGGGCCGCGCCCTGTCCTTCGCCGGATGCGCTCTCGCCCTGCTGTGGCTCCCGCGGCTCGCCCCGATCCCCGCGCCGCCGCTCAGTGGCCGCTGGGACGCGCTGCGGGACCGGCCCTACCTCGCGGCCACCCTGCTCAACTGCCTGATGTCGCTGCACTTCGCGGTGCCGACGTTCCTGCTGCCGCTGTGGATCGTGGAGCACACCCAGGCACCGCGCTGGATGGTCTCCGGGGTCCTCGTCCTCAACACCGTCCTGGTGATCACCCTCCAGGTCGCGGTGAGCAGGAACGTCGCCGACCCGCGGGCGGCCGGCGTACGGATGCGCTGGGCCGGGCTCGCGATCTGCGCCGGCCTGGGCCTGATGGCCGCGGCCGGAGGCATGCCCGCCTGGGCGGCCGTCGCCCTCCTGGTGGCCGCCACCGCCGTCTACACGCTCGGCGAACTGTGGCACGCGGCGGCCGCGATGGAGTACTCCTTCGGACTCGCCCCCGCCCACGCGCAGGGCCAGTACGCCGGGGTCTTCGGCCTCGGCGGCGGCCTCGCCGAAGCACTGGCCCCGTCCGTCCTCGGCGCCCTCGCGCTCGGCCTCGGCACCCCTGGCTGGTTCCTGCTCGGCGCGCTGTTCCTCACCGTCGGCCTCGCCGGCCGCCCCCTGGTCGCCTGGGCCTCCCGGACCACGCGGCCCAGCCGCGTCGCGGCGTACGAGACGCCCTGACCTTCCCCCCACGCACCACGCCTCACCCACCACGCATCACCCACCACCCACCACCCCTTCACCCGACCACGGAGACCACCATGGCCACGCCCACCCTCACCACCGTCGACCACGAGCTCGTCGAGATCGTCGAGAGCCTCCAGCTCGACCACGCCGAGATCGTCCGCGCCTACCAGCAGTTCCTGGAGCGCCTCCCGGACGCCCCCTCCGGCCGCCCCGAGGACAAGCTGCGCCGCCTGGGCCTGACCCACCGCGCCGGCGCCGAGGACGTCTGGCGCGACGCCGGCAACGGCCAGTTCAACCAGGAGACCGGCGAGAAGAACTTCGAGGAGCGCGAGTTCGCCTTCTTCAACGAGGCGCTCAAGGACACGTACTTCCACGAGATCCACCGCAGCCTGCCGTTCCGCGCCGGCCGCATGCGCCTCGTCACCCTGCACCCGGGCGAGATCTACCACATGCACACCGACCACTCCCGGGTCGCGCACATCGCCATCCAGACGAACGAGGACAGCCGGCTGCTCTTCCGCAGCGGCCACACCTACCACGTTCCGACCGACGGCCGGATCCACATCCTCAACACCCTGCGTCACCACTCCGCCTACAACGCCGGTGGCACCGATCGCATCCACCTCACGATGACGCTGGCCGACTGACCGCCGCCGCCCGCGTCCCCACCGCCACCGAAGGAGCCACGATGTCATCGCCGTCCGCCGCCGACCCCCTCGCCCCGCGCCCGACCGAGGCCACCCGCGCCGAGTTCCGGCAGTGGGCCGAAGAGGTCCGCGCCGCCGCCACCGACCGTCCCCTGGGCACCGGGCCCGTCCGCCCGCCCGCCCCGGGCGGCCGGACCGCGACGGAGCGGCTGCCCCTGGGCACGCCGCTGCGGACGGCGGTCGGACGCACCGCCCGCGAGCACGCCACCACTCCGCTCACCGTGGGCCTTGCCGCGCTCGCGGTGACGCTGGCACGGCGCACCGGCGCGGAGCCTGTGGTGACAGAGGCGCTGCGGGTACCGGTGGTCGTCGCCGTACGCGACGACCTCAGCACCGCCGAACTGCTCGCCGGCACGGACCTGGCCCTTGAGCGCTCCCTCTCCCTGTGCGTGAACGCGACGGCCGGCGAGCAACCGCCGGGCAGCCGCGTGGAGTTCCGGCACGGCAAGCCGCCTGCCACGCTGCCCGCGGAGGCGGAGGCGGAGGCGGTGGTGACGCTCACCGACGGCGAGAGCGGTACGGCCGAACTCACCGCGGTGTACGACTCCGAGCGGCACACCGCCGCCGAGATCGCCGGCCTGCTCGGCCAGCTGCGCACCGTCCTCGACGCGCTGACCGCAGGCCGGCCCACGACCGTCGGCGAACTGCCGCTCCTCGACCCGGCCGAGCGGCAGCGACTGCTCGCGCTCGGCCGGGGCGCCGCACTGCAGGCCGGCGCGGGGGGCCGGCCGGTACACCTGACCGTCGCCGACCTCGCGTCGGCCGACCCCGGCCGCACGGCCGTCGTCTGCGGCGACGACACCGTGGACCGGGGCACCCTCGACGCGTGGGCCCGGCGGATCGCGGCCCGCCTCGCCGCCGCCGGAGTCCGCCCCGGGGACCGGGTGGGCGTGCTCGCCGACCGTTCCACCGCGATGGTGGCCGCCGTACTCGGCGCCATGCACGCGGGTGCGGCCTACGTACCGGTGGACCCGGCCAACCCCGACGAGCGGATCGCCACCCTCCTGTCCGACGCCCGGGCCACCGCGGTCAATGTCACCGGCACCCACGGCACCCGCCTCGCCCCGCTTTCCGGCACCGCCGTCGTCGCCGCCGACGACCCGGAGCTGCGCACCGCCGCCCCGCGCGACGCCGCCGACGCCCGGCCCGGCGCAGCCACCGTCACCGGTCTCGATGACGCGGCGTACCTCATCTACACCTCGGGCAGCACCGGCGCGCCCAAGGGCGTGGTGGTCGGGCACGCCCAGCTCGCCGCCTCGACCGCCGCGCGCCGCGAGGTCTACCCGGGCGAACCCGTCTTCCTGCTGCTCTCCCCGCTCGCCTTCGACTCCTCCGTCGCCGGCCTGTGGGGCACGCTGACCGCGGGCGGCCGTCTCGTCGTCGCGGGAGCCGACGAGTACCGCGATCCGGAGGCGCTGGTCGGCCTGATCGAGCGGCACTCGGTCAGCCATCTCCTGTGCGTGCCGTCCCTGTACGACACGCTGCTCGCGAGCGCCGAACGCACCGGCCCGGCCCGCCTGGCCTCCCTCACCACGGTGATCACCGCAGGTGAGGCGCTGCCCGAGGCGCTGCTGCGCCGCCACACCGCCGTCCTCGGCCCGTCCGCTGCCCTCGTCAACGAGTACGGCCCGACCGAGTGCACGGTCTGGGCCAGCTACCGCCGCTGCCGCCCGGAGGGCCCCGTCGACATCGGCGGCCCGGTGCCCGGCGTCCTGCTCTACGTCCTGGACGGCGCGGGCCGTCTCGTACCGCCGGGCGTCACCGGCGAGCTGCACATCGGCGGTGCCGGCGTGACACGCGGCTACCTCGGCCGCCCCGAGGACACCGCACGGGCCTTCGTGCCCGACCCGTTCGAGGGCGGCGCCGCGCGCATGTACCGCACCGGGGACCTGGTCCGCTGGACCGCGGAGGGCACCCTGGAGTTCCTGGGCCGCCGCGACAACCAGGTGAAGATCCGGGGCCACCGGATCGAGCTCGGCGCCGTCGAGACGGCCCTGCGCGGCTGTCCCGGCGTTCGCGAGGCCGTGGTGGTGCCGGACGCGGCGGGCACCCGGCTCGCCGGTTTCGTGCTCACCGACGAGCCCGCCGGCCTGCCCGCCGTGCGTGCGCGACTGGCCGCGACGCTGCCCGAGGCCGCCGTGCCGTCGGTGCTGCGGGCCCTGGAGGTGTTCCCCGTCACCGTCAACGGCAAGGCCGACCGGTCCGCGCTGGCCGCGCTGCTCGACACCGAGCCGGCCCCCGCGCCCGCGCCGACGGCGAGCGTCCCCGTGGGCGACACCCTCGCCCAGGTCGCCGCGGCCTGGGCCGAGGTCCTGGCGGTGGACACCGTCCCCGCCGACGTCAACTTCTTCGACCTGGGCGGCCATTCGCTGCTCGTCATCCGGCTCCAGGACGCCTTGGAGCGCCACACCGGCGTCCGGCTGTCCGTCGTCGACCTCTTCCGTGGCTCCACGGTCCACGCCCAGAGCGAACTGATCCGCGCCGGCGGCACCGGCACCGGCGGCGACACCGGCGGCCGGGCCGAGCGCGCCCGCCGCGAACGCGCCGCCCGCGCCCGCCGCCAGCGTGTCCAGCAGGGGAGCACCCGATGACCGACACGTACGCATGTGAAGACGAAGAGCGCGACCGCTCCCTCGACATCGCCGTCACCGGCATGGCGGGCCGTTTCCCCGGCGCCGCCGGGATCGAACCCTGGTGGCAGGCGCTGCTCCGCGGCGAGATCCTCACCACCCGGATGGGCCGGGACGAACTGCTCGCCGCGGGCGAGAGTCCGCGGGTCGTCGACTCCCCGGACTACGTTCCGGTACGCGGCCTGCTCGACGACGCCGACCGCTTCGACCACGAGCTGTTCGGCATCAGCCCGCGCGAGGCCGCCCTCATGGACCCGCAGCAGCGGCTGATGCTGGAGACCGCCTGGCAGGCCCTTGAGGACGCGGGCTGCGACCCCACCCAGGAGCAGCTGGTCACCGGCGTGTACGCGTCGGCCAGCAGCAGCGCCTACCTGCGGGCCATGCTCACCTCGAACACCCTGGACGCGGCGGGCGTCGAGGAGGCCCTGCGCGCCAACGAGCCCGACTACATGGCCACCCGCATCGCCTACCGGCTCGGTCTGACCGGGCCCGCGCTCACCGCCCTCACCGCCTGCTCCTCCTCCCTCGTCGCCGTCCACCTGGCCGTACAGGCGCTGCTCAACGGTGAGTGCGAGCAGGCCGTCGTGGTGGCCGCCGCCGTCGACTTCCCGCAGCTGGGCCACGTCCATCTGCCCGGCGGCATCCTGTCCGCCTCCGGCTCGTGCCGGCCGTTCGACGCCGACGCCGACGGCGCGCTCGCGGGCTCCGGGGTCGCGGCCGTGGTCCTGCGCCGGTACGAGGACGCGGCCGAGGCCGGCTGCGACCCGTACGGGCTGATCATCGGCACCGCCGTCAACAACGACGGCCGGGCCAAGGCCGGTTACCAGGCGCCCTCCGCGACCGGCCAGGAGGCGGTCATCCGGTCCGCGCTCGCCGCGGCCGGCATCGGCGCCGACGCCCTCGGCTACCTGGAGGCGCACGCCACCGGCACCCGGGTCGGCGATCCGATCGAGTGGTCGGCGGCCTCGTCGGTGCTGCGCGAACTCGGCGCCGCTCCGGGCCAGATCGCCGTCGGAGCCGTCAAGGCCAACATCGGCCACCTCGACGCCGCCTCCGGCCTCGTCTCGCTGATCAAGACCCTGCTCGTCGTCCGGCACGGCCAGGTGCCGCCCGTGGCCGGCTTCCGGACCCTCAACCCGCTCCTGGAGACGGCCGGTTCGCCGCTGCGCGTGCCGACCGCCGGCTTCGACTGGGACGGCGGGGACGCGCCGCGCCGGGCCGGCGTCAGCTCCTTCGGCATCGGCGGCACCAACGCGCACGTCGTCGTCGAGCAGGCCCCCGCACCCGTGCAGGAGACCGCCCCTGTACGGGACTTCGAGGCCGGCGCCCCGGACGACGAGCACCTGCTCGTGGTGTCCGCCGCGACCCCGGACGCGCTGCGCGACTCGGCCCTGCGGATCGCCGCCTGGCTGCCGCGCGCGCAGTCCACGGCGCTCGGCGACACCGCCCGCACCCTCGCCACGGGCCGCGCCACGCTCCCGTACCGGACCGCCGTCACCGGCCGCAGCCGGACGGAACTGGCCGAGCGGCTGCGCGATGCCACCGCCTCACCGGCCGACGGCCCGGCGCCACACGTGGTGTTCCTGCTGCCCGGCCAGGGCAGCCAGTACCCGGGCATGGCCCGGCCGTTCGCCGACGCCCTGCCGGGCTTCACGGACCTGCTCGACGACTGCCTGGCGCACCTGGCGCGATGGGTGCCCGGGATGGCCGCCCGGCTGCGCACCGCCCTGTTCGACCCGGACTTCCCGGCCGCCGAGCTGGAGCGCACCGAACTCGCCCAGGTCGCCCTCTTCTGCGTCGAGTACGCGGCGGCCACCGCGCTCGTCCGCCTCGGCCTGGCCCCCGCCGCCCTCGCCGGGCACAGCCTCGGCGAGTTCACGGCCGCCGCACTCTCCGGCGTCCTCGGCCTCGCGGACGCCCTCGCCCTGGTGACCGCGCGCGGCCGGGCCATGGGTGACTGCCCGACCGGGGCGATGGCCGTCCTCGCCGTGCGCGAGGACCGGGCCCGTGAACTCGCCGCCGCGTACGGCCTGGAGGTCGCCGCCGTCAACACGCCCGAGAGCTGTGTGCTCGCCGGGTCGGCGAGCGCCGTCCAGGCGCTGAGCGCCGTGCTCGAAGGCCGGGAGAAGGTGCGGGTGCTGCGCACCAGCCACGCCTTCCACACCAGCCTGCTCGACCCGGCCGTCCGGCGCATCGAGGACGCGGCCCGCCCGCTGCCGCTCGGCCCGGTCACCGTGCCCTACCTGTCCAACGCCACGGGCGCCCTGCTCCCCGCCGGGTCCCGCGTCGAGGCCCGCGCCTTCGCCGAACAGGCCCGCAGCACCGTCCGGTTCGCCGACGGTCTCGCCGCCATCGCCCGCGCGTATCCCGGTGCGGTCTGCGTCGAGGTCGGCCCCGGGCAGGCGCTGAGTGGCATGGCGGTCGCCGCCGGCCTCACCGCCGTGCCGCTCGGCGGCCGGCAGAGCACCCTGGAGGCCCTCGGCGGCTTGTGGGCGGCCGGACTCCCTGTGGACCCGGCGGCGCTGACCCGCCCGGGCCGCCCGGTCCACCTGCCCGGCTACCCGTTCGCGGGCCCGCGCCTGCTCGCCCCGGCCGCCGCCGTCCGGGCCCCGCACTCGGACGCGGACGCGGGCGAGGCGCCACCGGTGCCGGAGCCGGCAGTTCCGGGCGGCCCAGCCCGTACATCCGGAGAAGGGACGCCCGGCGAAGGCACATCCGGCGAACCGACGCCCGGTGAACGGGTCTGCGCCCGCTGGGCCGAACTGCTCGGCCGCACCGGCCTCGACCCCGACGCCGACTTCTTCGACCTGGGCGGCGACTCCCTCCTCGTCGTACGGCTCGCCCAACGGCTGGGCCAGGACCTCGGGGTCCGGGTCCCCGTCCGCGAGCTGCTGACCGGCCCCACCCTGGCCCAGCACATCGCGCTCGCCGAGTCCCTGCTGCTCGCGGGGGACCACCGATGAACCGGACCGCTGCCCCCACCCGCTGGCTGCGGTGCGCCGCACCGCGCCCCGAGGCCGTCGCACGCCTGGTCTGCTTCCCGCACGCGGGCGGCTCCGCCTCCTTCTTCGGCGGCTGGGCCGAGGGCCTGCCCTCGTACGAGGTGCACGCCGTCTGCTACCCGGGCCGCGCCGCCCGCCTGGCCGAGCCGCTGCCGACCGATCTGCCCGCGCTCGCCGCCGACGTCGCCGAGGCGATGACGCCGCTGCTCGACCGCCCGCTGGTCCTCTTCGGGCACAGCATGGGCGCCGTCGTCGCGTACGAGACGGCCCGGCTGCTGCAGAGCCGGGGGACAGGGGCGGCCGTACGGCATCTGTACGCCTCCGGCGCGCGCGCCCCGCACCTGGCCCGCCCCGATGGCGAGGACACCTCGACGATGGACGACGACGCCATCGCCGACGCCCTGCTCGCCCTGGGCGGCACCGACGCCGAACTCCTCGCCGACCCGGACTTCCGGGAGCTCGTTCTGCCGTACGTCTGCGGCGACTTCCGGATGTTCGACCGGTACGTCCACGTGGCCGAGCCGCTCCTGACCTGCCCCGTCACGGCCATCGCCGGGGACGCGGACCCGCAGGTCGGCGCCGGGCACGCGGCGGCCTGGGCGGCCGTCACCACAGGGCCGTTCCGTCACCACACCGTCCCCGGTGACCACTTCTATCTCGACGCCCGACCTCCGTTCGGCCTGGTGGCGCCGGAAGTGTCCCGTGCGGATTAGCGCCGCCCGGATCCCGCCCGCAGTACCTCTCCGTGTTCAGCATGGGCATGAGCGCCCAGCTGATCGCGGGCCCCGTCCTGATGACCGCCTTGTCCTGCCGTCGGGCGCCCTCGGCCGGCCGACCCCGGCCCGTCTCTTCACCGTCGCGACCACCGTGTTCGCGGCGGCCGCCGCACCATCCAAGACCGCCGCACCCGCAGAGAGGGGCACCGCCTGATGTCCGCACACGACCAGGTCTCCGTTTCCGAGCCGTCCGAGCACTACCTGATGTTCGCCGCGAGCCCCCGTCTCGACTACGCCGCCCGACTCCGGGAGATCGACCCGAAGGCCCGCTTCTCGGTGATCTGCCGTCCCCGGCACCTCGCCGCCCTCGCCGCCGACGAAGGCCTCCAGCGGGTGCTCGCGGTACGGCAGGACGCGTCCCTGGAGGAGGTCGTCGCCCTGGCCCGTACGGTCCACGCCCTGGATCCGGTGACCCGGATCACCGCCTTCTGGGAGCAGGACCAGGACCGGGCGGCGGCCGTCGGCGAGGAACTCGGCGTGGCCACGCACCGTCCGGAGACGGTGCGGCTCGTCCAGGACAAGGGCCTGATGCGGGAGCGGCTGCGCGAGGCGGGCGTGGAGGACACGACGGCCGCCCGCGCCTTCGGCGAGGACGACCTGCTGGCCTTCGGGGAACGGGCCGGATACCCGTTCATCGTCAAGCCGACGGCGGGGACGGCGAGCTTCGGCGTCACTCTCGTCCACACGCCCGAGGAGGTGGCGGAGGCGTTCCGCACGGCCGCCGGCGACTTCCCCGGCATCACGCGCCTGGGCGTTCTGGCCGAGCAGTTCCACAGCGGCGACCAGTACAGCGTCGAGGGCTTCTCGGAGGCCGGCGAGCACGTGGTCGTGGCCGTCACCCGCAAGTACTCGGACCCGCGCAACATGGTGGAACTCGGCCACGTGCTGCCTGCCCCGCTGGACCCGGCGGACCGAGCGGCGATCGCCGACCACGTGGCCCGCGTCCTGGACGCGCTGGGGGTCGAGTTCGGCCCGACGCACACCGAGGTCGTGCTCACCGCCGACGGCCCGCGTGTCATCGAGACCCATCTGCGGGTGGGCGGCGACGAGATCTTCTGCCTCACCGAGGACGCGACCGGCGTCGACATGATCGACTGCCAGGCCCGCCAGGCGAGCGGCGAGAAGGTGTTGCCCGGGATCCGCGCCACCTTGGAGGCCGGGCGGGAGCCGCGCTGCGAGGCGATCTGGTACAGGACGGCGCCCGAGGTGACGGGAACGTTCATGGGCCTGGCCGACGGCGAGCCCCAGGACCCGGGCGTGACGGTGCTCCTCGCGCCCGGCTCCCGGTTGACCGGCCTCGCCGGTTCGTTCGCCCGCGCGGTGCGGGCGAGGGCGTCGGCGCCTACGGCCGAGGAGGCGGTGACCGCGGCCCGCGCGAAGCTGGACGCACTCTCCCTCGTCTTCCACGTCACCCCGCCGGAGCGCGACTACGTCTGACCCGTTCTCCACGCCTCAGCCATCAGGGTGCCCGGTTCCAGACCGTCCGGGGCCGGCCCCGGCACAGCGGATCAGCTCAGGGCTCGAACGAGTCCTTCGTGCTGGGCCTCCGAGAGCGTCTGACACCGCTGCACGCCAGGAGCTCGGTCCCGGTGGCGTCGAAGTACAGAGTGAAGGACCAGAGCCGGTCCGCTGTGTCGATGATCCCGGTACGCAGTTGCTCGCCGCGGTGCCGCGCGAGGATCTCGACGGTCTCGTCGAGGCCGATGATCTCCTGCAGGCCGCGGGCCGACGACCGTCTCAACCTCGCTGCGGCGATGCCGGCGACCATCCAATGGGGCGCCTCCCTGTCGAAAACCCTTACCTCGGCGCCGGCGGCGATGGCCTCGCGTGCCGGCTTGCACGCGCTCGTCTGGTCGGTGAGCATCGCGGCGATGTCGGAATGGCTTGGGGGCTCGGCTTCGGTGGCCATGCGGTGACTGTAGAGACTGAACCCGGGCGTACGCCTGACGGCCCCCGAACGATGCGACTTCAGGCGGACCGCTGTCATTGGCGGTCAGTGGCATCACGGGGCGGCCGTGTCCGCTCGCCGGACTCGAGCTGCCGGCCCACGAGCCGCGCGTAGTGACCGGCTCGCCGGAGCAGGTCGTGATGGCTGCCCTGCTCCACGATGGTTCCCTGGTCGAGTACCAGGATGGTGTCGGCGTCGCGGATCGTGCTCAGGCGGTGCGCGATGATGATCTGGGTGCACGCCAGGGTGCGCAGGTTCTGCGCGACTTGCTGCTCGGTCTCCACGTCCAGGTGACTCGTGGCCTCGTCCAGCAGGATGATCGCCGGGTTGTGGGCGACCGCTCGGGCGATGGCCAGTCGCTGTCGCTGACCGCCGGACAGGGCGCTCCCGCCCTCGGAGACGAAGGTGTCGTACTGCATCGGCATGGCCATGATGTCGTCGTGTATGGCGGCCAGCTGGGCGGACGCCACCACTCGCTCGCGCTTGATCAGTGGGTTGCTGAGGGCGATGTTGGACCATATCGACCCGCTGAACAGGGCGCTCTCCTGAAGGACGACGCCGAACTGGCGTCTGAGCTCCTGCAGGTTGACATCCCGCAGCGAGACACCGTCGTAGAGGATGTCTCCCTCGGTGGGGACGTAGAGCCCGAGCAGGAGTTTCCCCAGCGTGCTCTTGCCCGAACCGGAGAGCCCGACGACCGCGATCCTCTCTCCGGGCCGTGCGGTCAGGGTGACGTCCTGCAGAACCTGGGGGCCCGTCTGGGCGTAGCGGAAACCGACGTTGTCCACCCTCAGGTGCCCCGACAGCCGGGGGGCCGGGCGTGCCGCCTGCCGCCGCTGCTCCGGCTCGGCCTCGGTCACGTCACGGATGCGGTCGAGGTTGGCGCTGACGAGCTGGAACTGCTGGGCACTGTCCACGAGCGTGGTGAGCGGAGCGAAGAAAGCGGCGGCCAGAGCAAGGAGCGCCACCATCGTGCCGACGCTGATCGATCCGTTGAGGACCTGGGTGGCACCCACCCACAGCAACCCGAGCTGACCGAACAGAGGCAGGGACCCGAGTATCGAGGCCACGGCGCCGGAGACGTAGTTCTGGCGCAGCGAGATGTTGAGGTGGTCGAAGAACAGGTTCGACCAACGGCCGAAGGCCTGTTCTTCGGCGCCGGCAGCCTTCAGCGTTCCCATGCCGACCATCGCTTCGCCCAGATATCCCTGGGACTTTCCGAAAGCGGTCAGCTCCCGGCCCGCCAACCTGCTGACGGGGCCGTTGCTGAGCATGAGGACTACCGCCCCCAGCAGGCCGACGCCGAGCGTGAGCGCGCCGAACGGCGGGGACTGCCAGAACAGGAGGAGCAGATAGAACATCACCAGCCCGCTGTCCATGACGCCGGACAGGAGCTGGTTGCTCAGCAGTTCGCGCAGCATGGCGTTGCTGGCCACCCGGGACAGCAGATCGCCGGTCGAACGCTCCTGGAAGTATTTGTAGGGCAGTTCGAGAAGGTGCTCGACGAAGCCGAGCATCATGCTGACGTCGATACGTGCCCGTAGGTGCACCAACAGCCATTCCCGCAGCAGTGTCGCGACGGTCTGGGCGACGAAGATCGCCACGATGCCGATCGCCAGGACCGGCATGACGTCGGTCATCCGGAAGGGGAGGATCTGGTCCAGCACCACCTTGGTCAGGATGGGCAGGACAAGCCCGAACAGGATCAGCAGCAGGGAGACCCCGAGCAGCTGCAGGGATGTCCCGGGCGCCTGACGCAGGTACCGCAGGGCGAACGCACGGAAAGTCGCGCGGTGAGGAACGGCCGGGCGACGGTCGAAGGCCACGCCCGGTTCGAGGAGGATGACGACCCCCGTGAACCCGGCGTCGAACTCGTCCTCCGTCAGCCGACAGCGCCCTTTGGCGGGGTCCACCACATCGACGTACTTGCTCGACCACCGTTCGGCGACAAGGAAGTGTGTGAACTCCCAGTGGACGATCGCGGGGAGTGCCACGAAACGGAGGTCGTTGCGCGGCAGCGAGACGGTCCTCACCCGCATTCCGTGGTCGCGCGCGGTCCTGACGATCTCCAGCGCGGAGAGGCCGTCGCGGCCGACACCGCAGCGCGCCCGCATCTCCGACAGGGAGATCCCGCAGCCGTAGTAGTTGAGCACCATCGTCAGGCAGGCGAGGCCGCACTCCACCTCACTCATCTGTCGGACTTCGGGAACTCTCCTGCGGTGTGCCGTGCGGGTCCTGCCGGTTCCGGTGCGGAACAAGGCAAACAGGTTCGTCATGAGGCACCGCCGGCGGCGTCGCCCAGTCCGGGGAAGTACGTGAGGAGCCGCTGCGACCCGGTCTGGAGCCGAGCGGTCAGGAAGCTCCCGTCATAGGTGGCCGGTGGCAGCGGTTGTTCCAGCCGCACGATCACGACTTTCCAGGGCTGCCGAACGGTATCGGCCGCGGGCTCGAATCGGTACTTCGCTCGCGCCGAGTCCGGGCTCGTCACGCCCGGCTCGACCCTGACGACAGTGCCCGAGGCGGACGGACCCGAAGAGCCGATCCGACCGTGGACCGGCTGGCCGACGCGCACGTCCACCGACTGATCCGCCGGCAGGAACAGGGCGGCCGCGGTCGCTGCGCCGCTCGGTCCGGCCTCGGCGCCGCCCCGGAGGATCGTGCCCTGGGCACTGACGTAGGCCGGCACCCGTATCGACCAGGCCAGTGCCGCGGCGGCGATCAGCACAGCCAGCAGCAGCCACAGGCAGACGATGACCGGCCGCAAGGTGAGGCGAGGCACGATGTCCTTCGCCGTGCCTCGCCGGTAGGCCTGGATGGCGTTCTCCCGGAAGATCACCCGCTGGGCCACGACCTGAAATCCCTTCTCTCACCCCGCGCCTGCCACCGTGGAGGAGCCAGGAGAAGAACGGACGGCACCTTGTCGGGCTCGGCCAGCCGGAGCAGCTGGTACCCGATCCCCGCCAGCCCGGTCATGAGTCCGGGCGTCTCCACCCCGAGGGGCACCCCCGTGAGGAAGCCGTTGGCCTCGATGCTCGCCACGACCGACGCCGTCGCCCGTTCCAGAGCGTCATGGTCCTCAGGTCTGTCCAGCGTCCGCGCCGCCGCCAGGAGAAGCTCGAGGTTCCCGAGCGCGCCGTGGCAGAGCGAGTGGCCCATGGCGAAGCCGTACTCCTTCGTGGCGCTCAGGGCGATGTCGATCTCGTCCCGTGTCGTCGCGTCGGCCCGCTGATCCAGGGCGGCGAGGCGCGCAAGGCCGATTCCCGGGGCGCCGTGGCACCAGGCCACCATGCTCTTCGAAGGTGGTCCGGCGGCCGGGTCGAACGGGTCGGCCTCGATGGTCCGGGGCGGGAAGACACGCAGGTCGGCCCAGTTGTTCAGGTCGGGAACGAAGAGGCTGCGGTCGTAGCCGAGAGCGCTGAGAGCAGCCTGCCGGAAGCGGTCCTCGCCGCTGCGGTCAGCCAGCTGCAGCAGGCTCAGCGCGATGCCGGCGGTGCCGTGCGAGAACCCGCCCAGCGGCGGCTGGTCCTCGAGCGTCGTCCAGGCGATCCCTCGACGCACGGGCCGCGCCGTGGCCAGGAGCCGCTCGCCGCAGCGGATCGCCACGTCCAAGGTGCGGGGCGAGGGACGGACCGAGTGCAGGCTGAGCAGCGACAGGAGGCACCCGGCCGAACCATGGATCACATCCAGCGAACGGTCCCTGGAGATGAGCGAGGGCAGTCGTCCGACCAGTTCGGCCGCTTCGTCGAGGAGATCCCGCTCAGCCCACAGGACGCCCAGGCACGTCAGGGCGTGGACGACCGAGGCCAGGCCGTCGAACGCTCCGACCGTGGTCGGGGATCCACCCGCGTCCGTCTGCTCCCGGAGCCACTCCCGCCCTTGGACTCGTGCCGCCGTCAGTGCCCGGCGTGCGAGCAGCGTGACGGAGGGCTCGCCGGTGATCGCCCCCAGGTAGCCCAGGAAGAGTGCGATTCCGCTGGTCCCGGAATAGAGATCGCTGCCCGCAGGCAGGAGACCCCAGGTCGATTCGTCCAGAGGGCCCACGCCGAGCCAGTACGCGCCGTCTTCGTTCTGGAGGGAGAGCTCGTCGAGACGCCTGCCGACGGCGCTCGCGAGTGCCAGCAGCTGTTGTCGCCGCACCCGCCGGGCCACCGGGGAAGGGCGATTCACCGACGGAACCTGTGCCGGCCGGTTGATCCTGTCCTCGGGATCCATGAGCAGCGTGGCGAGCGACGCCTTGATGATCCAGCTCTGCTTGGCCAGGTCGTCATCGCCGAGCTGCTCCACCCGCTGCCGGACCAGATCGAGGCTCGCCCCGTCAAAAAGGTCCTCGAGGCGCTCCCCTTGCGTTGTGAGGACCGCTTGGCCGCCCGGGCAGGTGCGGAACAGCGGGATGTCACCGTGCCAGAGATCCTGCTGCTCCGCCGGGATGAGCGGAACGAGACCGGGACGCTGCGCCGCCTCTGTCCACAAGTGATCGAAGAAGCGGTCACGTTCGAGTGCGTCACGCAGCAGATCCGGATGGAAGCTCTCGTACCAGAGGAGGCCGTAGACGTTCGTCGAGCGTATGACGGCGCGTGTCTCGTCGTGTGCGAAGCGCGCGAGCTGTTGCGACAACAGGGCCGCCCTGTTCTTCAGGAGCAGCCGGTACATCCCCGTGAAGCCCGCGAGCACGGCGTCCTCGTACTCCGAGACGTCGACTTCCTCGTCGCCCAGACGCGGCTGGTTGTCGCTCACGGGCAGCTCGGCACGCCGCCGGCCCACCCGCATCTCGTCCGTCCCCGGCCTCTCCCAACCGACCAGCCGATGCGGGTTCATCTGCCCCGCTTGCCCGCCCAGGCCGCTCATGTCCACGCCGATGGAATCCTGGTCGGCCCACACGCGCCGCGGCAGCAGCCCGACGCCCCACACGGAATGATCCAGTGCTCTCGCCGCAAGGTTCGCCGCGGCCGGTCCCTCGGCAGGGACGCGAGGGTGGAACAGTGCCTCCAGGTCCACGAGCATCGGATGCTCACCTGCGGCAACCAGGTTCTCGTTGTGCAGGTCGGTGGCGTCCAGGACGTACAGGAGCGCCAGGTAGCTTCCCTGACGCTCGTAGAACCGCACGACCTCCTCCTCGCACGTACAGGAGGCCGCGTCGACGAACTCCGACCAGCCATGGTCGCCGCGGTCGATCAGCTTCAGGGGGCGCAGACGGGGCTCGGCCCCTCGGTCGTTCAGCCAGGACAGCAACTCCTGGAAGTGCACGTCCACACCCAGCGACCTCGGCTTGTACAGCAACTTCGTCCCCGAGCCGAACCGCAGCAGGAGCACACTGCGGCCCCGGCGATGCCGGTCACCCTTTTCGGCCTCCACGTCGACCAGCGGCCCGGGATCGCCGACCGGGGCGAAAGTTGTGCGGATGGACTGCCAGTCCGCGCACAGATGCGTCAGGAATTCGTACAGGTAATCGGCCCACTGCTGTGTGGTGAGCACCAGTTGGCGTGCGAGCACCGGGTACTTGGCGAGGAGCCCCAGGATCCAGCCTTCGTGAGCGAGTCGCCGGATGAAGTCCTGGAAACGTTCCTCCGGTGTTTCACCTGTCAAACGTCCTTCCAGGCGCGCGATATGCAGCTCGACCAGGAGCGGTTTGCCGATCTGGAAGAGGACGAGGGATGCGAGATTCGTCAGGAAAATATCTGGGAGCGTTCCCATTTCGAGGGGAAAGGGCTCGACTCCCCTCCGTAGCCAGCTCACTCTTTTTTGCAGGCGGTCAAGGAAGTGCCCGAGAAGAGGGCTGATCGCGGGCAGGCAACCGGCGAGAGGGTGACCGGCCGCGGCTTTCTCGAGCAGCGGCGCCAGCTTCTCGGCGCCGTCGGGGTGCGTAAATGCCTGCCGGAGAACGATCAGCCAGTCGGGGGCGGTCCGGATACGGGCTCGCAGGCTTTCCGCGGGCTCCGCCAGCAGAGCCAGCAGATCACCTTCGGAGAGTGAGTCGAGCTCCAGCCGCTGGGCGAACAGCTGCCTCTGCTCGAAGGGCTTCTGGCTCTTCCAGGCACGCAGACGACCTCGCGCTCTGTCGAGGGCGAGGTCCGAGGCGGGAGGCGTCCCCGTCGCGCGGGCACCGCGTGTGCCGGCGCGTTCGGAGAGGGGAAGCGCCCGGTACCAGTCAGGTGCCTGCCACACTTCTTCCGCTGTCATGACGCAGCGATGAGGGCTGCTGGACGGGCGTCTGGCAGCCCTCGCCCAGCGGACGCGCTAGGTCTGGCAGTCGCGGCAGGGGTTCCCCGAGTTGCCGCGCGTGCAGGTCTTGGTGTTGCACCCGACACTGTTTCCGCTCTGGGCGCCGCCCATGACGTGACCCAGCTCGGCCTCGGTCAGCTCTATGGCACCCGCCGGGTTCTCCGGCAGGTCGGCCAGTTCTGCAGCGCTCAGGCTGCCACGGTACTCCGGGTCCTCCCAGGCCCGGACGGTCTTCCGGAGACTCATGGCTCTTCCTGTCTTCCTTGATTTTCTTCGCCGCATCCCGAAAACGCGGGGGACGTCGGCCTTTGACTCGAAGCGCGAGTCGTGTTCATCTCCAGCATGGAGTCAGGCGTCAGCGCTTCTTGAAGAATCGAATTCTTCGATCCCGTATACGGGTGAAGAAAGTAATCACCCTCCGGGGAACTCGGACAGTTGTCCGAAGTTGCACGTTTGTCAAGCGTTACTCCCGCCGCCCACGCATGTCAAGACGGCACTGATGCCGTCACTCGCAGACGATTTCGTCTCGCGGCGTGTAATGAGTGCGGAACGGCTCCCGCTTCACCTCTTCGCCGTCGTTGTAGAAGACCCGCTGCACGGTGACATCGAAGCCCTCCAGAGGAGTCTGCGGCACGCACTTCTCGTCGGTGCTGACCTTCCGCTCCGGCTCCTTCACGTTCGTGCGCGGCCCGGTGACCGATTCGATCTCGTCGTACTTCTTGGTGCCGAGGAAGGTGATGGTCACCGAGGAGTCGGTGGACTCCGCCTGGATGGACAGGGCCTTGCCCGAGTCGTTCTTGAACCGCAGGTCCAGGCTGCCCCAGGCGACCGTCGCCTCGCGGCCCTCCGGGTAGCGCTCGATGTAGAAGGAGTGGGCGCCGTGCTCGACGGGCTTCACCCCGGCGAAGAACAGGGCGTTGAAGACCGTCGTGGCCACGGCGGACACGCCGCCGCCGGGCGCCTTCGTGAACTCGTCGTTGAGGATCATGATGCCCTCGACGAAGCCGTTGGCCTCGGTGCGCTCGCCGACCGTCCTGTTGAAGCTCCAGGTCTCGTTCGGCATGACGAGAGAGCCGTTGATCAGCTCCACGGCCCGGCCGATGTTCTTGGTGCGGTAGGGCGCCGGCTCGAAGTTGACGGTGAAGGAGGACATCTTCTCCGTCAGGCCCAGTCGCTCGGCGTTGTCCGAGGTCACCCGGGGCTGCGTCACGCGTGCGGCCACCTCCCCGGCGCGGGCCGAGCCCGACTTGGTGAGCAGCGGCAGCACGGCCTTGCCCAGCGCCTTGTCGGTGACCTGGACGCCGGACCTGGCGTCGTCGGCCGCCACGACCTGGTCACCGTCGAGGCTCAGGGTGGCGTTGCGGGGCCTGGCGGGCAGGTCGGACAGGGGCTCGGCCACCGCGGGGTCGGCGCGCAGGCCCTTGGCGTCCAGGGCGGGGATGAGCTTGCCGGCGTCGTCCGGCCGCATCGTCAGGTACTTGCCGAGGACCGCCGGGCCGACCGTGAACCGCTCGCCGGCCGCGGTGAGCATGACCGGCGCCGACATGGCGGGCCGGGCGAACTCGCCCACGGCGCGCCGCACTTCCGCCGCCGTGACCTTCGGCTCGGTCGCGCGGGCGGGCAGGGCCGTGACGGAGCGGGCCTCGCCGCTCAGGAAGGCGGTGCGCAGCGGGGCGACGGCGGCGTCCGTGTCCAGGGCGTAGCCGGTGTGCGGGGAGACCTGGCGGACCCGGCCGTCCGTGAAGGAGACGGCGCCGTCGCGGACCTTCTGGTCGAGCGCCTTGGCCAGCTTCCCGAGGGCGGAGTGGGCCTTGTCCTCGTCGACGCGTACGACCGGCTCGACGGCACCGCCCGAGCGGAACAGCCCGCCGATCACGGTGAGCGGGTTGGCGTCGTCGGTGCGCGAGGCGCGGTCGACGGTCTGCTCGTAGTCGAAGGCGATGCCCGCCTGCCGCGGATCGACGCTGCCCTTGCGGTCGCCGACCGTCACGGCCAGCTCCCGGGAGTCGGCCGGGCCCAGCCGCTTCTCCAGCTTCCGGACGGCCTCCGCGCGGCTCAGCCCCCCGATGTCGATGCCGCGCACCGTCGTGCCGGCATCTATGTCGCCGCCCGCGAGCAGCAGCCCGGCGAGATAGATGCCGCCGACGCCGACGGTCAGGGCGCCGCCGGCCAGGGCGAGGGGCGGAACGGAGGCGATACGGGGGGCTGAGGTGTTTCGCAGGGCGGAGGGGGCGCGCAGGCGCATGGGTCTCCCGGGCGGACGTTTCGACAGGGACGGCGCGTCCGATGACGTGCCGCTGTGCGCGAGGCAAGCACATCCAGCTAGCCATAATCGGACGAAAACGCCTATGTCGTAGGACACGTATGTTTCCGGTCACGTGTCGGCCCACACGCTTGCCCCACACTCCTGCCCGCGCCCCGGCCCCTCCAGGCCCCGGTCACGCCCCGGACGGCACCTCCGTCTTCTCGGCCGGTGTGACCTCGCCCTCCTCGGATGCCGCCGGCGCCCTGTTGCGGCGGACGGAGGCGAGGAAGGACGCGGCGATCAGGACGACGCCGATCAGGCCGGTGATGATCTCGCTGATCTGGTGCTGGATGGTGACCAGCAGGATCGCGGCGAGGGCGCCGATCGCGTAGTGGGCGCCGTGCTCCAGGTAGACGTAGTCGTCGAGGGTGCCCTGGCGGACCAGGTACACCGTGAGCGACCGGACGTACATCGCGCCGATACCGAGGCCGAGCGCCATCCAGAAGATGTGGTTGGTGATGGCGAAGGCACCGATCACGCCGTCGAAGGAGAAGGACGCGTCCAGGACCTCCAGGTAGAGGAAGAGGAAGAACGCGGCCTTTCCGGCGAGGGCGACCGCCGACACCGGCCTGCCCTCGGCCCTGGCCTTCTCCGCCTCCTCGTGCTCGTGCTCCTCCTCGTCTTCGAGTCTGTCCTCGAAGTAGCCGGAGAGGCCGCCGACCACGAGATAGGTGATCAGACCGGCGACTCCGGAGAGCAGGACCGTGGCGGTCCTGTCCACGTGTCCCGTGCTGACGTGGGCGTGGGTCGCGAAGGTCGTCGCCGTCACCAGCAGGGCGATGAGCGCGAGGCAGACCGCCAGCATGTCGATCTTGCCGAGCCTGGCCAGCGGGCGCTCCAGCCAGGCCAGCCACTTGATGTCGCGGTCCTCCAGGATGAAGTCCAGGAAGATCATCAGCAGGAACATGCCGCCGAAGGCCGCGATCGCCGGGTGCGCGTCGGTGACCAGGTCCTCGTAGCGGCCGGGGTCGTCCAAGGCCAGCCGGACCGCCTCGACGGGGCCGACCTCGGCGCTGATCGCGACGATCACCACCGGGAAGACCAGCCGCATGCCGAACACCGCGATCAGGATGCCGAAGGTGAGGAAGACGCGCTGCCAGAAGGCGTTCATCTTCTTCAGGATCCCGGCGTTGACGACCGCGTTGTCGAAGGACAGCGAGATCTCCAGGATCGAGAGAATCAGGACGATTCCGAAGGCCTCCCAGCCCCACTGCCACGCGGCGAAGGCGAGGCCCAGCGCCGTGACGGCCAACGACCAGCCGAAGGTTCGCAGCACCATCACTGGCCCTCCGCCTTCACGGCCAGCACCGGGCAGCCCACGCCCAGCAGGATCTGCTGGGCGGCCGAGCCCATGATCAGCTTGCCGACCGCGCTGCGCCGCCGCAGACCGATCACGACCAGGGACGCGTCCGTCTGCTCCGCGAGGTCGATGATCTCCTCGGCGGCGTCGCGGGCGCCGAGGACCTGGCGGATGTCGAACTTGATGCCCAGAGCCGCGAGGTCGTCGCTGACGTGGGACAGGTCGGGTTCCTGGGCGAAACGCGGGTCCACGATCGCGTCGCCCCGGGAGGTGTTCACCACCAGCAGCTTCTCGTCGCGGCGGCGGGCCTCGGCGATCGCCGCGCGCAGGGCCGCCTCGCCCTCGGGTGAGGGGACGTAGCCGACCAGGATGGTCATCTGGTTTCTCCAGTTGTCTCAGGCGGCGCTTCGCGCGCGCAGGGGACGGACGACGAACCGGCCGATCAGCGGCCACACCAGGACCAGCGCGATCACCGCGTAGACCGTGTACGACACCGGGCCGCCCAGTAGTCCCGACAGCTCGCCGCCGGACAGCTGCAGGGAGCGCCGGCCCTGCAGCTCCGCGCGCGGGCCCAGGATCACGCCGACGATCAGCGGCAGGACCGGCAGCCCGAAGCGGCGCATCGCGAAGCCGAGCAGGCCCAGGACGAGCAGGATGAACAGGTCCAGGGGCTGGGCGTTGACGGCGTAGGCGCCCATCGAGGCGAAGAACAGGATGCCCGCGTACAGGTACGGGCGCGGGATCTGCAGCAGCTTCGCCCAGGCCGGGGCCAGCGGCAGGTTCAGCAGCAACAGCAGCAGGTTGCCGACGAACAGGCTCGCGATCAGGACCCACACCAGGCTCGACTCGCGCTCGAACAGCAGCGGCCCCGGCTGGATGCCGTACGACTGGAAGGCCGCCAGCATCACCGCCGCCGTGGCGTTCGTCGGCAGGCCGATCGCCAGCATCGGCACCAGGGTGCCCGCCGCCGACGCGTTGTTCGCGGCCTCCGGGCCCGCCACGCCCTCGATCGCGCCCTTGCCGAACTCCTCGGGGTGCTTGGTCAGCCGCTTCTCGGTGGCGTACGACATGAAGGTGGGGATCTCCGCGCCACCCGCCGGCAGCGCGCCGAACGGGAAGCCGAACGCCGTGCCGCGCAACCAGGGCTTCCACGACCGCTTCCAGTCGTCCCGGCCCATCCACGGGCGGCCCACCGGGATCACCTCGGCCGGCTTGCGCCGCAGGTGCGCGGCCACCCACAGCGCCTCGCCGACGGCGAAGATGCCGACCGCGACCACGACGACGTCGATGCCGTCGGCCAGCTGCGGTATGCCCAGGGTCAGCCGCTGCTGGCCCGACACCGTGTCGATGCCGACCAGGCCGATCGTCAGGCCGAGGAGCAGGGAGACGAAGCCGCGGACGCGGGAGGAGCCCAGCACCGACGTCACCGCGATGAACGCCAGCAGCATCAGCGCGAAGTAGTCGGGGGCGCCCAGGCTGACCGCGAAGTCGACCACGAACGGGGTGATCAGGACCAGCAGCAGGGTGCCGATCGTGCCCGCCACGAACGAGCCGATCGCCGCCGTGGCCAGGGCCTGGGCCGCGCGGCCCGCCTTCGCCATCTTGTTGCCCTCGATGGCGGTGACCACGGACGAGGACTCGCCCGGGGTGTTGAGGAGGATCGACGTCGTCGAGCCGCCGTACATGCCGCCGTAGAAGATGCCGGCGAACATGATGAACGCCTGCACCGGCTCCATGCCGTACGTCACCGGCAGCAGCAGGGCCACCGTCATCGCCGGGCCGATGCCGGGCAGGACGCCCACCGCGGTGCCGATGACGACGCCTATGAGGGCGAGCAGCAGGTTCATCGGGGCCATGACGTCCGCGAAGCCCTGCATGAGGTTGTTCAGGTTGTCCATCGGGGCCTCACAGGATTCCTTGCAGGACGCCGGCGGGGAGGTTGACGCCGAGGCCGATCGCGAACGCGTAGAACGTCGTCAGGGAGAGCGTCGCCGAGATCAGCAGGTTGCGGACGTAGTGGCGGTTGCCCAGCGCGAAGGCCGTGCCCCAGAAGAGCAGGCCGCCGCTGATCACCCAGCCGAGGCGCTCGATGAGCAGCGCGTTCGCCAGGAACACGCCGACCAGCAGCAGCACGGTGCGCCAGTCGCTGCCCGCCGACAGGTCGACATCCTCGCCGGCCTCCGGTTCACCGCGGCCGCCCCGGGCCACGTCGACGGCGTACAGCACCGCGAGGAGCAGGAGCAGGCCGCCCAGGATCAGGGGCACCGCGCGCGGCCCGACCGGGTCGGTGCCGCTGGTGAGGTGCGGGATGCCCAGGGCGTCCACGATGACGGCGGTGCCCAGCAGGGCGAGGAACGCGCACACGCCGTACTGCGCGCGGTCCCCGCCCTCCCGGGGCGGACGGGAGTCCTCCACGGTCCGTTCCTCTGTCTGCGAGCTCATGCCAGCCCGAGCTCGGTCAGCAGGTCGGCGACCGCCTTGTCCTGCTCGGTGAGGTAGCTGCCGAAGTCGTCACCGGTGGCGAAGGCGTCGACCCAGCCGTTCTTCTCCAGCTGCGCCTTCCACGCGTCCGAGTCGTGCATCCTGGTCAGCGCGTCGATCCAGGTCTGCTTCTGCTCGTCGGTGATGCCGGGAGGGGCGACGATGCCGCGCCAGTTGGTGAAGACCAGGTCGATGCCCTGGTCCTTGAGCGTGGGGGCGTCCTTCAGCGCGTCGATCGGCTTGTCGCTGGTGACCGCGAGGACCCGCACCTGGCCGGCCTCGATCTGGTCGAGGAACTCACCGAAACCGCTGGCGCCGAACGCGAGCTTGTTGCCGAGGATGGCCGGAAGCAGCTCCCCGCCGCCGTCGTACGAGACGTAGTTGACGTCCTTCGGCTTGATCCCGACCGCCTTGGCCAGCTGCATCGGCAGCAGGTGGTCGGGGCCGCCCGGCGACGACCCGCCGCCGACCGCGAGCTTCTTCGGGTTCTTCTTCCAGGCGGTGACGAGGTCGTCCATCGACTTGTACGGGGAGTCCTTCGGCACGACGATCGCGCCGGCCTCCTCGATCAGCTTGGCGATCGGCGTGGTGTCGGTCAGCGTCGCCTTGGACTTGGAGGTGTACGAGGCTCCGACGACGCCCAGGCCCATCTGCATGGCCATCTTGCCGTTGCCCTTCTCGTTCACCAGGCGCTGCAGGCCCACGGTGCCGCTGGCGCCGGGCAGGTTGAAGACCTGGACGCCGGAGGCCACCTTGGTGTCCTGCATGACCTGGGTGACGGTGCGGGCGGTGAGGTCGTAACCGCTGCCCGGGGTGTTGGGGACCATGAGGCGCAGGCCCGTCACGGGCTTGTCGGAACCGCCTCCGCTTCCGGACTCCTCCTTGTCGGCGGTGGCACCACAGGCACTGACCGCGAGCATGGACGCGGCGGCAAGAGCTCCGACAAGTGCGGCTCGTCGAGTTCTCATGGCTCATCTCTTTCGCTTGGGCCGATCCGGCGCCATGATTGTGCGGTTCCTGAGACACCCCGTCTCGGTTGTGTGACCATTGAAGGTTGAGTTCATAGTGGTCATAGCGGCACGGCATCAACGGCACCAACGACATCGATGGCGTCAACGGCGCCATACGCTCGCCGGCGAGCTGCTGAGATGGCAGCTCGCCATCGTCGTGATCGTGCTGGCCGCCGTCGCCGCGGTCTCGCTGGCGCAGTCCAAGGCGACGTTCGACCGGGTCGAGGGGCGCCGGGTGACCGCGCTCGCCGAGGAGATGGCGGGCAACCCCCTCGTGCGCACCCAGCTGGTCCGACCCGCCGTGGCCGAGATGCTCGCCCCTCTGCTCCAGTCCACGCTGACCCGGTCCGGCGTCACCTCCGCCACGGTCGCCGACGCCCGCGGCGAGATCGTCGCCTCCACCAACCCCACCCTCCTCGGGACCCGGCTGCCGGTCTCCGGCATCGACGCCGCCGGGGGCCGCGGCTGGTCCGGCGAGCTGCCGGTGAACGGCGTCACCGAGCTCGTGGCACAGGCGCCGGTGCTCGGCGCGGAGAGCGAGAACGCCGGGGACCACCTCGGGACGGTGATGATCGGGCGGGCCTCGCCGTCGGTCTGGCAGCGGCTGGTGGGCGCCTCGTCCTATCTGCTCGTGTACCTCGGCGTCGCCAGCGTCCTCGGCGTGGCCGGTTCCTGGCTGCTGGCCCGGCGCATCAAGCGGCAGACCTTCGGCATGGAGCCGCGCGAGATCGCCGGACTCGCCGAACACCGGGAGGCGATGCTGTTCGGGATCGCCGAGGGCGTGGTGGCCCTCGATCCGCAGCAGCGCCTCACGCTGGTGAACGCCGTCGGCCGCAGCCTGCTCGACCTGCCCGAGAACTGCGTCGGGATGAGCCTGGCCGACCTGGGGATCGAGGGGCGGCTGTACGACGTCCTGGCCGGGACCGGTCCGGAGGACGGGCCCGGCGATCTCGCCCGGCGCGACGAGGTCGTCGTACGCCGGGGCCGCGTCCTCGTCATGAACCGCATGGACGTCACCAAGGACGGCCGCCGCCTCGGCTCGGTGACGACCCTGCGCGACCGCACCGAACTCGCCCAGCTGGAGCGGGAGTTGGGCTCCTTCCGCAGCACCACCGAGCTGCTGCGCGCCCAGGCCCACGAGTTCTCCAACCAGCTGCACACCATCTCCGGGCTCATCCAGATCGGCGAGCACGACGAGGTCGTACGGTACGTCCGCGCCCTGCGCAAGCACCGCGAGTCCCTCGACCTGGAGCTCACCAGCCGGGTCCGGGACCGGGCCGTCGCCGCGCTGCTCATGGCCAAGTCGGCGCTGGCCGCCGAGCGCAAGGTGCGGCTGAAGATCTCCGAGCGCACGGCGCTGGAACGCCTCGATCCGACCGACTCGGCGGACGTGGCGACCGTGCTCGGCAACCTCGTGGACAACGCGGTCGACGCGGCCGCGAGCGGTGCCAAAGAGGGGGACGACGCCTGGGTGGAGGTCGAACTGCGCCAGGACGCCTCCAGCGTGGAGATCGTCGTACGGGACTCGGGGCCGGGCGTGGCGCCCGAGCTCGCGCAGGAGGTGTTCCTGCACGGGTTCACCACCAAGGCCGCGCAAGGCGGCGACCGGGGGATCGGCCTGGCGCTCACGCGCCTGGTGTGCAAGCGCCGGGGCGGTGAGGTGTCGGTGGCCAACACGCAGGCGGGCGCCATGTTCACCGCCCGGATGTCCGTCGGCCGTCCGGCCGACCGAGTGACGGAGGGAGTCCGATGATCGACGTGCTGATCGTGGAGGACGACTTCATGGTGGCGCGGATCCACCGCGGATTCGTCCATGACGTCGACGGGTTCCGCGTGGTCGGCACGGCGAACTGCGGGGAGCAGGCGCTCACCGCCGTCGCCGAGCTGCAGCCCGACCTGGTCCTGCTCGATCTCTACCTGCCCGACATGTTCGGGCTGGAGATCATTCCCCGGCTGCGGACCGCCGGGCACGACTGCGACGTCATGGTGATCAGCGCGGCGCGCGAGTCGGAGGCGGTGCGGGGCGCCGTACGGCAGGGCGTCGTCGACTATCTGCTCAAGCCGTTCGACGCCGAGGACCTGAGGGCGCGGCTGGAGCAGTACGCGGCCCGGCGCAGCAACCTGTACGCGGCCGTGGTCAGCGGGCAGTCCGACGTGGACCGGGCGCTGGCACGCGGGGCCGCGCCGGCCGCCCCGGCGGCCTCCTTGCCCAAGGGCATGAGCGTGGAGACCGCCGAGCTGATCGAGCGGGAGCTGCGGGCGGCCGACGGCAGCCTCTCCGCCGCCGAGTGCGCCGCCCGGCTCGGGGTGTCCCGGGTGAGCGCCCGGCGGTACCTGGAGCATTTCAGCGTCACCGGGCGCGCGGAGGTGTCGCTGCGCTACGGACAGGCGGGGCGGCCGGAGCGCCGGTACAGCTGGGCGGCCGACTGACGCGCGGCGCTCCGCCTGGAAGGGCCGCGACGTGTCTTCCGCGATGTGCCGTCGTCTCGCTGCGGCGCCGTCGTGGCTGGTGGCTCCCCCCACTCTCGGCTTCGCTCGAGCGGGGGGAGCCCCATCGCGGCGGAGCCGCATATCGACACAGCCCCACGCCCCTTGGGGCGCTGCAGAACCGGCGCCGACTTCGTCCGGTCTGCTTCAGGGCCCGTCACGCCTCCGCGGGGCCGGTCAGCTGGACGATGTCGTCGGAGGCGATGTCGTGCAGTCTGATGGCCAGGTCCTCCAGGGCGCGGCTGGCGGCGAGTTCGTCACCGATCTCGGGGATGGGCCGGTCGATCGGGTTGCGGTGGGCCACGCCCCGGCCGGTGACGGTCGACGTGCCCAGAGTCGCGTCCTGAGCGGTCAGCACGGCCTCCGCGCGGGTGTCGTCGCCGTCCTCGGTGATGTGGATCTGGACGGTCCAGTTCTTGTCTTCCATCGAGATCACTCCCGTACGGATCGGGATGAACCCCCCACTGATGAGCGTGCGCCTGTTCCCGGGCCGGGTCCAGCGCGCACCGGCAACTGCCGGCTGCTCCTGCCGCGGAGGCATGACAAGTCGCTGGATGGGCACGATCTGGCGAAAGGTTGCGGAGAGCAGGCCGGTCGCAACGGACTTGAGGTACGAGGAGGGCGCCGTGAACCGCCAGACACCCGTCCGCGTTCGTGTCACCCGCCGGCCCGCCGCTCCCCGCGACACCAGGGGCGAGATCGACCGCCGCACTCCCTCCGGCCGGATCCTGCCGTACTGACACCGGGCCCGTCCGTCCTCCCGGACGTAGCGTGAGGGCATGCGGGTGCTGGTCGTCGAGGACGAGGAGCGGTTCGCGGCGGGGCTCAGGGACGGGCTGGAGGCCGAGGGCTTCGCCGTCGACGTCGCGCTCGACGGGGTGGACGGGCTGTGGCTGGCCCGCGAGCACAGCTACGACGCGATCGTCCTCGACGTCATGCTGCCGGGGCTCAACGGCTACCGCCTCTGCCGGGCCCTGCGCGCCGAGCGCGACTGGACGCCGATCCTCATGCTCACCGCCAAGGAGGGCGAGTGGGACGAGATCGAGGGCCTCGACACCGGCGCCGACGACTACCTCACCAAGCCCGTCTCCTACGCCGTCCTCCTCGCCCGCCTGAGGGCGCTGCTGCGGCGCGAGGCACGGCAGCGTCCCGCCGTGCTCGCCGCGGGCGATCTGCGGCTCGATCCGGCGGCCCGCACGGTCAGCCGGGCCGGACGGGACATCGAGGTCACCGCGCGGGAGTTCGCCGTGCTGGAGTTCCTGCTGCGACGGGCCGGCGAGGCGGTGCCCAAGCGGACCATCCTCGACCACGTCTGGGGCGACGACTTCGAGGGCGATCCGAACATCGTCGAGGTGTACGTACGGCGGCTGCGCAACAAGGTCGACCGGCCCTTCGGGAGGGAGTCGCTGCGGACCTCGCGGGGGCACGGGTACCGGCTCGTGCCGGACGACGGGTGACGGGTGCCCGATGACAGGTGAGCGGTACGAGCGCCGGCTGCGGGCCGTACGGGTCCGGGCCACGGTCGTCGCCGTGCTCGCCGTCGCCCTCGCCCTGATCGCCGCCGCCGTCGGGCTCGTCGCCGGGCTGCGCACCGAGCTCAGCAATGACGTGCGGGACGCCGCACGGGCGCGCGCCTCGGACGTGGCCCGGGTCATCGAGGCGGGCCGCGGGGTGCCCGCGCCGACCGTGTCCGCGCCCGACGAGGAGTTCCTCCAAGTGATCGCCGCGGACGGCACGGTCGTCGCGGCCAGCGCGAACGTCGAGGGACAGCCCGCGCTCGCCCGGCTGGGCCCCGGCCAGAGCGCCTCCGTCGACACCCCGCTCGACGACGACCCCTTCCTGGTGGTCGCGGTCGCCGCCCGGGACGACGGCCGTGACCTGGTCGTCCTCGACGGACGGGACGCCGCCGGAGTCGCCGAGGCCACGGACACCGTCACCTGGCTGCTGCTCATCGGCCTGCCCGTGCTGCTCGTCCTCGCGGCCGGCGCGACCTGGACGGCCGTCGGCCGCGCCCTGCGCCGCGTGGCCCGCGCCGAGGCCGCGCAGCGCCGGTTCGTCTCCGACGCCTCCCACGAACTGCGCTCCCCCGTGGCCACCGTCCGCCAGCACGCCGAGGTCGCCCTCGCGCACCCCGGGCGCACCGACACCGGCGCCCTGGCCGGGACCGTGCTCGACGAGGCCGTCCGTATGCAGCGCCTCGTCGACGACCTGCTGCTGCTCGCCCGCGCCGACGAGAGCGCCCTGCTGCGGGACGGGCGGCGGCCGGTCGACCTCGACGACCTGGTCCTGGACGAGGTGGGGCGGCTGCGCTCCGCCTCGCCCGGGCTGCGCGTCGACAGCACGGCGGTGGGCGCGGCCCGGGTGACCGGCGACGTGGAGGCGCTCCGGCGCCTGGTCCGCAACCTGGGCGAGAACGCGGCGCGGCACGCCCGCACACGGGTGGCGTTCACGCTGAGGGACGCCGGGGACGGGTGGGCGCGGCTGGTGGTGGAGGACGACGGCCCCGGCGTCCCGGCCGCCGAACGGGCGCGGGTCTTCGACCGGTTCGTACGGCTGGACGAGTCCCGTGCGCGGGGGGAGGGCGGCGCCGGGCTGGGCCTCGCGATCGTCGCGGAGGTGGCGGGGGCGCATCGGGGGCGGGTGGAGGTGGGGGTGAGTGAGGGGTGGGGTGGGGCGCGGTTCGTGGTGGTGTTGCCTTCGGCGGGGGAGTGAGCGGTGGTCGATTGCGCCTAGTAGCTCGGGTGCATCCGTAGTACGGCGGCTGCGGGTGGTTCGTGGTTGCTCGCGCAGTTCCCCGCGCCCCTGGAGGCACGTGCAGTGGACGTCCCCAAGGGGCGCGGGGAACTGCGCGACCAGCCCACGACTACCCGCAGCCGCCCGCGAAGCCGCAACCCGCCCCCCCCATCCGGCGCTTTCTGACACCGCGTTCAGAACCGTTCAGGCGATGTTCAGGGGCGGAGAGAGACCCTCGGCCCATCGGCGAAGCCAACCCGCATCGAGGAGGCCGCCATGAACACGCACCGCAGGATCCTGTGGCCGGGGGCCGTCGTGGGGGCCGTGGTGATGGCCGGCGCCTGCTCCGGAAGCGCGGACGGATCGGTGAAGGCGAGCGCCGGCGACTGCGTGCACGTCGTCGACGAGGACACCGGCAGGACCGGCGAGGACTGCCTTCCGCTCGCGCCCGCGAGCGACCGCGTCGACCTGAGCGAGCCGGCCTTCTCCCACCCGACCCGGATCACGAACCCCCTGCATCCGACCGGCGAGGTCGATCAGGTCGTCATGGGCGGCCAGGAGGGCGACGCGGTGTTCCGCACCGAGGTCAGCACGCTGCGCGGCACCAAGACGATCACCCTCGACGACCGGAAGGTCCAGGCCCTGACGCAGCAGTACGTCGCCTTCGCCGACGGCCGGATCCACGAGGTCGCCCTCGACTGGTACGCCCAGGCCGACGACGGTTCGGTCTGGTACCTCGGCGAGGACGTCTTCAACTACGAGGACGGCGTCGTCGCCGACACGGAGGGCACCTGGCAGGCGGGCCGGGACGGGGCGCCCCCGGCGATGATCATGCCCGCGCATCCGGAGAAGGGGGACGTGTACCGGTCGGAGAACCTGCCCGGCGTCGTCTTCGAGGAGGTGACGGTCAAGGACGTGGACCGGACCGTCGACGGGCCGTACGGGAAGGTCCAGGGCGCGATGACCGTGCGGGAGCTGCACATGGACGGCTCGACCGAGGACAAGACCTTCGCCCCGGGCTACGGCGAGTTCTCCACCGGGAGCGCGAACGGCGACCTGGAGGCGGTGTCGCTCGCCGTGCCCACGGACGCCGTACAGGGGCCGCCGCCACCGGAGTCGGCCGCACTCGACCGGGCGGCACGCGCCGTGCAGGACGGCGAGGTCACCGACGCCGACCTGGACGCGGTGCGGGACGCGTGGACGGCGTACCGCGCATCCGACGCCGTACCGAAGCTGTTGGAGCGGCAGATGACGCGCGACCTCGACATGCTCGACGAGGCCGTCGCCGCGAAGGACGAGGGGGAGACGCTCGGCGCCGCACTGCGGGTGGCCCAGAACACGTCGGACCTGCGGCTGCGCCACGAGCCGGTGCGGACGGCGGACGTGGCCCGGCTCGCCCTGTGGGCACGGCAGCTGGGCATCGACGCGGCGGCCGGGGCCGAGGGCGCGGTCGCGGGTGATGTCACCAGCCTCGAACTCGTCTGGGAGCGGCTGAAGGACCAGGTGCCCAAGGACGGGGCGGCCGCGGTCACGGCCGACCTGCGCGAGGCCCGCGAGGCCGCCGACCGCGGGGACACGGCGGCGGCGCAGCAGGTGGCGCCGGACCTGGCGGAGGCCGTCGCGGGGCTGAGGAGCTGAAGGGCGTGCTCAGCCGGTCGGGTCCAGCTCCATCGGCGCGATCCTGCCCTCCAGCATCGTGCCCAGGCCCTGCACGGCGCAGACGTCGGGCCGCTCGGCGATGTGCACGGGCATGCTGGTGGCCTGCCGCAGCATCTCGTCGAACCCGGGCAGCAGCGCGCTGCCGCCGACCATCATGATCCCGCGGTCGGCGAGGTCGGCGACCAGATCCGGCGGGCAGTCGCGCAGCACCTTGCCGATGCTGTCGAGGACGGCGGTGAGCGGGGTCTGGATGGCGTCCCGTACGGCGGCGGTGTCGACCTGGACGCTGCGGGCGAGACCGGTGCAGACGTCCCGGCCGTGGATCTCGGTGGAGGCGGGCCCGTGGGGGGTGAGCCCGTTCTCGGAGAGCGCGAGCTGCAGCGGCCGTACGCTCTGGCTGGGCAGCATGAGTTCGTGCTCGTGCCGCAGGTGCTGCACGATGGCGTGGTCGACGGCCTCGCCGCCGACCCGGACGCGTTCGGCGGTGACGATGTTGCCGAGGGAGAGCACGGCGACCTCCGTCGCGGCCGCCCCGCACACCATGATCATGCTGGCCTCGGGCTGCTCCACGGGCAGCCCGCAGCCCACGGCGGCGGCGATCAGCGTGTCCACCAGCTCCACGCGCCGCGCCCCGAGCCCGACCAGCGTCTCCATGGCGGCGCGCCGGGCGAGCGGGTCGGGGTTGTGCGGCGTGCAGACCGCGGCGCGCAGGAACGGCTTGCGGCGCAGGGAGCGGCGCATCTTGTCGCCGAGGAGGTGCCGCAGCATCCGCTGCGCCATCTCGATGTCGACGACGGTGCCGCCGGAGACGGGCCGTACGACCCGGATGTAGTCCGGCGTGCGCCCGGTCATCCGCTCCGCGAACTCGCCGACCGCGATGAGGGCGCCGGTCCGGGTGTTGACGGCGGCGGCGGAGGGCTGGTCGACGACGAGCCCGGCGCCCTTCACATAGACGCGGGTCCTGGCCGCCCCCAGGTCGACGGCGAAGTGGCAGCGACGCAGCTGCTCCAGCGTGGCGGTCATGGGGGGTCCTCCCGAGAACGCAGACCATGGGTCCGCCGGGTGGGTGGCGGGCCTCGCTCGGTTGATTCGTGTGTGCGGGGCCGCCGGGTCGGGGCCTCTTACCGCATCGTGCGGGCCGCCGGGAGGGGGGCGCCTTCTGGAGGGGGCCGGGTGGGGTGCGGCTGAATGGGGGGTTCTGGTTCTGATGGGGAGTCAGGTGGGTGTGTCGGGCCGCGGGGAGCGGGCGGCGTCGAGTATGGGGCGGCGAGGACCCCTACCCCTCGACGACGCCCCGGATCACCCCCAGCTCCACCAGGTCCTGCGGCCGGATCCGCAGCTGGTCCGCCGTCGCCTCCACCTCGCCCGGCCCCCGCTTGAGGATCGCCGCGGCCATCTCCGGTGCGATCACCGAGAAGTAACTGTCCGGCGTGGCCCAGGTGTTGCCCGGTGCCGCCAGCGCCAGCGCGCCGCCCGAGCCGCCCTCGCCGATGACCAGCGTGGTGATCGGCGTGCGCGCGGCGGCCACCACGCCGAACAGGTCGGCGATCGCGGCGCCGGCCCCCTGCCGCTCCGCCTCGGCGTCGTTCGCGGCACCCGGCGTGTCCACCAGCGTCAGCACCGGGATGCCGAGCCGGTCCGCGAGGCGGATCAGGCGGGCGGCGGTGCGGTAGCCCGCCGGGCGGGTCGCGGTGCCGGTCTGGGCGGCGTAGGCGACGGTTCGCTCCGCGTGCTCGCCGAACCCGCACAGCATGCCGGCCGTGTCGGCGCCGCCGCAGCGGTCGCCGCTGAGCGAGACGCGGTGGGTGAAGTAGGCGTCCAAGTAGCGGGCAGCGCGGGGGCGTTGGGGCGCACGGGCCCGCTGGACCGCGTCCCAGCCGGTGTCGGGAAGACCCTGGGCGCCGAGGGCGAACGGGGGCGGGGCTGCGGAGTGCTCAGTAGGACGTGCCGCGACAGGCCGTCGATCGTCTGCAGCTTCGTCGTGGCTGGTCGCGCAGTTCCCCGCGTCCCTTGAGGGCGTTGCCGTGCCCGTCAGTCGTCGGGCACCGGGCGCTGTGGGCCCGGAGAGCAAGCGGAGCCACAGCCCCAAGGTCTCCCGCAGCTCCTCCGGCTGTACGACCGCATCCACCGCCCCCGCCGCGAACTGCGCCTCCGCCGTGTACGCCGCCGGATCCGCGTCGGCCGGGCGGACCCGGGAGCCCGCGAAGCCGACCTGGGCGCCGGGCAGGGCGAGGGTCACGTCGGCGCCGGCGCCGAGGGTGGCCCAGCCGCCGCCCGTCGTCGGGTCCCGTAGCACCGCTATCTGGAGGAGCCCGGCCGCACGGGTGAGTGCCGACTGCCGGGCCACACGCTGGAGCTGGGTCAGGGCCAGCATGCCCTCCTGCATGCGGCTGCCGCCGGTGGCCACGAGGGAGACGACCGGCAGGCGGCGGGCGCGGGCGTAGGTGTACGCCGCCTCCAGCCGGTCGCCGGTGCGTTCGCCCAGCGAGCCGCCCAGGAAGCCGAACTCGAACGTGATCAGGACCGCGCGCGTGCCCTCGACGGTGCCGGTGCCGCAGATCACCGACTCCTCCTCGCCCGTGCGCTCGGTGGCGCGGGCGCGCGAGGCGTCGTAGCCGTGCCAGGCGAGGGGGCCGTCGGGGGCGGAGTCCTTCGCGGCGTACCGGAGTTCGGTGAAGTCGTCGGTCACCAGGGCGATGGCCTCCCGGGCGGAGAGGCGGGCCTGGGCGGGCTGCTCAGTCATGGGCCAGCGCCCGCTTCATGATCTTCCCCATGTCGTTGCGGGGGAGCGCGGTGAGGTAGTGGACGGTGCGCGGTCGCTTGTGCGGGGCGAGGCGGTGGGCGACGTGGTCGGCCAACTCGGCGGCCGACGGCGGGGACTGGGGGTCCGCCGGGACCACCCAGGCCACGATCCGCTCGCCCAGGTCCGCGTCCGGCTCCCCGGTGACCGCCGCCTCCCGCACCCCGGGATGTTCGAGGAGCGCGTTCTCGATCTCGCCCGCCCCGATCTTGTAACCCCCGCTCTTGATCAGGTCGGTGGCCTTGCGGCCGACGATGCGGACGTACCCGTCGGGATCGCGCACCGCCATGTCACCGGTGCGGAACCAGCCGTCCGGGGTGAAGGCGGCGGCCGTCGCGTCGGGGCGGTTGAGGTACTCGGTGAACAGGTTCGGGCCGCGCACCTGGATCTCGCCCACGGTCTCGCCGTCGTACGACGCGATCGGCGTCCCGTCCTCCTCCACCAGCCGCAGCCGAACGCCCGGCAGCGGGACGCCGACGGTTCCGGCGCGGGGCTCGCCGTCCGCCCGCACGCTCGTGTTCATCAGCGTCTCCGTCATGCCGTAGCGCTCGACGACCCGCTGCCCGGTCGCGGCCGTGATCCGCTCGTGGTCGTGCACGGGGAGCGCGGCCGAGCCCGAGACCAGCAGGCGGGCCCTGCCCAGCGCCTTCGCCAGCTCCGGCTCCTCGGGGAGCGCCTGGGCGATGCGGTGGTACATCGTCGGCACGCCGAACACCATGGTCGCGCCGTCGTTCAGCTCGCGCGCCACGCCCTCCGTGGTGAACCGGCCCAGGTGCCGTACCGATCCGCCGCGGCGCAGCGGGCCGAGGATGCCGAGGACCAGGCCGTGCACATGGAACAGGGGCAGGCCGTGGACCAGGACGTCGTCGCCGGTCCACTGCCAGGCGTCCGCGAGCGCGTCCAGGGTGACGGCGATCGCCCGGCGGGGGATGACCGCGCCCTTGGGCGGGCCGGTGGTGCCGGAGGTGTAGACGACCAGGGCCGGGTCGGAGTCGGCGGTCTGCTCGTCGGGGCGGGGGCCGGCGGCTCGTACGTCGACGTCCACGCGCGCCAAGTCCCTCAGAGGGGCGGGGAGTTCGTCGCCGGGCGCGGCAAGGACGAGACCTGGCGCGCTGTCGGACAGGATGTGCCCCAGCTCCTTCTCCCCCGACTTCGGGTTGAGCGGCACGGCGGGGATCCCGGCCTCCAGCGCCGCCACCACGGCGACGGCGGTCTCCAGCGTCGGCGTCGCCCAGACGGCCACCCGGCCCGCCCCGCCGATCCGCGCCGCGAGGGCGCCCGAGGCGGCGCCGAGGTTGCCGTAGGTCAGGGAGCGGTCGCCGAACCGCAGGGCGAGCCGGTCGGGCCGGCCGCCGGTCAGGGCCGGGAAGAGAGAGGACACGCGTCGTACTCCTTATCCGTTCTCGTGCTGTTGCCGTACCGGTCCTACCCGAAGCCGTGCACGACCATCACCAGCCACACGACGATCGCGCCGATTTGACATGCTCCTTGAGTTGAAGCCCAGGATTTTGATCTTCCTTCACAGTCGGCGCACACGCCTGCATCGTGGGCTTGAGCACGACCCGGCGCCGTAGGAGATTGATGTCGCTGACCGTGACGGCCAGCTCGTCGCCGGTGCCGGGGACGGCCGGGCCGGCGAGGTCGTCGTTGTGCACCAGCCCCTCGATGCCCTCCGCGACGCGCACGAACACGCCGAACGGGACCACTTTGGTGACCGTGCCCCGGATGACCCGGCCGAGTCCGTCGCGCGCGAACTCCGCCAGCGGGTCCGGGTCCAGGGCCGCGAGCGACAGCCGGACCTGGGGCCGGAACAGTTCGAACGCGAGGACCTCGGCGACGACCTCCTGGCCGACATGGACCACCTCCCCGGGGTGCTCGACGCGGTGCCGGGAGAGTTCGGGGACGGTGACGAAGCCCTCGGTGCCGTCGAGGTCCACGAACACCCCGAAGTCCTGGACGCTGCTGACGACTCCCCGTACGACCTGCCCCTGCTCGAAGTCCCGCCATGTGGTCTCGGTCCCGGCGAGCCGGCGCCTGGTGCCCACGAGCGTGACCAGGTCCTTAGCCAGCGGGACCTGGAGCGTCTCCAGCGCGGGATGCCGCAGCCAGTGCAGCCGGGCCCGGTCCACCTCCCCCTCGTACAGCGGAAGCCAGTCGGTGGCCGGGGTGAAATCGTCGATCACGATCCTGCCGGCGTGGGTGAGGAGCCGGGCCGGGTCGGCCGGGGTGTCGTCCTCGGCCTTGGCCGTGCCGCCCCCGTCCAGCACCAGGAGGTCGTACGGCCCCCGCTCCTCGATCCGCCGCCAGTCGCCGCACAGGACCTCCACCCCGGACCGGTCGGCGAACACCTCGGCGGCGACCCGGGCCCGCTCGGGATCCCGCTCCACGCTGACGAGCCGTACGCCCTCCCTGGCCCCCTCCGCGAGCCAGGCCAGCCCCACCCCGCAGCCCGTGCCCGTCTCGCCGATCAGCGAGTCGGCACCGCCCGCCAGGGCGTGCAGCAGACGGCCCTGCTCCGGGCGGCAGGAGTGGGCGAAGCCGTGGGCGCGGGCCGCCGCGAGGGCTCGTTCGACGAGCGGGGGAAGGTGAAGTGCCTTGTCGTACGCGTCCGTTCCGGAGATCGCCATGTCGCCGATCCTGCCGTACGAACCCGTACGGACGTTCCTGTCAGGCCGCCCTCTCCACCACGTCCGCCACCACACAACTGACGTTGTCCGGCCCGCCGGCCTCGTTCGCCGCGTCGATCAGGGCGTGGACGGCGGTGTCGGGGGCCGGGGCGGAGGTGAGGAGGTGGCGGATGCGGGCGTCGGGGACTACGCCGGAGAGGCCGTCGGAGCACAGGAGGTAGCGGTCGCCCGGGGCGGCGTCCCGGAGGCGGAGGTCCGGGGTCGCGGGGGTGGCCGCGGACAGGGACTTGAGGAGCAGGGCGCGCTGGGGGTGGGTCGTGACCTCCTCCGGCGTCAGGCGGCCCTCGTCGATCAGCGACTGGACCACCGTGTGGTCGTCGGTGATGCGGAAGAGGGCGCCGTCGCGGAGCAGATAGGCGCGGGAGTCGCCGATGTGGACCAGGGCCAGCCGCGAGCCCGTCCACAGCAGGGCCGTCAGTGTCGTGCCGGTGTCCTCCCCGGCACCGTCCGCCGCCGCCTCCCGGACCGCCTCCGTGGCGCCCTGCACCGCCTCCTCCAGCAGGTTCAGGACGTTGCCCGCCGGAAGTTCGGCCGTGTCCAGGAAGCGCAGCGCCTCCACGGCCGCGCTGCTCGCCGGCACGCCCGCGGAGCCGTAGCCGTCGGCCACCGCGAGCAGGCGGGTGCCCGCGTAGGCGGTGTCCTGGTTGGCGGGGCGTACCCGGCCCCGGTCGGAGTGGGCGGCGTAGTGAAGCTCCAGCATGCCTGTGTCCTTCCTCGGTGCTGCGGTGAGCTGGTCGATGAGGAACCCGGCGAGGTCCCGCCGTGCGGCCGTCTCCGTCTCGACCTGCGCCCAGTAGGCGCGGATTTCGCGGGCGGCGTCGGCCCGTCGCAGCGCGCCCACCTGACGGATCCGGGCCAGCGGCATCCCCAGCCGCCGCAGCCACGCCACCAGCCGGGCCCGCTCCAGCTGTTCGACGGCGTAGTACCGGTACCCGGTGTCCGGGTCGACCCGGCGGGGCTTGAGCAGCTCCAGCTCGTCGTAGAGCCGCAACGCCTTCGGCGACAGCCGGCTGGCCTTGGCGAAGGCCCCGATCGTCAGCATGTCCTCGCGCATCCCCGATTCCCTCCGGTTCCCCGCACCGATGCTGTGGCTTCACCGAAGGGGAAGGTCAAGCGCCCTGTCCCGGTTCCGGCGGCGCTTGTTAGCCTGCGAACCGCCCGACCCGCGCCCTGGAGGAATCCGCCGTGCCCCGTACAGCCCTCGTCACCTGCCGTCCCGGCCCCGAGGTCACCGTCGACCGGGACCTTCCCGTGCTGGTGCGGGCACTGCGGGAGGCCGGGGCCGAGGCCGACGCCGTGTACTGGGACGACGACGCCGTCGACTGGGGCGGATACGACCTCGCCGTGATCCGTTCCACCTGGGACTACAGCTGGCGTGCGGCGGAGTTCCTGGCGTGGGCGGAACGGTGCGGCAAGGCGACGCGGCTCGCGAACCCGGCCGGCGTGGTGCGGTGGAACGCCGACAAGCGGTACCTCGGGGATCTCACGGCCGCCGGGGTGCCGGTCGTGCCGACCCGGTACATAGCTCCCGGCGATGCCGTCGACGGCTTTCCGCTCGATCACGAGTACGTCGTCAAGCCCACCTCCGGCGCCGGCGCCCGGTTCGCCGCCCGTTACACACCCGACGACCACGACACGGCCGTACGGCAGCTCGCGCGCATGCACGCGGAGGGGTTCACCGCGATGGTGCAGCCCTACCTCACGAACATCGACGTCAGCGGGGAGCGGGCACTGCAGTTCTACGGCGGCCGCCTGCTGCACGCCAGCCGCAAGGGCGCCGTCCTCACCCCGGGCACGCCCTACGACGAGCGCAAGGTCGCGCACCCCGGCCTCGAACCCTGGACCCCCACCCCGGCCGAACTCGCCGTCGCCGAACGCGCCCTGGCCGCCGTACCGGAGGCCCCCGAGCTGCTGTACGCGCGCGTGGACCTCGTCGACGGGGAGGACGGGCAGCCGCGGGTCATGGAGCTGGAGCTGGTCGAGCCGAACCTGTTCCTGTCGCTGCACCCGGGCTCGGTGCCGGCGGTCAGGGACGCGATCCTGGGAGCGGCCCGGTAGCGACCGGCGGTCAGTCGCCGGACTGCTGCTCGTGCCGGTGGGTGCCGCGCGCCAGCTCCTGCAGAAGCTCGTGCTCGGACTTCCCTGTGTCCTTGGCCATCTTGTGCAGCAGCAGCGCGCACAGGGCCGCGGCGCCGTCCATCAGTGCCTCGGCCGCCGCCGGGTCCTCGCGGCGCCGCTCTGCCACGTACGCCGACAGGAGCTCGTTGCCGGACACGTAGGCGGTCATGAGCTCGATGCCGGTACGGATGCGGTCGTAGTCGCTACTCATGGCCGAACGATCGCACACGCCCGTCGCAGCACACGGTTCAGCCACCGACCGCCACCCGCTGCAGCAGCCCCCAGGTGAACTCCGCGACCACCTCCCGCCGCACTCCCTCCCCGTCCGGCGCGGCGAACGCCAGCCCCCAGCGCGTCGGGGCCGTGCCCTCCAGGGGGCGGGCGGGGGCGAAGGCGCGGGCCGCCTCGTCGACCGTGCAGGACCAGGGGGTGAGGTCGTCGAGGGTGCGCAGGGCCGGTGCCTCGGCTCCCGGGGCGCGGACCAGCCACTCGTTCCAGACCGCGCCGTTCGGGGCCAGCAGCGCCTCGAAGCGCAGGTCGGGCCAGAGCGGGACCGGCCACAGCCAGGCCTCGCACTCCAGGTCGCCGACCTTGCGGGTGACCACGGACTCGGGCGCGCCCAGGACCGAGCGGTACCGGGAGGCGGATCCGCGCGCCCGCGGTGAGCGGACCATCGCCTGCCACCGCTTGTTCGCCTCGCGCATCTCGGCGAGGGAGACGCCCAGGGCTCGGCGGGCGTCCTCCACCAGGCCGGGGTTGTGGTCGGCCATGCGGCGCAGCAGCACCAGCTGGAAGTGGAGCGGGGTGAAGGGGCCGGCGGGGTTGGTTCCGCCGCTAGCGGCGTGCTTTCCGGAGGGCATGCGCTCCATCGTCGCCGACCGGGCGGCGGCCGTCGGGGAGAAAGAGCACCGAATTGACGTACCGCGGGCCACGGAACGGCAGCACGCGGCGCAGCAGGCCCCGGGTGACGACGTGGGCGGCCTCCGCCTGGTGCTCCTCCAGCGGGAAGGCGGAGAGGGGCAGCCAGTCGCGGCCGGGCAGCACCCAGCCGTCGTAGCCGAGCAGCGACAGATACGTCACCACCGGGCCGATCGGCTGGATACGGGACTCCAGCTCGACGAACAGGGCGGGCCGGTCGCGGGCCAGGATGCCGGTCGCGCCGCGCAGCACCGCGAGCTCGCTGCCGTCCACGTCGACCTTGACGAACCCGACGTCCTTGAGACCGAGTTCGTCGAGGGTGACACAGCTGACCGGCAGTGCCGTGGCGTGGATGTTCCGGCGGACCAGGGAGGACACCCCCCGGTCGCCCGCGTCGTGCGGCGGCAGCCAGAGCCGGGCCGCGCCGGGGCGCTCGGCCGCCGCGGCCTGTACGACCCGGACGTTGGGCGGAGCCGTCGCCGCCAGGAGCCGCGCCAGATGAGGGACCGGTTCCACGGTCACCACCCGGCGCGCCCGCCTCGACAGGCGCCGCGTCCACGGGCCGTACCACCCGCCGACGTCGACGGCCGTGCCGCACCCGTCGGGACACAGGTCCGCCAGCCGGGCCAGCTCCGGCTCGAAGCGCGGGTACACGGCCCGGGCGACGGCGGCGACCAGGCGGGTGGGCAGCAGAGGGGCGATGTGCGCAGCCAGGGTCATGGGGCCATCCGTTGGAGAAGTTCCTCGTGCTCGTCGTCGGAGACCTGCTCCCCGGAGGCCGGCAGCAGCTGGGGGATGCCGTCGACGATCGGGTAGCGCCGGTGCAGGCGCGGGTTGTAGAGCGCCTCGGCCGGCGCCTGAGCGGCGTCCGGCCCGTCCGGTACGACGAGGTGCAGCGGGCCCTTGTCGAGCGGGCACGCCAGGATCTGCAGGAGCGGGTCGTCGGGTTTCATGGTGGGGTCAACTCCTTGGCTCCTACGGGTGGTTGGGGAGACTGCGCGGGAGGGTCGTGCCGCGGCATCGACAGCAGTACGGCGACGGCGAGCGCCGTACCCGCGACCCGCAGCGCCAGCCGCAGCGGGTCCTCGGGCAGCGCCTCGCCGAACGACAGCGTGCCGAGCACGGCCGTGTACAGGCAGGTCACGGTCGTACACACCGGCACGATCAGTGAGGCCCGGCAGCGCTGCAGCGCCGCCTGCGACATGACCAGCCCGAACGCGCCGGTGAAGAGGAGGAGGTACGGGTACGGGGAGCGGAGGAGACCGAGGAGCGCGCCGCCGATCGCGCTGGTCGTCAGATAGCTCGACACCCCTTTGATGGCGAGTGAGCTCACCCCGTACAGCAGTCCCACCGCCACGCCGTACTCGACGCCGGTCGTCGGCAGCCGGTGCCGGTGCCGGGTCCGGCGCTCGGCGGAGTTGTACAGCCACACGCCCGCCGCCAGCGACGGCACGCACACCAGCAGGATCAGCGGGTACGGGGCGGCCTCGCTGACCGTCTCCGAACCTTCCCGCAGCGACAGCACGACCATCAGCAGCGCGGCGAGGATCGCGCCGAGCGCGTACCGCTCCCGCCCGCTGGTCTCCTCGCCCAGCAGCCGCGCGGAGAGCAGGACGAGGAGGACCAGCCCGGACACGAAGATGCCCTGGGCCGCGGCGATCGGCAGCGTGCGGTAGACGACGAGCTGGGCGCCGAAACCGGCGGCGAGGGAGAGCGAACCGCCGATCCACAGGGGGCTGCCGAGCACCAGCCGCAGCAGGCGGGCGGGTTGCCGGATACTCACCTGCGGCAGTGCGGTGAGCGCCCGTTTCTCCAGGACGAAACCGAGGCTGTACAGGGTGTTCGCCATGAGGGCCGCGGCCACTCCCCACCACATGGACACGCCCCTTACGTCCGTCGTGCGTGCAGCAGCAGGATCGACGCCAGGGACGGTCTGGCGCAGGCCAGCCGGTCGAGGGAGCGCAGGGGGCGCGGTACGCCGTGGAAGGGCGCGCCCGCCAGGCGTACGACCTCGAAGCCGGACGCGGCCACGAACTCGCGCAGCGCGCGGGCGGTGTAGAGCCGCAGATGCCCCACGACCTCCCGCCCCGGCCGCCCGTGGATCGCCCGCAGGCTGACCTCCGAGAACACCGGCTGCACCCCGGCCAGCAGCAGGCCGCGGTTGTACCAGGCGGCCAGGTTCGGGGTGGAGAGCATGAGGTGGCCGCCGGGGCGGAGCACGCGGCGGATCTCGTCCAGGGCGGCGTCCGGGTCGACGAGGTGCTCGATGACCTCGCTGAACAGCACGGCGTCCGCCGCGGCCGTCCTGAACGGCAGTCCGCCGTCGGTGAGTTCCCCGCGGACGGCGTACGGGATCCGGGTGCGGGCCCGTCGCAGGGCGTCCTGGGACCAGTCGACGCCGATGACGCGGTGGCCGGGGAGGAAGGGGGCGGCGGTGGCCGCCGCGGTGCCGTCGCCGCAGCCGATGTCGAGGATCGTGCCGGGGCGGTCGGTGGAGGCCGCTCCCAGGGCCTCGGCGAGCATGCGGGCCTGGCGGCGGCTGCGGGGGGTGCCGGAGGCGACGGGGACGGCGGGGTTCTCGTAGAAGTCGCGCAGTCCCGGGGGTTTCACGGAGGAGGTCGTGGACGTCGTGGTCACGGGGTCACCTCCGTGGTGTGCAGATAGTGCTCGAAGAGGTCCCGCAGATGGGCGCCGTCGCCGTGGCCGAGCAGAGCCCGCGACCAGCGCAGGGCGAGGTGGAGGCGGCCCGCCGTGGAGGCGGTGGTGACGGTCAGGCCGCGGGGCATGCGGGCGGGCGCCGAGAACCACACGGCGTGCGCCCGGCCCGCCTCCTCGCCGAAGTCCAGCGGGTACGGGATACGGCCGATGTTGCTGAGCAGGGTCGTCGAGGTCCAGGGTGCGGCGGCTCTGCGCAGTCCGCGGGTGAGGGCGGCGCGGACGGCGACGGGGGCCCACGGGGCGGTGAGGAGGGAGGCGCCGTGGCCGAGCTGGGGGCGGGGCAGGGACTTGAGGGCGCGGGTGCGCAGTGCCGTGCTGCTCAGCAGGCCCGGCATGTCGTCGTCGGCCCGCTCCAACTCGTCGGGGATGAAGGGGACTTCGACCAGTCGTGTGCCGTTGCCGATGGGCATGGTGGCGTCTCGGGGGCGGTCGTCCACGGGCATGGTGATGCGCAGGGGGCGGGGGAGGGCGCCGTGTTCTCTGTTCCAGTGGGCGATGGTCAGGGCGGTGGTGACCATGAGCTGGTCGTTGACCGTGTAGGGGGAGCCCTTGGGGCGGTGCGGGAGGGGGAGTTCGGTGACGAGCATGCCGTTGCCGGGGGAGGGTTCCGGGGTGCCTTGCGCCACCCGCGCGGGGTGGGACCAGTTGGAGGGGGTGTCCTCGGGGGGCGGGGGCGCTTCGGAGGTGCTGCGGGTCGGGGGTGCGGCGGGGGAGTTGTCCTTGCCGCCGTACAGCTCCGCGGCGGTGGCGAGGACGCGGAGGCAGGCGGGGCCGTCCAGGGCGGTGTGGTTGATGGTCAGGAAGAGGACGGTCCCTTTCGGCACCCGGCCGGCGCGGGCAAGCGACCCGACCCCGCGCGCACCCTCACCGGACGTACGCATCTCATCCACAGCATCCATGGCCTCGCTGCCCTCGACCGGCCCGCCTCCCTCCACCACCTCCACCCTGATCGGCGGCGACAGCGACAGCGGCGGTGCCTCCGTCAGCGCCCGGGTCCGCGCATCCCGCAGTGCGTCCCTCCCCGGCGCCGGAAAGGTCACCACCTCCACATCCGGCTCCGCCGTCAGCTCCCACTCGTACCGGCGCCGGTACCACCGCCCCGGCGCCTCCCGCATGAGGATCCGCGGATGCCTCCGCAACGCCTCGGCGAACGCCGTCCGCAAGCGGTCCGGATCCAGCCGCCCCGGCAGATGGACCTCGATGTGGACCGTCTCCGGCTCCTCCTCCTGGAGGCAGTGCCGGGCGACCTCGTCCACGACGGGAAACGGGACGCGTACCGGCGGCCGCAGGGGGCCCTCGGCGCGTGCGGGCTGCTGCAGTGCGGTCATGTGGCCTCGCCCTTCCCCGTGTCCTGCGGTCCCGGCGCGTCCTCGGAGCGGCTCGCCCGGAACCTCGGCTTGCTGAACCTGATGCGGGCGGTCGGCGGATCGGGGTCCGGTCCGCCGGGGCCGCGCGCGGAGACGGTCGGCCCGGAGTCGGTGCGGGCAGCCGTGGCATCGGGGGAACCAACCGCCCTCGACCCGCCGGGCCCGACCCCGGCGGGTCCGGGCGAGGCGGCTCCCGCAGGGCTGGGGGGCGCGGATTCCCTTGGTCCGGAGGGTGTGGTCCCCGGTCCGGGAGACGCGGGTCCCCTCGGGCCGGGAGACGCGGGTCCCCCCGGTCCGGGAGACGTGGGTCCCCTTGGTCCGGAGGTCGTGGCTCCTGCGGGGCTGGAGGTCGTGGCTCCTGCGGGGCTGGAGGTCGTGGCTCCTGCGGGGCTGGGGGGCGCGGCTTCCCTTGGTCCGGAGGGTGTGGTCCCCGGTCCGGGAGACGCGGGTCCCCTCGGGCCGGGGGGCGCGGCTCCCGCAGGACCAGAAGACGCGGCCGCCGTCGAGCCGAGAGGCTCGGTCCCCAGCGCGCTCTGCCCCCGCTCCCGCTGCGGCAGGTCCGGCAACGGCCGCGTCGGCGCCTCAGCAGCGGGCACGCCGACCGCCGCCTCCCGCTCCCGCACACTCACCACGCCCGCGAACAACCCGACCAGCGCCAGCAGTTGAGCCGCAGGCCCGAACGCGCCCGCCCCGGCCCCCACCGGCTCCCCGGCCCCGACGGCCGCGGCGACTCCCGCCCCCGCGAGGGCCACGACCGCGACCGGCACCAGCAGCGCATGCCGTCGCAAGGCCACCACCGCCAGTACCGGCACCAGCAGCGCGAACCACCCGGCGACGAACACGCCCACCACGGTCACGGCCACCGTGCCGAGCCACAGCCCGGGCAGCGGCGGAGCGGCCTGCGGCCCGTCGGGATTCGGGGCGCGCCGGCGCCACAGCGCCAGCCCGGCCAGCAGGGCGATCGCCACCGCGCTGCCGATCAGCCCGGCCTCGTACGTCGTCGCCGGTTCGTACGACAGCTCGACCGTGCCGCCGGCGCCCGCCGGGATCCGCCAGCCCTGCTGCCAGCCGTCCAGCCGTACCGGCGTCAGTTCCTTGCCGTTCAGCGTGGCGTGCCAGCCGTCGTTGAAGTTCTCGTACGTCGTCAGGTAGCTCGCCGCGCCCGACCCGACGGTCACCGCGCGCCGGTCGCCGAGCCAGTCCCGTATCCCCAGCTCACGCGCCGCCGCCGCGCTGTCGGCGACCGTGCCGCGGGTCAGCGTCACGTCGGTCACCGCGAGGGGCCCGGCGTCTCCGGCCTCGACCTGATGGTCACCGGCCGTCAGCCGCAACTCGGCGTCGTCACGCCCGCGCTGACAGAGCGTCACGTCCACCCGTCGCCGCTCGACGAGATCCCGTACCGTCCCCCGCACACTGGTCCGGTACAGCTCACCGTCCACCGAGACGACCGGCCCCTTGCCGCACGGCAGCGAGAAGGACCGGGCGGCCCGCGGCTGGGGGGTGCGGTACTGGTCGAGGGCCGGGACGTAGGCCTCGGTCAGACCCACGGGCAGCCGGAGATCCTCGCCCACCATCGGGTTGTAGAGGGTCAGCGGCGCCGTCTCGGTGATCGTGATGTCCAGCCGGTCGGTGGTGATCGGCGGGAAGCGGACGTTGCCGTTCTCGTCGACACCCGCGATCGCCGCGCCGTCCGGGGAGCTGATGTGCACCTGGGTCGGGCGGGTGGACAGGCCCCCGGCCGGCGCCAGCACGATCTCTCCCACTGCCTGCTTTCCGGGCCAGCGCAGATGGATCGTGGGCCGGTCGCCCGCGATCCACGCCGTGGTCAGGTCGCCGTCGGTGAGGTTGCGCGGCGACAGGCCCGCCCCCAGCCGTGCCGTGGAGTCGGCGGTGGCGACGATCCGGTTCTGCTGGTCCGGAGCCACCTCGTACAGCAGCCTGTCCAGCTCCTCGCCGGCCACCGGCACCGCGCTCGCCCGCACCTCGTACGTTCCCGCGGTCGACGTCGTGAAGCGCCGGTGCAGCCCGGCTTCCGTACCCGTCGGCGACAGCCCGGTCGGGTCGGCCGTACGGGACAGGGAGACGATGTCGGCGGCGGCGCCGGAGTCCCCGGCGTCGGTGGGCAGCCGCAGCAGCCGGGTCACCTGTACGTCCGGCAGACCGATCTCGGAGAAGCCCGCGCCGGTGAGGCCGGGCCGCCGGGACACGGAGTCCGTGATCGTCAGTTTCATCCAACTCGTCGCGCCCGCGGGCGCCTTGACGGTCTGCGTCGATCCGTCCGGCCGGAGGAAGGAGCTCACCGCCCCCTTCTCCGTCTCGACCCGCACCCGCGTGGGCGCCTCCCGCACACCTTCCTGCGGCAGCGGCGTGACCTTGAACGACGACGGCATCTCGTACGACCCGCCCGCGAACGCGATCCGCAGCCACTCCCCGTCCGGCGAACCCTCCGCGCCCTCGGTCCACGCCGTGTCCGGGTTCCCGTCGAAGGCGTTCACCGGGTCGAACTGCGGCAGATGGAAGAGCCAGCTGCCGTACGACGACGCGGTCACCGACCGTGCGCCGCGCAGCTCGGCCACCGTCTGGTGGTCGAGCCCGGTCGTGGGCAGGATCTGGTGCGGTTTCTCACCCGCGTCCTGGGCGGCGTCGGACGCGTTGCGCTCGCCGCGGGTGTACGTGTACGAGGTGTTGGCGTTGATCAGCCCGAACCGCGTGTCCGCGCGCCGGAGCCCGTCGCCGACCACCTGGACCGGCGGTGAGCCGAGCCCGGGATGGTTGTCGCCGGTCAACACGCTTGCCCTGCCCCGCAGTTCGGAGGCCAGCGGCAGCAGCGCCTCCGGACCGCCGGAGACGACGGCCGTGTCCGCGACCGGCTGCAGCCCGGCCTGGTGCGGGCGCGGCACGTCCTCGCTCACCGGCTTGTAGATCTCCACCGCCCGCTGCCGCGGATACAGCCCCTCCACCGGGAGCGGGGTGTCCGGGGCGATCGTCCCCCCGGTCATGACCGGCCCGAGGCCCGTCACCCGCTCGTACCCGGACTGCTCCAGGGTCCGCTTGACGGTCGTCGTAGGGACCTGGCCGATCTGGTCGGGATCGAGGTCGTTGCGGACGACGACGTAGTAGATCCCCGCCCGGCTCAAGTAGTCGGCCAGCCCGGGAACTTGGCCGCCGCTCGTCAGCGCCTGCTGCACGGCGTCCATGGCGCGCCGGTTGCCGGGCGTGCCGAAGGGGACGTAGTCCCGCTGCGCCCAGCGCGAGTCGGCGACGACGTCCAGGGGCTGGTCGATGGTCGAGCCCCAGGTGTAGATGCCGTGCGCGGTCGCGGGGACGACGAGGACGCGGGCGTCGGGGGAGTACTTCTCCATCCAGTCGGCCGTGGCCTGCCAGTACTTGGGGATCTGCGTGAAGGAACCCGGGTTGAGGATCGAGCCGTTGAGGTACGGCCACATCAGTCCCGGCAGCACCAGCACCGCCGCGATCAGGGGCGCGAACCGCCGCCCCCGCACCGGCCGCGCCCCGCGCGCCTGCGCGGCCACCCCCAGCAGATGGGCGAGACCCAGCACCAACGCGAGCGCGAGCCCGGTCTGGAACTTGTAGATGTTCCGGAAGGGGACGAGCCCGCCGTCCAGCCAGTCCTGCACCACGCCGTGGAAGGGCGCGCCGAACGCCCCGCCGTACCCCGCGAGCAGGATCGGCGCGACCGTCACCACGGTCAGTACCAGCCACCGCCGCTCCGGCATGTCCCGCCGGGCCAGTCCCGCGAGGCCCAGCCCGGCCGCGAGCGCCGAGCAGACGATCACGACGACGGACGAGGCGACGGTCCACCCGGCCGGCAGCCAGGCGTCACCGAAGTGCAGATAGGCCACCCAGTTCCCGGCGCCGCGCAGGGCCTCGGTCGCCGACATGGTCTCGGTCGTGGTCTGCGCGCTCTCCACGTAGGGCAGGAAGTTCTCCCCGTAGGCGCCGAGCAGCAGCAGCGGCACCACCCACCAGGCGGTCGCCAGGACGACACCCGGCACCCACCACCCGATCAGCTTCCGCTGCCGCGGCCCCGGCGGACGGGAGAGGAGATACAGCCCGACGGGGAGCAGCGAGGCCAGCGTGGAGGCGGCGTTGACACCGCCCATGAACGGAATGATCAGCGCCGAGCGCAGGGCGGCGACCCGGGCGGCGTACCGCTCGTTCGTCAACGGCAGCAGCACCCACGGCAGGAACGCACCCGGCAGCGCGGCAGCCGACGTGGATCCGACGACGATGGTGAAGACGGGCCACAGCGCATACGCGACGGCGCCGAGGAGCCGCGACCCCCCGCTCCCCACCCGCAGCCGCTCGGCCAGCCGCAAGGCCCCCCAGAACGCCACCGACACGATCAGCGACAGCCACAACCGCTCCGCCAGCCACACCGGCAGCCGCACGGCATCGGCCAGCCAGTAGAACGGCAGCATCGGCCACAGATAGCCCGCGTACTGGTCCTGGATCCCGCCGAAACTGCCCTCGTCGTGCCACAACTGCCCCAGGTCGGCGAGGAACTGCCCCGGATCGACGGTCACACCCAGCTTGGTGTCGAAGGTCTGCCGCCCCGGCTGCACCACCAGCAACAGCACGAACACCACGGCCCAGAACCCCAGCAGCCAGCGCCGCGACCGCGGGCCCTCCGGCGGCCCCGAGGTGGGTGCGGGAGCGGGCACGGCTGCCGGGGGAGGAGCCTGGACCGTGGTCGTCGTCATGGTGGACACCGCCTGAGGATGAGGAGGAGGTTCCAGGTGGCGAACTCGCGCAGGCCCGGCGCTTTCACGACGGTCTCCGCGAGGAACGGCCAGTAGCGGGAGCGCGCCGAGACGATCTCCACGTCGTCGCGGGCACGCACCTGCCGCAAGGTGCTGCCGATGTGCACGGCGAAGAGGTTCTCGCCGAGGGTGTGCTTGGCGTCCCGCCCGGTACGCCGCCGGTACCGGGCACGGGCCCGCTCGGCGCCGAAGTAGTGCCAGGGGGCCCACTCATGACCGCCCCAGGGGGACAGCCAGTTGGTGAACGACACATAGATCAGCCCACCGGGCCGCGTCACCCGCGCCAGCTCACTCAGGAACGTCTGCGGATCGGCCACATGCTCCAGCACATTGGAGGAGAAGGCGACGTCGGCGACCCCGTCGGCCAGCGGCAGCAGATACCCATCGGCGACGACGGCCGCCTCGGGCGGCTTCTCGCCCAGTTCCCGCAGGTCCGGCTCGAACAGAAAGGCTTGCGCACCGCGCCGCCGGAACTCCTCGGTGAAGTACCCGCTGCCCCCGCCGACGTCGATGACGGTACGTCCGACGAGGGGCCCGCCGTAGGCCTCGACCTGGTCGGCCGCGTCGCGGGCGAGGAGCGAGTAGCAGGATTCGGGATCGTCCTGCTCATGCATGAACGCACGGAAGAGAGCAACCGACCGCCGAAACGAGGGGTCCTTGACAGCGCCGGATGCGGGCATGCCCCTGAAGGGGCGCGGGGAACTGCGCGACCAGCCACGACGAACCGGCACTCGCGAGACGGCCTTACCACCCCGGCGATCAGGCGTCATATCGCGCCCCTCACCGCCTCAGAGGCCACCGCCAGGAACTGCCGAACCGTCCGATCCCAGCGATAACGCGCCGCCCGATCCCGCGCAGCCTTCCCCATCAACTCCCGCCGATGCCCGGACAACGCCAACGTGCACCAAGCAGCGGCAAACGAAGACTCACCGGACGCCAGCACCCCGGTCTCCCCGTCCACGACGGAATCCCGCAGCCCCGGCACATCAAAGGCAATGGTCGGCGTCTCCCGCGTCGCGGCCTCGGTGACGACGAGCCCCCACCCCTCCACGGCGGACGGATGAAGCAGCAGCCACGCCGCACACAGCAGCCGATGCTTCTCCGCCTCCGGGACATGACCGACGAACTCGACGTCCGGGCCCGCGAGTCGCTCAAGAGACGCCCGCTCGGGCCCGTCCCCGACGATCACCAGCCGCCCGCCGGTGACGGGCCGCACCCGCTCCCACAGCCGCAGCAGCAGATCGATCCGCTTGTACTCGACCAGCCGCCCGACGGCGACGAACAGCGGCTCGGGCGAGCGGTCACCCAGCGGCCCGGGCTCTTCCACCCCGTTGTGCACCACGCGGATCCGGTCCCGCTCGACCCCGATCGCCCGCAGCGCATGCGCCGTGGACGGCGACACGGCAACCAGCAGACTCCGGTGCTGCGCACCGGTCAGCGCCCAGTGCTCAAGTCTTCGGCCGAGCCGAGCCGCAGGCGCCAGCGCTCCGCCGAACCGCATGTTCCACAGATCGGTGTGCACATGGTTGACCAGGCATACCGTCGGCCCGCGATGCCACAGGGGCGCGAAGTACGGCATCCCGTTGCAGACCTCGACCAGCAGATCGCAGTCGCCGACCTGACGGGCGAAGGCGGATCTGGCGCGCAGGTAGTGGCCGTAGGAGCCGCCGGCCGACACGACCCGGTAGTCGCGGTACGCCGCCGGGCCCCCGCACAGCAGGGTGACCTGGTGGCCGAGCCGGGTGAGCCCGTCAGCGAGGCGGTCGACCAGCAGCTCGGAGCCGCCGGCGGCCTCGTTGCCCAGGTCACGGTGGGCGAGAAAAACGATTCGGCGCGGATGTGGGGGGAGCGCCGAAGGGTGCTGCTGCGACGCCCAGGGGAGGGTGGCGGGCAGCCGGGACGGCACGTGCTGGGGCATGGGTGCTCCAACTCGTCTCAGGGTGCGGAACTCAGCGTGGGGGAGGCGAGGGTTTGGGTTCCTGTGGGGGGATTCGCCAGGCCTTGGGATTTCTTGGTCGTTTACGGTCGTTGTGCGTGGGGTGTGGACAGGCTGTGTCCGGGTGGGGTTGGACAGTTTTCGCCCGGACGTTCTCCAGGGCTACTCACCGGCGTGACAATTTCCGGCTTTATTAGAGCTGACGTCACGTCACATTGTGAGCGAGGGCTGGGGCATCTCGACCGTACCGGGAGATTCCGGCTGCTTACGCCCACGTACCACCAAAACGACGCCCACCGCCGCAAGCGCGAATCCCGCCCCGGCCGCCCCGATCGGCAGCGTCTCCCCCACCATGCGCAGCAGACCGCTGTCCCGCTTCGCCTGCCGTACGGCCTCCTTCTGCGTGGCCGTGGTGAACGCGATCTTCTCGCTGTCCAGCAGCACCGCCGCGTCCTTGTCGCCGCCCGGTGCCCGCAGGGTGCGGCGCGGGCCGGTCTGGGCGTAGATCACCCGGCCGGTGCGCTGGTCGACGACCAGTTTGAACCCGTGGTTGGAGTACCACTCCTCGGCCAGCACCTGCGGCCGGTTCGGCCGGCCGACGATGCTGCCGGGGACGAGCCGGGTGCCGACCTTGCGGGGCGCGACCGTGGCGGTGAACCGGTATCCCGTGTAGCCCTGGATCTTCTCCGTGCCGTCGTACCGCATGGTGATCGTCGTGTTGCCGCTGTTGTCCCACCACTGGTAGGAGCGCTTCTGCACGTCGAACGGGAACTTCAGATAGGCCTCGCCCTCGATGTACGGGCTCTCCTTGCAGCAGTGCACGGGCCGGGTGGTCCTCCGGTCCATCACCCAGCGGTGGGGGACGTAGTCCAGCGCATCGTGCGGGTCGGCGGCCGGCAGCGTCTTGTCGGTGTCGACGGTGGTGATCACGTCCCAGACGGCGTTGCCGCTGCGCTCACTTTCCGCCACATTGCCGCGCACCCGCTGGGTGACGGTGATCCTCTGGTCCGGCACGGTCTCGATCTTGTCGGTGTCGAAGACGCTGCCGGTGCCCTTGTAGACGGCGGTGGTGTCGATGTCGATGGGGTTCACGGCGGCACGCGGGGTCACGTACCAGGCCAGCATGGGCGCCAGTACCAGCAGAAACGTGCCGAGGCCCAGCAGGATCAGCGAGAGAGGTGAGGCTGTACGGCGCATCCGGCACTCCTGGGGTTTGACGCATGGTCGATGCACGGTCGGTGCACGGTCGTTGCCTGGCCGTTCTTGGGCCGGGAACCGTAGGCGTCCGTTGACGGAGTGTCAATGTCTTGACGGGCCGACCGGGCTTGTCGAGACTGAAGCCGACAGGGTCGGGACCAGGCTGGCGCCACCGGGGTGGGGAACCTCCGGACAGAGAGGCTGACCCTGCGATGTCCAGACTGTTCGCCGCCGCGCTGACCGTCGCGCTCGCCGCCGTACTCGCGGTGGGCGCCGCCCTCGGCGTCGTCGCGCTGCTGGAAGCGACGCCCGACCAGCCGAACACACCCTTGATCACGTACGAGCAAGCGGGTCAGGGGAGTTGACCGTGGCCGCCATCCGCTCCACGACCTCCACGACCTCCGCCCCCACCCCCGCCACCCGCTCGGCCTGGCGTGACGTACCCCGCTTCCAGGTCCGCCGTTTCGCGGAGCTGGCCATGGCGGACGCCCCGGCCCTGGCCGAGGAGATCCTGCGCGAGATCCGCCGCGAGTACCCGCATCTGCCCGTCGTCCTCGACGAGTCGGGCGAACCGATGGCGCTGGTCGGCATCCGGCGTGCGATCGAGGTCTTCGTCCAGCACCTGGAGACCTCGGAGGGCCGCCCGACGGTCCCGCCCGGCGTCTTCCAGGAGTTCGGCAGGGGCGAGGGCCTGCACGGCCGCTCCCTCGACTCCCTCCAGGCGATCTACCGCATGGGCGTACGGCTGGCCTGGCGCCGTTTCGCCGAGATCGGCCAGCGCGTCGACATCCCGCCGCCCGCGATGTACGAGCTGGTCGACGCGGGCTACGAATACCTCGACGGCCTCGTCGACCAGTCGGTGCGGGGCTACGCGGAGGCGGCGGCGCGCCAGGCGGGGGAGCGGCTGCGCCTCCAACGCCGCCTGATGGAACTGCTGCTGGCCGAACACCACCGGGGTGATCCGGCCGACGCCCTCACCGAGCGGGCGGCGCGCATCGGCTGGCCCCTGCCGGAGAAGGTCGCCGTCGGAGTCCTGCTGCGCCCGGCGCGGGAAGCGGTGGCGCCCGCCGTCGGACAGGGGGTGCTGCTCGACATGGAGTACGAGCAGCCGCGCATGGTCGTCCCCGAGCCCGACGCCGCCGGCCGCCCCGAACTGCTGCACCGGGCCCTCACCGGCTGGTCGGGCGCGATCGGCCCCCCGGTCCCGCTCTCCGACGCGGCGAAGTCGCTGCGCTGGGCCGAGGCCGCCGTACGGCTGATGGAACGGCGGCTGCTGCCCGCCGGGGACGTCCTGTACTGCACCGAACACACCGAGGCGCTGGTGCTCCTGCAGCCCGAGGAGCTGATCGACGACCTGGCGGTGCGGTGCCTGGCCCCGCTGGAGCACTGCGGCCCCACGCACGGCCGACGACTGGCTCAGACGTTACTGGCGTGGCTGGAGACCAGGGGCGGGGCACCGGAGGTGGCGGCCCGCCTCGGCGTCCACCCCCAGACGGTCCGCTACCGCCTCCGTCAGATCCGCGAACTGTGGGGCGACGAGATGGACGACCCGGACCGGCGGTTCGAGCTGGAGCTGGTGTTACGGGCGCAGCGGCTGAGGGGGGTACTGGGAGAGACACGCCGGTAGTTCCGGGCACCGGTCCCGTACGGGACCTCAGCGTCTGGCCAGCGCCAGCAGACTCAGGCCGAACATCAGGACGCCCAGGGGGAGATGGACCGACGGGACGTGCGCGATGCCGAGTACGACCTGGACCGAGGCGAGCACGAGGAAACCGGACGCGTGCCAGACGGGCCGGGGCGAGCCGCCGCCCGGCTTCCACGCCAGCACCGCCGCGAGCACATACAGCATCGACGCCCCGTACATCACACGGGCTCCGACACCGTGCAGCGTCTCTCCGTAGGACGAGGTCAGCAGCAGTCCGGCGGAGACCGCCTGAAGGAAGATGGTCAGGGTCTGCAGGGCGATCGCGGTCCGCAGGAATGAGGAGCCGCGCCGTGCGTTCGCCGTCTCCGTCACCTGAGTGGCCATGTCACAGTCCCCTTTTTCCGCCATCAGGCAGTCGTATTTCTCCGCCGTCAGGACGTCGTAGATCGATAAGGTCTCACCAGCCCGACGACGCGGGCCCGCGAAAGGTAAGGCGAGGGGGCGGCCGGAAGCATGGGGACTGTCGGGGCCGACACGGATGCGATAGCGGGCGAGCAACGCCAACTGATCAATGTCGCTTACCGGTTGCTCGGTTCGCTGACCGAGGCCGAGGACGCCGTACAGGATGCCTACGCACGCTGGTACGCGCTGCCCAGAAGCCGGCAGCAGGAGATCCTGTCGCCCGGCGCCTGGCTGACGACGGTGACCAGCCGCATCTGCCTGGACCTGCTCGGCTCGGCGCGGGCCCGCCGCGAACGCTATGTCGGCGCCTGGCTGCCCGAGCCGCTGCCCGACCGCACCGAGTGGGACCACACGGGCGGCGCCGACCGCACCGGCCCCGTGGACCCCGCCGACCAGATCGTTCAGGACGAGTCGGTGACCATGGCCTTCCTCGTCGTCCTGGAGGCGATGACGCCCGCCGAGCGGGTGGCGTTCGTCCTGCACGACGTCTTCCGGTACCCGTTCGCCGAGATCGCCGACGTGCTCGGCCGGACCCCCGCGGCCTGCAAGCAGCTGGCGGCCTCCGCCCGGCGGCGGGTGAGCGCCGCGCGCGCTCCGGTCGCGGCGACCGGCCGGTCCGACGTGGTCAGGCACGTCAAAGAGGCATGGGAGACCAAGGACATCGCCGCCCTCGTCGGTCTCCTCGACCCGGCCGCCGTGATGACCGCCGACGGCGGCGGCATGGTCGGCACCGTCCTGCGCCCCGTCGAGGGCGGCGCACGCATCGCCCAGTACATGGTCGCCGTCGCCGACAAGGCTCCGGGGCTCGAACTCCTGGAGCGGTCGGTCAACGGTGCGCCGGGCCTGGTGGCCCAGAGCGCCGGCGTGGTCGTGACCGTGGCCTCGTTCGACGTCTCCGACGGGCACGTCACCCGGATCTGGGTGGTCCGCAACCCGGAGAAGCTGCGCCCGTGGGGGCAGGAGGGGTACGGGGTGTCTCAGAGGCCGTAACGGCTCTTCAAGTGACGCCAGAAGTCACGGAACATGCAGATGGATATGGATGTTCTCCTCGCCGAGCGCCGAGGTGAAGTACTCCTGCCCGACCCGCTGCCGTGCGGGGCGCCCCGCCGTCCAGATTCCCGGCGTAGATGTCGACGGAGTTGTCGTTCCACTGGAGGGTGGAGCGGTTCCTGACGGCCCACCCCACGATATTGACGGGCACGTTGGTGTACGGCCATGCGGCGCCGAGACGTGCGAGGCGGGTGCGCATCGTGAACTCCCTTGGTGGGGGACGGGACTTCACCCACTGGTTGCCGCCGCGGCAAGGGAGGTTGCCCGGTGTGGGATTGCCGCAACGGGGACGGCCCTGGACCACGATCCTGGTCCAGGGCCGTCCCCGAGCCCGCACGGGCCACGGCGACGAACCGGCGTCCGGCTGCGCTCAGTCCTCGGCCACGAAGACGTGCGCGGCAGCCTGTGCGGGGAGTTCAGCGGCCTCCCCGCCCCTGCCGACCATCACGCCGCCGGGCAACGACGTCACGCTCACGACCGCGCCGGGCCGCACTCCGGCGTGCCGCAGGGTGTACAGCAGCTGGGGGTCGGTCTGGATCGGCTCCCCGATGCGCCGTACGACCGCGCTCGCGCCGTTCGGCCCGGGCGCCAGGTCGCTGAGGCTGACGATGTTCTCGTCGAGGAAGGGATCCACCGTGCTCTTCCCGCCGAGCTCCTCCAGGCCCGGGATCGGGTTGCCGTAGGGCGACTGCGTCGGGTACCGCAGCAGCTGCAGGACGCGGCGTTCGACGGCCTCGCTCATCACGTGCTCCCAGCGGCAGGCTTCGGCGTGAACGTGCTCCCACTCCAGGCCGATCACGTCGACGAGCAGGCACTCCGCGAGACGGTGCTTGCGCATCACGCGTGTCGCCAGGTGGCGGCCCTCGTCGGTCAGCTCCAGGTGCCGGTCGTCGGCGACGGACACCAGCCCGTCCCGCTCCATCCGCGCCACCGTCTGGCTGACCGTCGGGCCGCTCTGGCTCAGGCGCTCGGCGATCCGGGCGCGCAGGGGCACCGCACCTTCCTCCTCCAACTCGAGGATGGTGCGCAGATACATCTCCGTGGTGTCGATGAGTCGGGACATGCTGTCGGTCAGGCGGGGGTTTCGGCGGTGGCGGTGAGGACCGCGCGGCCGAGGATGTGGCCGGCCATGGTGAATCCCAGGACGGCCGGGGTGGCGTCGGCCGCAACGCCGATGGCGGCGACGTCGAGGGCGTGCACCACGATGAAATAGCGGTGCGGGCCGTGCCCGGCGGGCGGTGCGGCACCGATGAAACGGGCCGCGCGGGCGTCGTTGGGCAGTTGGAAGGCACCCTCTGGCAGGCCCGAGCCGGTGTCGTCGCCGGCGCCCTCGGGCAGTTCGGTGACGGTGGCGGGGATGTCGGCGACCGCCCAGTGCCAGAAACCGGAGCCGGTGGGGGCGTCGGGATCGTAGACGGTGACGGCGTAGCTCTTGGTTGCCTCCGGGGCGCCGCTCCAGGACAACTGCGGGGAGACGTCCTTCCCGCCAGGAACGCCGAAAATCCCGGAGAACTGCTCGGCGGGCCAGGAATCGCCGTCTGTGACGGTGGCGCTGGTAACGGCGAAGGAGGCCGCCTTCGGGAGGCGGGCGAAGGGGTCGTTGGCACTCATCGCGTCGTTCCTTTCGTGCCGTGTTGTGGGGTGGCGGTGATGCGACCGATCGGGCATGGGATCGACGATAGCATCAATAATCGATTATTTATTGGATCGTCTATGATGATGCCATGGCTCAGACGGTTCACACCGCGTCCTCGGCGGGGAAGCAGATGCTCTCCGAGCAGGTCTACGCACATCTGCGGGACGCGATCATGCGCGGGGAGCATGCCCCCGGTGACGCCCTCAAGCCCCAGGACCTGGCCAAGGAGCAGGGCGTCAGCCTGGCCGTCGTGCGTGAGGCGCTCGTGCGGGTGGTCGGCGAGGGCCTCGCCGACCGGCTGCCCAACCGCGGCTTCGCCGTCCCGGCCGTCTCCGACCGCCGCTGGCAGGAGGTCGCGGAGGCCCGCCGGACCATCGAACCGGTTGTGCTGCGCATGTCCATCGAGCGCGGCGATGTCGACTGGGAGGCCCGGGTGCGAGCTGCCCACCACCGTCTGGCCCGGACCCCGGCGTATGTGCAGGAGGAGGGCGAGTACTACAGCGGCGCATGGTCCGAGGCCCACCGCGTCTTCCACCGCACCCTGCTGGAGGGTTGCGGCAACCCTGTCCTCCTGGAGACCTTCGACCGGATGTGGACCGCGAGCGAGCTGGCCCGCCGCTGGTCGGCGCACCGCGTCCCCGAGCGGGACCACGTGGGCGAGCACCGCCGACTGGAGGAGGCGGCGCTGGCCCGTGACGCCCACACCGCGGCCGAGGTGCTGGCCCAGCACCTCACTCTGACCGCGGCCGGACTGACCGGGACGTGAGGTTTTCCCAGTTGCGGTGCGCGATGTCGGCCTTCTGTCCGGCGGTGAAGGGGGCGTCCTCCAGGAAGGACCGGGCGACGCCGGCGCTGGTGTCCACGAAGGGGAAGCCGTCGGGACGAAACCCGTAGGTGAAGGGGTAGTCGGTGGAGTACAGCATCCGTTCGGTCCCGACGACTTCGGCTGTCCAGCGAAAGTAGCGGGGGCTGACGGTGCCGCTGCCGGCGATCCAGAAGTTCTGCTTGAAGTAGTCGGCGAGCGGGCGAGCCAGGCCGCCGGCGTCGGCGAAGAACCCGGTGTGGTCGAGATAGAAGAGCACGACCTCCCCCCAGTGGCCGGCGATCACCTGGAGATCGGGGTAACGGTCGAAGACGCCGGAGAAGATCATCCGCAGGTACTGCACGCCCAGGTCGTAGTACCAGCCGATCGCAGGCCCGGCCAGCGCGGTCCCGATGGGACCGATGTTCGAGTAGTAGGCGTCCGTCACCGCCTGTACAGGCATCTGCGGGTGGAAGTGGAGGGGGACCTGCAACCGCTCCGCGGTGGCGTACAGCTCGTCGTACGCGGGGTCGTCGGCGAGCTTGGATCCGGTGCGCCCGTAGAGCATGGCGCCCGGGAAGCCCAGCGCGGTGACCGCCCGCTCCAGCTCCGCGGCCGCGGCCGACGGCGACTGCGTCGGGATGGCCGCGAACGCCTGGAACCGATCGGGCCTGCCGGCCACGATCTCCGAGAGCTGGTCGTTGGTGTCGCGGGCCACGGCGACCGCATCCGCGTCGGACAGGTTCTGCACGCCCGGTGACGAGATCGACAGCACCGCCACGTCGACTCCCTGGTCGTCCATGTGCGCGAGCCTCGTCTCCGCGGTGTCTCGCAGCCGTTGGGCGGTGGGGCTGTCGCCGAACCCCAGGTTCGGCAGCTCCGGAACCCCGGCTCGCGACCACGCCTCCATGATCGCGGGCAGGGCGACGTGCTCTTCCAATGCGATGATCCGCAGCCGGTCGGACATGCGATGCTCCTCTACGAGCTGATTCCAATGGAAACGCTAAAAGCGTAACACTGATACTAACGATGGAATCAGTTGTGCGATATCGTTGATACATGTCACGACGTCCATCGAGCGGGAGCAGTGCTGCCGACGCTGCGGCCATCGGTCGCGAACGGACCCGGCAACGGGTCATCGAGGCCGCCGTCGAGCTGCTGACGCGCGGCGGCCGCGACGCGGTCACCACCCGCGCCGTCGCTGATGAGGCGGGCCTGCAGCCGCCGGCGATCTACCGGCTGTTCGGCGACAAGGAGGGGCTGCTCGACGCCGTGGCCGAGCACGGTTTCACCGCGTTTCTCGCCGGCAAGCATGTCGACCCCGACCCGCCGGACCCCGTCGAGGACCTGAGAACCGGCTGGGGCGTCGCGGTCGAGTTCGGTCTGGCCAATCCCGCGCTGTACACGCTGATGTACAGCGAACCCACGAAGGCCACCTCGGCCGCCTTCAAGGCCGGCATGGAGATCCTGATGGGCCGTATCCGGCGCCTCGCCGCCGGTGGCTGGCTCCGGGTCAACGAGGAACTCGCGGCCCAGATCGTCCACGCCACGGCGCGCGGCGCGGTGCTCACCTGGCTGTCCCTGCCCGAGGGCCGGCGTGACCCGGCCCTGTTGACCACTCTGCGGGAGGCCATGGTCGCCGCCGTCACCCACCAGCAGCCGGCCGTGCAAGACCCGGGCCCGGCAGGCGCCGCCCGCGCCTTGCACGCCGCACTGACCGAACAGACGACCCTCAGCAGCGCGGAGCAGTATCTGCTGAGGGAGTGGCTGGACCGCCTGGCCGCCGACGGTTGAAGTGCCGTCAGGTCACGCTTTCGCGAGTTCATTCCTGATCGGGCTCTCCGCGACAGGCATGGCACGGCAACGACCTCAACGCGGTGTGGCGCAACTTCCTCGGCACCGGCACCGCGTACGTCAGCCGATCAGCGACAGAGCCACCTCATCTCCCAACTGCGCACCGACAGCGCCGAGTTCGATGACCTCTGGGAATCCGGTGCCGTCGGCCGGCACCAGTCCGCCCGCAAGACCATCGACCACCCCCACGTCGGCGCTCTCACGCTGGACTGTGACGTACTGCTCGTCGCCGGCAACGACCTGCGCGTCATGATCTACACAGCCGAACCCGGCAGCCACGACGCCGAACGCCTCACGCTGCGTCGGCGTCCTGCCGGAGCCGCCGAGGGGCGGGTCAGACGGTCTGCCGGGTGGGCTCGGGGGTGCGGGCGGTGGACGCGGTGCGCAGGCGGCGGCCGCGGCGGGTCAGGCCCCAGGGCTTGAGGATCGAGATCACCGTCATGAAGACATACGCGGACAGGGACACGATCGGCCCGAACAGGACGTCACCGGCATCGGGCAGCGGCCCGCCCGCGGCGACGGCGGTGACCGCGGAGTTCACACCGGGGCGCAGGGCGAACACCGTGGCGGTGGTCGTGGCGAGGGTCATCCAGAACTTGACGTAGACCCACCGGTGCCGCGTCAGCCCCCACGGCGTGCCCAGCGACAGCACGACCCCGCTGACCAGTGTGAGGAACGCGACCGGCAGCAGAAGCCAGTCGGCGAACAGCTTCATGGCCCGCACGGACGCCGCCACGGTCACCGCGGACCCGGTGGTGGCCGCGGTGGTCCCGAGCGCGAGCAGCCCGAGCGTGAGCCCGAGCCAGCTCGCGGAGGCGGTGACATGGACGACGAGGAAGGCCCGGCGGGCGGGACGGCGCAGTTTCATGCGCACCACCGTGCCGGGCGGGGGCGGCGAGGGCGTCTGACGGCGGGAGTAACCGTCCCTACTGGCGTCGGCGTACGCGGCGGGGCTTTCGCCTGCTCCGGCCCGGGGCGGCCACGGGCATGGAGGGGCCCGCGAGCGTGTGGGCTCGCAGGCCGGTCAGGGAGGGGGACGTGTCGTCTCGCGGTGTGGGGGGCAGAAGGTGCCTCGCAGCGTCACCGAGATGTTGTTGGTGGTGTCGGCGACGACGACGTTGGTGTACTGCACCGTCATCGGCGGGCTGCACGACGGCTGGAAGGTCGCCGTCAGGGTCACCGTGAAGTCGACCTTGCCGTTCTCCACGCCGAACTGTCCGCCGCCGGCGACGGACTGCTTGTTCGAGGCCTTGGGGCCGTGGTCACCAGGGTTGATGCACTGGGCTGTGGCGGTCACCTCGATGGTGACGGTCAGCTCGTCGCCGAGGCCTGCCTCCTTGCCGGAGACCGTGAGGCTGTCACCCGTGCGCGTCGCCGTCGGAGTGGGGCTCGGTGCCGAGCGCCGGGCTCTTCGATGTCTTGGGTGGCCTCGCGGGTAAATGTACGGTGTACATTGCGCCCGTAAGGCTCATATTTGGCACGATACGCCACGACTCGAGAACCTAAACGGAAGCAGGCGGCGCAGGCCCATTGCCGTGGGAAACGCACTTTGAGTAGCCTGTGTTCGTTATGCCGATCGGCTGTTGAAATTTCGAACGCAGCCTCTGACTCCAAGGGAGGGGGCCGGACGTGGGACGCCTCGTACCAGCCGTGACCCGGGCTCTCGACATTCTCGAGCTCTTCCTCGACGGGGACGGCACGCTCTCCGCCCCTGACATCGTGCGCAAGCTCCAGCTGCCACGCACCACCGTGCACGAACTGGTCACCACGCTCGCCGCCCGGTCGTACATCATCCCGGTGCCGGGCCAGCCGGGACGGTACCGCCTCGGCGTGCGGCCGTACCAGCTCGGCAGCCGGTACGCCGAGCAGCTCGACCTCGCGGCCGAGGGGCAGCAGGTCGCCCGGTCCGTCGCCGAGACCTGCGACGAGACCGTGCACGTGGCGATCCTCGAGGGTACCGACGTCATCTATATCGCCAAGGTCGACTCGACGCACGCCGTGCGGATGGTGTCCGCGGCCGGACGCCGGCTGCCCGCCCACTGCACCTCCGTCGGCAAGATGCTGCTGGCCTCCCTTCCCGAGTCCGAGCTCACCGCCCGGATCCCGGACGAGGCCGAGCTGGTGCGCATGACACCCAACAGCATCACCGACCCCGGCGCCCTGCGCGAGGCCCTGACCGAGATCCGCGAGCGGGGGATCGCCGTGGAGAGCCGGGAGTCCAACCCGGACGTGTCGTGCGTCGCCGCGCCGGTGCGGGACCGTACCGGGCAGGTGGTGGCCGCCCTGTCCATCTCCGTCCCCATGATCCGGTGGAGCGAGGACCGGCGCGCCGAGCTGGAGCAGCTCGCCGCCAAGGGCGCCGCCGAGCTGTCGGAGCGTCTCGGGCACCGGAGCGTGGCATGACCGCGGCGCAGTACGAGGTCGCGGTGCAGGCGGAAGCGGAGCTCGGGGAGGGCCCGACCTGGGACCCGGCGACCGGGCGGCTCCTGTGGATCGACATCCTGCGGTCCCGGATCCACACCTACGACCCGGTCACCGGCCGTCGCACGGTCCGTACCGCGCCCCAGCACATCGGTGCCGTCAAGCCGCGGGCCGGGGGCGGCCTCGTCCTGAACCTCCGGGACGGCGTGGGCCTGCTGGACCCGGACGACACCTTCCGCTGGCTGCACCACGAGCCGGTCCCCGGCCGCCGTGCCAACGACGCCGCCGTCGCTCCCGACGGTTCGCTGTGGGCCGGCACCATGCGGTACGACGAGGCGCCGGGCGGTGGCACCCTGTCGCGGGTCGCCGGGGACGGTTCGGTCGAGGTGATCCTCGACGACGTGGCGGTGAGCAACGGCACGGGGTGGAGCCCGGACGGCCGCCTCATGTACTACATCGACTCGCCGACCCGCCGCGTCGACGTCTTCGACTTCGCGGACGGGCGGGCCGTGAACCGGCGTCCCCTCGTCGAGATCGAGGACGGCGCCGGATTCCCCGACGGTCTCACGGTCGACGCCGAGGGCTGCGTCTGGGTGGCCCTGTGGGAGGGCTCGGCGGTACGCCGCTACACGCCGGCCGGCGACCTGGACCGTGTGATCCCCCTCCCGGTCCCCCGCGTGACGGCCTGCACCTTCGCCGGCCCCGACCTCACCGACCTGTACATCACGACGGCCCGAGTCGGACTGACGTCCCCGCCTCCCCTGGCGGGGTCGGTGTTCATGGTGCCGGCCGCGGGGAAGGGGCTGGCACAGCCGGCGTTCCAGGGCTGACCGCACCGCTGACGCTCGGGCGTGCGTGCGCGGGGTGACTGCGTCGGCTGGCCCGGGCCCACGGCGCGCTGCGGCTTTGCGGTGTTCTGGTGTTCCGGTGCTGGTGTGGGCCGGGGGTGCGTGGTCCGGCGCGACGGGGTGCCGCTTCTGCGGGGCGGGAGCCCTCAGCGGCACGACTGCCCGCAGCCGGGTCGGCTGTGCGAGGCCATCGCGTGCAGCCGCACCCGGCACCGGCGCCCAAATCCGTCCTCGTCCCCGGCGCCCTTGGCCTCGCGGAGCGCGCAGAACCCGCGAGCGGTGGGCCGTCCTGGCCGTCGGACAGCGGGTGGTCGCGCTCGGCCGCCGGGCGCAGTCCCGTCCGCCGGGCCGCGGACAGCCGCACCCGGCCGCCGCGCGCAGCGCCCTCCGCCGTAGGCGCGGGCGCGGTACCCCGTGGCGCCGGGGTGCGCGTCCCGCCCCCGGCCGGACTCAGGTCGGCGCGGCTAGCGCAATCCCGCCGCCTTCAGTTCCTCCGCCGTCAGCGGCGGGCCGGTCAGGGGTGGCTTGAGGGGGCCGGCGATCGCGGCCAGGAGTACCGACGGGGCCAGCAACACCTCCGCACCCCGCTCCAGTGACGTCACGTCCGTGACCCGTCGGGCGATGCGCCCGTTCCCGGTGGCGGTGTAGAGCAGCCGGCCCACGTACGCCGCCAGCAGCCGGTCGCGCAGGGTGGGGCCGTTCGGAGTCGCGCCGGGGTAGAACACGTCCATCCCGAGGGCCAGGTCCCACGCCGCCGACGCCGGCCGGGCCACCGCCTGCTGGATCCGCCGGGCCAGACGGGGCGAGCCCCAGCCGTGGTGTCGTACCGCGTCCCGCAGGGCCACCGCGGACTGGGCGGCGACGGACATCCCGTGCCCGTAGATCGGGTTGAGGGCGCACAGCGCGTCTCCGAGTACGGCGAAGTTCTCGGGCCAGGCAGACATCCGCTCGTAGTAGTGGCGCCGGTTGGCGGTCGTCCGCGTGTAGGCCACGTCCGTCAACGGCTCAGCGTGCGTGAGCAGGTCGGCGATGACGGGGTGGCGTAGCTCCTCGCGTGCGTAGGGGACGAACGCGTCGGCCTCGGTGGGGGGTTCGGCGCCGCGGGAGCCGAAGAGCGTGACGATCCACCGGCCGTCCTCGATGGGCAGCAGCACGCCCCCGCAACCGGGCTTCCCGGCGCGCGGATCCGGCTGGACGTTGACGACCGGGAACCCCTCCCGTGCCGCCTCCGGCGCCCGGAACACCCGACTCGCGTACACCACCCCGGAGTTGACCTCGCGCCGCTCCACCGCCGGCAGCCCGAGTTCCGTCAGCCGGCGCGCGGTACGCGAACCGCGTCCCGTGGCGTCGACGACCAGGTCGGCGAACACGGTTCGTTCCGCGGCGTCCGCCTTCCCGTGCGCCCGGATCCGTACGCCCGTCACGGCCGCGCCCGTGCCGACCAGCCCGAGCACCTCCGTTCCCTGAAGCACCTCGACGCGCTCGTCGGCCGCCACCGCCGCCCGCACGGTCGCGTCCAGCAGGTCCCGGCTGCACAGCAGCATGTGGTGCGACTCGGCCCAGCGCCGGTACCAGCCGTACGGCGACAGCGCCACCATGTCCGTCGTCACCGGCAGCCGGTGCGCCCCGGCCTCCCGCAGCCGGCCGACCACACCCGGGAGCAGTTCCTCCAGCGCACGGACCCCGCCCGACCACAGCTGGTGGACGTGTGCCGCCTGCGGCAGGCCCTTGCGCGGCTCCGGGCCGGCCGGCAGCACGTCGCGTTCCACGACCGTGACGTGATCGGCGACGTCGGCCAGCGCGCGGGCGGCGAGCAGGCCGGCCAGGGAGCCGCCGAGGACGACGGCGGTGGTGGGGCGTTCAGTCATGTACGGGCACGTTCTCTGCTGGGGCGGCCGGAGCTGCCGTATGGGCACGGACCGCCTCGATCTCGTCGGGGTGGCGCAGGGCTCGGGAGACGGCCCCGATCTCCTGGAGGAGGTCCGTGGTGTCGGGGCCGCCGGTGGTGCCGCCCGTGTCCGGGGCCCGGCTCCTGCGGTCGGCGGCGTCCTGGATGGTCACGGCGGCGGCGAGCGCCTTCGCCCGGCCGGGCGGGAAGCCGAGGGCGAGCGCGGCGTCGTACGACCTCCTGCGCAGGTCCTCGTCGATGTGCCGGGCCAGCGGCAGCAGAACGTCACGGATGAAGGTCTCGCGCCGGATCAGCCGCAGCTCCGGCGAGGCGCGCAGGACGAACGGCAGGCCGGAACCGTTGACGGACCGCATCAGCCGGTACAGGGGCCGCAGTTCGTGGTGGGCGAGCCGGACCCGCCAGCGGTCGTGGGCGTACTGGCCGGCGTGCGGGAGGATGAAGCCCACCGCGATCAGGATGGCGGACAGACAGGCGACCGGCGGTGCGAGGTCGGTGCTGAGCCAGTCCAGGTCGTTGCCCGTCCAGCGGGCGGCGACGGCGGTCAGCTTGGCCGCGTCGAAGATGAGGTTGAGGGCGTAGCCGACCCCCAGGCACACCAGTCCCCAGCGCAGCCAGGCGTCCAGGCCGTCGGTGCGCACCCAGTTCCAGATCAGCCGGGACGTGATGAGGACGGCCGTGCAGTGCGCGAGGAGGTAGAGCAGCGTCTCCTCACGCATGAACGGGGTGTTGGCGTAGTACGTGTCCAGGTCCCGCACGCGCTCCACGGGCGCGTCCGCGAGGGCGAACAGCACCCACAGCGCGACGATCACGCCCGAGTACGCGCAGAAGACCAGGCGCATGGCGCGGCGGGTCTCGGCGCTGCGGTCGGACAGGCCGTTGCGCCAGGCGATGATCAGCAGCAGACAGGACCCGCAGAAGGCGGTGAGCAGGGAGTAGACCAGGGGCGCCGCGATGTTCGGCACGCCCGTGACGCGGTTGACCCAGGCGATCGTCGCCGGAGCCGCGAAGACGAACACGGCACAGGCGAGCAGCAGCAGGCCGCCGACCGCGCGCAGGAGCGGGTCCCGCCAGAGCCGGATGATGGTGGGCAGCTTGATCGCCAGGGCGGCGGTCAGGACGACGGTGGGGATCCAGAACGAGATGTACACCTCGCCCAGGACATGGGAGGGATCCAGCGCCAGGCCGTGGGACGGATCCAGCGCCAGGCCAAGGGAAGGGTCCCGTACCGAACCGGTCACCGCACCCTCCTCCCGCTCCCTCGATAACCCAGCGACCGCTGCACGGGCCCGAGCGGTGCGTCCGACGCCTCCCCCGGCAGCAACGGCCGGAACGCCGCGGCCAGCCGGTGCCCGAAGGCGTCGGCCTCGGCCTCGTCCCGCTCCCGGGAACCGTCGCGGGCGGCCACCGCCAGGGCGACGTCCTTCCACCCGGGCCGGTCGGCGAGCGCGTGCACGGCTGCCGTACCGGCGGTGTGGTGGTGGCCGTGCCCCGCGTGCAGGTGCCACAACTCATGGCCGAGGATGACCAGTTGCTGCATCTCCTCGGCGCGTTCCTCGACGATGACCAGGTCGAAGTCCTGGAACTCCACCCACAGCCCGGTCACTTCGATCTCGTCGGGGAAGCGCTCGAAGCGCAGCTCGACGGGGCGTCCGCCGCGCCGCGCGCTCATCTCGGCGCACAGCGCGTGGCACAACGCGCGCACGTCGGCCGGGGGGTGGGGCCTTGCCCGCAGGGCCGCGCTCAGATCGGAGGCCAGGTCGCGCATGGCCGAGCCGGCGTATGAGCGTCGCCGCGGCAGCCGTAGCGCTGAAGCGACCCGGGCCGCCCACGGGCGCGCGCCCGCGATGTCCATCGCACCCCCTGTTCCTCCGCCCTTCGGCGGGCTGTTCGAGCCTACGCGTCCCAAAGTGTCCGCGTCATGTGATCGGCCGACCGTAGTTCAACCGGTAACGACCGCTCCGCGGTGGATTCATGCACGAGGCATTGACTGGAAAGCGCTTGCGGCCTACGGTCCCGTTCGATGTTACGGGCGTAATTCGATATGCCGAACAGCCGAACAGCTAGGGCACTCCTCTGGAAAGGCGACCATGCACAAGACGGCCCGCTTCACCCTCGACCCCGCCTTCACCGTCGGTGAGGTCAACCCCCGCGTCTTCGGATCCTTCGTCGAACACCTCGGCCGCTGCGTCTACACCGGCATCTTCGAACCCGACCACCCCACCGCCGACGACAAGGGCCTGCGCCAGGACGTCCTGGACCTCGTCCGCGAACTCGGCGTCACCGCCATCCGCTACCCCGGCGGAAACTTCGTCTCCGGCTACAAGTGGGAGGACTCGGTCGGCCCCGTCGAGGACCGCCCCCGCCGCCTCGACCTCGCCTGGCACTCCACCGAGTCGAACCGCTTCGGCCTCTCCGAGTACATCGACTTCCTGCGCAAGGTCGGCCCCCAGGCCGAGCCCATGATGGCCGTCAACCTCGGCACGCGCGGCGTCGCCGAGGCCCTCGAACTCCAGGAATACGCCAACCACCCGGAAGGCACGGCCCTCTCCGACCTCCGCGTCAGCCACGGCGACAAGGACCCCTTCGGCATCCGGCTGTGGTGCCTCGGCAACGAGATGGACGGCCACTGGCAGACCGGCCACAAGACGGCCGAGGAGTACGGCCGTGTCGCCGCCGAGACGGCCCGCGCGATGCGCCAACAGGACCCGAAGGTCGAACTCGTCGCCTGCGGCTCCTCCGCCCAGTGGATGGGGACCTTCGCCGAGTGGGAGGCGACGGTCCTGAAGGAGACGTACGACCTCGTCGACCACATCTCGCTGCACGCCTACTACCAGCCGGAGGACGGCGACGTCGACTCCTTCCTCGCCTCCGCCGTCGACATGGAGTCCTTCATCGAGAACGTCGTCGCGACCTGCGACCACGTCGGCGCCCGCCTGAAGTCCAAGAAGAAGATCAACCTCTCCTTCGACGAGTGGAACGTCTGGTACATGCACGAGGGGGAGGTGCCGCAGAACGAGTGGCCCGAGGCGCCGCGCCTCCTCGAGAACAGCTACCGGGTCATGGACGCGGTCGTCGTCGGCTCCCTCCTCATCGCTCTCCTGCGCCACGCCGACCGCGTCACCGTCGCCTGCCTCGCCCAGCTCGTCAACGTCATCGCCCCGATCATGACCGAGCCGGGCGGCCCGGCGTGGCGTCAGACGACGTTCTTCCCCTTCGCCCAGGCCTCCAAGTACGGCCGCGGCCAGGTCCTGGACGTCCGCGTGGACTCCCCGACGTACGAAACGAAGAAGTACGGCGAGACCGACCTGCTGCACGCCACCGCCGTGCGCGCCGAGGACGGCACGGTGACCGTCTTCGCGGTCAACCGCAGCCGCACCGACGCCCTTCCGCTCGAAGTCGCCCTCCACGGCCTGGACCTCACCCAGGTCGTCGAACACAGCGCCCTCGCCGACGCCGACCCGGACGCCCGCAACACCCTCGACGCCCCCGAGCGGGTCACCCCGCACGCGGTCGAGGGCACGACCCTGACGGACGGCGGCCTCACCGCCGTACTGGAGCCGCTGTCGTGGAACGTGATCCGGCTGAGCTGAGACCGGGGGTGGCGGGCGGTGCCGACGCCCACTGTCAAGGTCGCCTTGCAGCCGTCCTGGACGCTGTCGCCGAGGGCTCGGACAGCTGGGTCTCGCGCGGGATGTTCCCCGCATAAGGCGAGGTCACCCGGACCTCCGTGTCGATGTCCGGGTCGAAGAAGCGCCGCCCGGTGTGAATGGTCTCGCCGCCTGTGTACGAGTCCTCGGTGGGCGTCACATTCGTGTGCACCGGCATCGCGTCGCCCTGAAGGGTGCTCCGTGCGGCCGCATCGCTCAACTCGGCGGCAAATGGCTGGAGTTCGCCCTGGGCGCCGCACACGTGGCTCCCTACGATTCCAACGCCTCCGGCCTTCACAGAAACCTCACCATTTCTTCAAAGCTTCAACGAGGCCGGGAAACGGGACCGGAGGCGCAGCCACCCCCCTCCCCAAGGAGAGATCCATGGCACGTGGACTCCTGAGATGCCTGCTGAGCGGTGGAGCGCTGGCCGCTCTGCTCACCACGGCGCTGCCCGCGAACGCGGCGTCGTCCCCGTCCGGCGGGTTCGAAGACCCGCCGCCGGACAAGATCATCATCAAGGTCGCCACGGTGAACGGCTCCGGCTGCCCGCAGGGCACCACCGCCGTCGCCGTCTCCGAGGACAACACCGCCTTCACCGTGACCTACAGCGACTACCTCGCTCAGGTCGGCGGCAACTCCGACCCCACGGCGTTCCGCAAGAACTGCCAGCTCAACCTGGTCGTGCACGTCCCGCAGGGCTTCACCTACGCCATCGCCAGCGCCGACTACCGCGGCTTCGCCTCCCTCCAGTCCGGCGCGAGCGCCATGCAGCGAGCCTCGTACTACTTCCAGGGCTCGCCCCAGACCGCGTACCGCAACCATCCCTACAGCGGCCCGCTCAACGACAACTGGCAGGCCACCGACAGCACGGACTGGGCCCAACTGGTCTGGGCGCCCTGCGGGGTTCAGCGCAACTTCAACATCAACACGGAGCTGCGGGTCAGCGCCGGCACGTCCTCGCCGAGCAAGGTCAGCTTCATGACGATGGACTCGACGGACGGTGACATCAGCACGGTGTACCACCTGGCGTGGAAGGAGTGCCCGGGCAAGTAGCCGTAGTTCTGCCGACGCCGTGGGCTCCGTGCGCTTGTCGTGACCGGGGCCCACGGTGGCGCTCTTTCGTCCCCACGAGCGCACGCGCGTGTGCAGCCGTGTGAAACGGGTAACTCCTGTGCGCGGTGGGGGTAAGGACGTCGCGCTCGGCGCGGCCGTGGACGTCCTCCGGGTGCCACCGCGATTCCGTCAACAGGGGGATGGCGTTGGGGTGGATGGGCGGCCGGGACGCGGCACGGGAGGGATCGGCGGAGGACACGGACGAGCGGCGCCGGCTGTCCACCCTGGACCTGGTGGGCCTTGCCGCCGGCGGTGTGCTCGGCTCGGGATGGCTGCTGGCCGCCGGGAAGGTCTACTGGGAGGCCGACGGGAACGGCATATGGGCGTGGGTGATCGGTGGGGCACTGATGCTGCTGATCGCCGCCGTCATGGTCGAACTGGGCATCGCCGCGCCCAAGACGGGCGGACTGATCTTCCTCCCCCTGCAGGCCGCAGGGCCGCTCCTGGCCACGGTAGTGGCCGCCGGACTGTGGATCGCCTACGCGGCGAACCCGGCCAGCGAGGCGGCGGCGGCTGTGCGCGGTCTGGCGTACTGGCTGCCCTCCCTGATGGAGGAGGGACGTGGGCTCCAGGACGCCGGCCGGCTCACCAAGGAGACCCTGGCACAGCCCTACGACCTCTCCCGCACGGGCTGGCTGTGCGCTGTCGCGTTCCTGGCCCTGATCATGGCGCTCAACCTGCTGCCGGCGCGCCGGCTGATCAGACTGAACCTCTTCGTCACCGCCGTGAAGGTCCTGGTGCCGGTGGCGATCGTCGTCCTCCTCGGGTTCGACTGGTTCGCCCAGTTCGACAGGATGGGCGAGTGCACGAGCGCCCGCGCCGAGCCGTTCGCGGGGGACGCGGACCCCCCGAGCACGGGCCTGCCGCTGCATCTGGTGCTGGGCGGCGCCGTCATCTACGCGTACATCGGTTTCCAGGCCCCCCTCGACTCCGCGGGCAACATCAAACGCCGCGGCATCGGGGAGGCGGCGCGCCTGCGGTGGGCGGTGTACGGCACCCTCGTCGGCGCGTTCCTGCTGTACACGGCCCTGCAGTGGGTGTTCGGCCGGCACTGCGGCGCGCTCAACGAGAACATTCTCCAGTCACCGTACGCCCAGTTCGCCGGCAAGCTCGGCATGGTGTGGCTGGCCTGGTTGATCTTCATGAACGCGGTGCTGTCCCCCATGGGCTCCGGCATCGTCTTCGCACACGCCCTGACCCGCGAGGTCGCCGCACTGAGCCGGGCCCACCTCGCCCACCGGGGACTGCAGACGGCGCGCCGGGCCTCGTTCCGCTTCCGGGGTGCGGAGATCGACGCGTACTGGATGATCCTGCTGGTCAACTTCGGCATCGGCCTGGGCATGCTCGCCGTGGTGGGGGGCGACTGGGGGCAACTGGTCGCCCTCAACAGCCTGCTGACGGTGGTGGTGTACGCCATGCCGGGTGTCGTCCTGGTGGCGCTGAGCCCGCCGTCGTTCGGCAGAGCGCGCCGGATGCTGCATGTGGCCCTCTCCTACGCCGCGTTCACCGCGATCGCCGTGGTGATCCACGAGGCGAAATGGGACAACGTGTGGCAGGGCATGGCCGCCGTGGGCATCGGATCGGCGCTGCTGCTCGGGCTGCCGCGGCTGGCGCGACTCGACCTGCCGCTCGTGGGTCGCCTGTTACGCCGCTACGACGCCCGGGACCACGTCTCCCGTTTCTCCGCCCCCGCCGACCCCGCCGTACGGCCCGTGCTGCTGTTCCTCGCGCATCTGGCGGTGCTGGTGGTGTGCACATGGCTGCGGGACGCTCTGGAAGAGCGCTACCCCAGGGTGGAATGGGTGACCCTGCCGGTCGCCGCCCTGTCCGCGGTGATCGTCTTCCCCCTGCTCGTCCAGGCCTGCCGTCGCTACATGGCCCAGGTACCTCCCACCCTGCCCCCGCCGCGGGGGGAGAGCGAGGGGAAGTCGTCCGTCAGCGCAGGGACTTGATGACCCAGTCCGCCGCCTCGCACTTCCCGGCCGCCCGCAGCGCGGCCACCGCGTCGTCCCGGTGGCGGACGTCCGACCAGCGGCCCACCGTGGCCCGCAGCAGCAGCTCCGTGTCCGGCAGCCGCAGCGCCAGTACCTGGCCCACGACCTCGACGACATCGGCCGCGGTCACCACCTGCTCGTTCTCCAGGAACCGTTCGAGCAGCGTCCAGGACACCTTCGGCAGCCCGGCGCGGTGCAGCCGGCCCGCGACATCGGCGACCAGCGCGGCATCGGCCGGTGACCCGTGGGAGGGGTCGGAGAGTTCACGGCAGGCGGAGCGCACGGTGACGTGGTGTCTGGCTTCGTGCAGCGCGTGCAGACAGTCCACGAACCGGTCCCGGTCCGCGCCCGGCACCATGACGGCCTCGGCCAGCCGGCGCCCCACCGTGTGCGCGGCCCGGCCACGGTCACGGCTGCGGTCGATGCGGCCCAGCAGGATCACCAGGTCGGCGCCGGAGCGCCCCTCGATCCGTACAGCCGCCGCATGGCGCAGCAGCCGGGAGCACTCGGGGTCGGCGTCGGCCTCGCGCAGCCACTTGTCCAGGTCCCCCAGCTCGCTCAGGGGGCGGGGGCCGGAGCCGGGGTCGACGGTGCCCGTGACGATGTCGGTCAGCAGCTCCCGGGTCGTGCGGGTCAGGGCAGGCTCCTTGTGCCAGGACGCCACCAGCATGGCCAGCTCCTGCACGCGCTTGTACCCGGCCGCGTACCGCCGTACCAGGGCACACTTGGCGGGAGACGCCGTGTCGCCCTTCGCCAGCAGCGCGCAGAGCTTCACCACGTGCCGGGGCTGCGCGGAGCGGCCGATGTGCTCGGCCAGCGCGTCGTGGCCGGGGCCACGCCGGGCGATCAGCCTCGCCACCAGTTCCCGGGTCCTGCCCACCTCGGTCGCGTCCGAGTCGTTCAGCCTCTCGTCGACCCATCGCTCCAGGACCTGACCGGCCGGGCTGAGGTGCTGGAACGCGCCCGCCAGGTCGGCCATCTCCTCGCCCTCGTCGCCGACCCCGGCGGTGCCGGGCGGGCTGTCGGCGATCGCCTCCAGGGTCAGCCCGAGCAGCCGGTCGGCCTCGCCGTGGCAGCCCTCGTCGCGCAGCGCGGTGTGCAGCAGCGCCTTGTCGAGGTTGGTGCGGCCGGAACCGGGACTCGCGAACACCTGCACGGTGCGCACCGCCAGCGCCGGCTGCCGCCGCTGGAGTACCCGCACGAACACCGCCACGTCGAACGCCGTGCGCTGGCAGGCCACATCGTGCACGATGCTCGCGGTGATGGGGGCGCGCTCGTTGCCGGACTCGGCCTCGTACTGCATCAGGGCCAGTTCGGCCGCCTCCCCGACGGGCCGGGACAGCGCCGCCGTCGCCATCATCATGACCGCGTCCCGCGGGTCGAAGTCGCGTGCGAGCTCGACCAGTTCCTGGACCGGGCGGCGCAGCGCGAACGCGTGCAGGGCGCGCATGGCCATCGCCTCGCGCCGCCCCTGGCGCATCGTCCTCAGGTTCAGCCTGAACTGGTCGACGTCGAACCAGGTCACCCACGCGTACGCTTCGTTGAACGACGAGGCCAGGTCCGGCTGGAACAGATGGTCGGTGCGGCGGGCATGCAGGCTGCCGTCGGAGCCGTCGACCGCGGTCATCCGCCGCCCAGCATCGCGCGTTCGATCTCAGCCCAGTACGCCACGAAGTCGGCCGGGTTGGTCAGCAGTTCGGCCGCCTTCCTGTCGACACGGCGGGCCAGGGCGCGGCTCTGTTCGTCGCCCTTCTTCAACTGCACCACCACGCGGCCCGCGAGCTCCGGGCGGCTCATCAGATCGGGCACGGTGCGGTCGCCGTTGAGATGCAGCTCACGGACCCACTGGTCCACCGACTCGGGCGTGCGCACCCGGGGCCGCCGGCCCTTCGCATGGTTGGTGAAGAGCTTGGCCGCCTCCGAGGCGTCGTTCAGCAGCATCCGCGGCGTGTGGTGGACGCCGCACTCCTGCATGCTCTCGTCGATGCCGGCGCGGAGTGCGCCGAGGGTGAGGTCGTCGGGGTGGTCGGGCATGCCCTGTCCGAGCACGTTCAGCAGATGGCCGCTGAACGGTGTGCAGGTGTCGAGGGGGCGGGGCAGGTTCGCGCAGGCGTCCGCCCACGCGTTGTGGACGTTGCCGCCGACCGCGGTGAGCACACAAGTGCCCTGGAAGGGTGTGCCGAGGGCGCCCGGCAGCGCGGAGTCGGTGCCCAGGTGGGGCAGCAGGTTGGAGTAACAGCAGTCGGCGATCAGCACCTTGAGGCCGGCCTTGCTCTTCCTGATCGCCCGGTACACGTACCAGGCGGACAGCCAGGTCCAGGGCTCGCTGACGCGGGATGAGCCGACCGCGAAGTGGACCTGGCCGCCCGGCACGTCCTGCCAGTACGCGCCATGCCCGACGTACACCACGAGCAGGGTGTCCTGCGGTCCCTCACCGGCCGCGGCCGCCTCGTGGAGGGCACGCATCACCCCGTCCGCGGTCCGCGCACGCTCCGGGTCCAGCACCGAGGACTCGGCCGCGGCGCCCCACCGGGGGTCCCGGGCCAGCGCGGCCCCGTACGCACGAGCGCTCGCCTCGATCGTCGGATAACTGTGTATGCCTGAGTCGTCGTCATACGTCCCGACCCCGATCACCAACGCCCGGGAAGCCATGCCGGTCAGCTCCCCTCGGGGGCGTCTGAGGCGCCCGAACGCTGCTGGGACTCCGGCTCGGGGTCCTGCGCGGGCTGCGGGGCCTGCGCGGGCTGGAAGACGACGGTGACGGTCGGTGGATCGAGCCGCCGGCCCCGCCACACGTCGATCGCCCGTTGCGTGGCCATCTGCACCACGGCCCCCGCAGCGCCCCCGACCAATGCCTCCAGCATCGTGACAGCGAGCCCACCGTCGAGGGTGCCCTTCTGGCCGGCTGTCTCCAGCCGCCAGGCCAGCCCTGTCTCCCGCCCCAGTTCCCGCAGAAGTTCCTCGGGCTCGTCCAGCCCGACCGGTCCCTCGACCCTCACGGAGATCATCGCGGTCATGCTCCCGTGCCTCCCCCGCCGCGCCACGACATACACCTTCACTCTGCCAGCCGCGACGCGGAGTGCGCGAGGGCGAGCTGATGCGCGTTACAGGTTCAGCACATGAAGGAGCAGACGAACGCGCCCCAGACGTCCGCACGGCGCGTGTCGGGACGGTGCCGGGCTCGAACCTCCGGCAAATGTCCACACCGGCGCACCAGGAGTTCATGCCGGGCCTGGCCATCCACCACATCCAGGTCGCCGCACGCCGCCTTCTCGCCGAAGTGTCCGCCTTGGAAACCAGGTCGCAACAGTCGCGTACGCGGTGAAGCGACAGGTCCCGTGAAGAAGTTGGCGTATTCGGTGACCCGACGGTCATAGCGGTGAAGCCGGTCGCCGGAATGGGTCATGGAACGTCATGCGGCGGCTGGCCGTCTCCTCTTCGGCGTGCTTTGATCCTGGCGCAATCTGTTCAATCGAAGGGAACCGCAGGTCATGAGCTTCACGCCTCAGATTGAAACGGCTGAGATAGCCGACGCCGTCCTGGACAACGTCTCCGGTGGTCAGGCGGGCAGCGCCGCCGTCTCCGGTGGTCTCGCGGGCGCTCTCTCCGGCACCCTCTCGGGCAGCCTCGCCGGCGGTCTCTCCGACTCGCTGAGCGCCGTCGGCTGCGTTGATGGCTTTGCCACGGTCTCGCCCGAGGGCGTTGCGCTGGGACTGCACGCGCACGGTGCTGTCGCGCACTGAGTAAATAAGTGCAACAGGCCCCCGGAATTACATTCCGGGGGCCTGTTGGCGTGCATTGGCCTGTATTTCTCCACCGGTTTCCGAGTAAAGAAGTTCACGGCGGTCGGCCTGAACCGATGGCGGAGGGTGTCAACGTCTCTCTAGCGTGGGGGACATGACCGGAGGCAAGGCCCTGAACCGGGCTGTCGTGGTGTGGGGCAACGGGCAGGGAAGCGGGGTACTGCTCAATCGGCGGAACGTACTCACGGCATGGCATGTGGTGGATCGCCTCGACTTCGTGGAGGTGGTCCATCCCTCGTCGGGCGAGCTGGTGACGTGTCAGCTCGGCTGGGCGGACGCGACCCTCGACGTGGCGGTGCTGACCGCGCCGATGGACGTGATCAGCGCCGAGCACGCCGCACCCCTCGGCCGTCTCAGGCTCGGCCGGGTCGCCACCGACGCCCCGCTGCCGCACTGCGAGATCGTGGGCTTTCCGCAGATTCAGCGCTACGGGGAGGACGGCGAGGACATCGAGTACGACCAGTACCGCGTCAGTGTGCTGCCGATGGCCGGACGGGTGAAGGGCGCCCTCACCTGCGAACTCGATCGGCCGGCAGCCGAGGAGACGGGAAGCGCGACCTCGCCCCTGGCCGGCCTTTCGGGTGCTCCGGTCTTCGCCGGGCCCGCGCTGCTCGGCGTGGTGACACAGGTGCCTCAGGGCCGTCAGCACCTCAGGATCGAAGCGGTACCGATGGCGGAGATCGTCGGTCGGCACGGTGCGGCGTTCCCGCGCACCTGGCTGGAGAACATCTCCGAAGTCCACCCCCAGGACGAGCACTTCGAGGCCCGGTACGCCAAGGACCTCGGCTCCCAGTACCGCAGAACGGAGATCTTCGGCATCGAGGAACTCGGCCGCAGCGAATCCCGGTGGGACCTCGACACCGCCTACCTGAGCCTGCGGGCCGAGACCGCCGCGGACCCGTTGTTCGGGCACCTGCCCGGCGAGTTCACGGACTCGCGCAGGCCGGCGAGGGACGGCGCCCGGCGCATCGAGACCCTGCTGACCGACCGGCCCCGCGCTCTGCTGCGCGGCGAGGCGGGCGCCGGCAAGACGACCCTCGTCTGGTGGCTCGCCGCCCACGCCGCGAGCGGCACTCTGGGCAACGAGCTCGCCGAACTGAACGGCCTGGTCCCCTTCGTCATCCCGCTGCGCGAGGTGCACGCACGCGGTGGACGCTTTCCCTCGGTCTCGGAACTCCTCTCCGCAGGGCGCGGCATCACGGACGGTCAGCCCGACGACTGGGCCCACCGAGTGCTGGAAGCCCGTCGCGGCCTCCTGTTGGTGGACGGCCTGGACGAGGTCCCGGCCGAGCAGCGGAAGGGGGCCCGGCAATGGCTGTGCGCCCTCCTCGACCGCTATCCCGGCACGCGATGCCTGGCGACCGTGCGCCCCAACGCGGTCGACAACCAGTGGCTGAGCGAGGACGGCTTCGCCGAGCTGACCCTCCTGCCCATGAGCGACGACGACATCCGCGCCTTCGTGCACGCCTGGCACAACGCCGCCCGTCTTGAAAGCGACCACCTCTACGACCCCAGGCGCCGCCGTGAGGAGCACGAGCTCCTCTCCTCCCTGGAACAGGATCTGGAGCACCAGCTGGAGCGGAGCACCGCGCTGCGCGACCTCGCCCGCACCCCGCTGCTGTGCGCCGTGATCTGCGCCCTGCACCGGCGTCGCCGCGGTCTGCTGCCCACCACCCGCTGGCAGCTCTACCGCGCTGCTCTCGCCATGCTCCTCGGCGGACGGGACGCGGGCCGGGGCGTCCTCAACGCCGATCACATCAGGCTGGACTCCGACGAGCAGCACGCGTTGCTCCAGCGGCTGGCCATCTGGCTGGTCCGCACCGGGCAGCAGCAGATGACGCACGCGCAGGCCGTCCGGCAGCTGGACCTGGCCATACGGGACATGCCCCACATCCAGGAACAGGGGTCACCCCACCGCGTCCTGCGCTTCCTGCTGGACCGCAGCGGACTGCTCCAGGAACGGGCGGACGACGCGATCCAGTTCATTCACCGTACGTTCCAGGACTTCCTGGCGGCCAAGGAGTTCCACGAGAGCGGCTATCTCCCGGAGCTCCTCGAAAACGCCCACAGCGAGGCCTGGCACGACGTGATCGTGCTGGCCGCCGGGCATGCGGCACGCCCCGACGCCGGCCGTCTCATCGACTCGCTCATCGGCCTGGGGGACGCCGCCGAGCATCGCAGTGAGCGTTACGTCCTCCACGTCCTGGCGGCTCGGTGCGCGATCAACGTCCAGGCGCTGAACCACGCGCTGATGGACAAGGTGAAGGACCGGGTGGACTTCCTCATGCCGCCCCAGGACCGTGAGGAGGTCGAGAACCTCGCAGGCCTGGGCGACTGGATCGTGGGGGTGCTGCCCGACGCCGAGGAGCTGCGCTGGCGCGTGGCCCTGAACACGGTGCGTCTCCTCGCCCGGGTGCGCAGCGCGAAGGCGCGACGGAAGCTGCGACAGTGCGCATCGCATCCGGATCCGCTCGTCCGCAGCGAGGTCGCGAACGCCTGGGACCTGCACCCGGTGCAGGAATACGTCAACGAAGTCCTGGACGGGGCCGACCTGCCCGATCTGCTGGTCGACAAGCGCGCACAACTCGTTCGACTGGCCCGTCTGGGGTCCGTCGCCAAGCTCACGGTGAGGGGTTCGTACCCATCGGCGGAACTGGACGCCTACCTCCCGGTGCGGCACCTCGAATCGCTCACGATCTGGAAGAACGAGACGATCGAGAGTCTTGAGTTCCTGCGGAGCCGAGCGGACCTGAGAAGACTCGAAGTGCAGGAGTGCACGGCCCTGCACGATCTGTCCGCAGTGCGGACTCTCGACCTGAGGGCCCTCCGGCTCACCGGGCAGATGACGGAAGGCCTCGCACCGCATCCGGGCGTACGGCACTTGGAGGTGGACATGTTGAGCATCGGATGCTTTTACCGCCTGGACGCATGGTCGAATCTGCGGACCGTGACGGTCGAGGGGTACATCCGAGAGCCGTCCTGGCTTCTCCAGTGCATGCTCGGCGCGCCCATGCTCACGCGGATCGCACTGAACGTCGAATCACTGCACGAACTCAAGCCCGTGGATCCGCTCCCTCGTATCGAGCGACTGATGATCACGGGCGTGCACCATCCCGACGACATCGGACAGCTGCGCCGCGTCTTTCCCCATCTGCGAAAGCTGGCACTGGGGCTGGCGGGCGGCGGTTCCCTGCTCGACCTGCGGGAACTGCAGGGCATGCCCGACCTGCAACTCGACCTCTGGGGCGACGTCCCGGAGAAAGCCGACATCAAGGGCGCGGAGGCCTTCGGCGACCGGCTGCGATGCCACTGAGGAAGTCGGCCCGGGCGGTGGGCCAGTTCGCCGGTACCGGGTACGCCCGCAGCGTTCGGGGTGAACCGATGGCGCTGCCGATCGATCGCTCTCTAGCGTGGGCACATGGCAGACAACCGGATCGAACTGGCCGACGCCGTGCAGGCGGTACGGGACGAACTGATCACCGCGGCGGCTCGTTCGGCCGGCCAGGACGTGACCTTCGAAGTGGGCGACATCGAGCTCGAGTTCAGCGTCGAGCTGCGCAAGGAGGTCAAGGGCGGTGTGAAGGTCAAGGCCTGGGTGGTCGAGGCCGGTGCCGACGCAGGCGGCGGCAGCACCCGCAGCCACCGGGTGGCGGTCACTCTCAGGGCTGTGGACTCCCGTACCGGAAAGCCCTGGAGGGTGAGCAACGACAGCCGGGGGAGCGTGGCCCGCTTCGGCAGAAACGGCGACGCACAGTGACTGCGCGCCGTCCTCGGCCACGAACGCGCGGACGACGACCTTGCGCCGCGTCCCGTCCGGGCGGTCGTATGCGTACTCCAGCTCGGCCGCCTGTTCGCCGGGTCCGTCCGGGGCTTCCTGGAGGCTGAGCTCTTGGTAGTTCTTGTTGGTGCCCCCAGCGTCCGTGACGTTCGGCGCAGTGAGTCGTACGGAGTCAGGCTCCCGCTCCTGGCCGTGCAGACCTGGACCAGGCTCATACCGTCAGGGGAGTTGTAGAGGCGCCAGGACGGCCGCGCCCCAACTCACGTCCAGGCGCTGTGTGCGCAGGGCGTGGGCGAGTACGCGGGCCGCGTCGAAGCCGAACGAAGGGGCGACGAGGCGTTCGTCGTGGACGTAGAACCGCGCGTGCGCTACCCGGCCTGTCCCATCCCGGCCGCATTCGGCCAACTCTGACTGTTCGGCCACCCGGTCGCCGGGGCCGGGGACAACCCCGGTCCCGTGGTGCCCCGGACCTGCGCGGCCGTGAGCCCCCCACGCGCCGGCACCCCGGGCGGCGTGGGCCCGGGCATCGCGGCCGCGGCCGGTGCCACAGGCGTCGGGAACGGCATGGGCGCCGGGGCGGCGGGGGCGGGCGCAGGCGCGGGAGCCGGTGCCGGGGCCACGGGCATGGGCGCCGGCATCGGTATGCCGTTCCCCTGCGGCGACATGGCGGCAGCCGCCGGCACCGCCTGCGGCTGAGGCGCCGCGGGCATCGGGGCGCCGACGGCCTGCGCGGCAAGGCCCTGCATGCCGGCACCGTTGGTGGAGCTGACCAACCGATCCACGGCCGCCGTACCCGAGCTGTAGTTGGTCCCTGTACCGAGCTCGGGTACGGCGGCTCCCCTCCTGGACCCGTAGAGCACCTGCTCCAGGCCGGACACCAGGCGACGCACGTCCGTCTGGGGGCGCACCACGAGTCGCAGGAAGCGGCTGGACGAACCGATCTTGTTGCCGCACTCGCGGACCAGGATCCGGTGCTCGGTGAGCAGCCGGTCCCGGACCACGGTGCCTTCGGCGCCCACGGGGAGGCGCACGAAGAGGAAGTTGCCCTGGGACGGGTAGACCGTCAGACCCGGCAGCGCGGCGAGCTGGCCGGCCATGTCCAGACGGTCCCGGCGCACCTGCTGGAGGCTCTGCGCGTACTCGGGGCCGTGTTCCTTCAGCATGAACACCACGTGTTCCGCGAAGGCGTTGAGGTTCCACTTCGGCAGCATCGAGCGGACCATCCCGGCCAGTGCCGGGTTGGCGACCAGGTAGCCGAAGCGGATGCCGTGCAGACCGAAGTTCTTGCCGAGGGAGCGCAGGACGATGACGTTCGGCCGCAGCATCGCCTCCTGGACCACCGACGGCTCCTGCTCGGCGTCGGCGAACTCCAGGAAGGACTCGTCGATGACGATCAGGTCCAGGTCGGCCATCGCGTCCATGAACTGCACGAGCGCGTGCTTGTGGAGATAGCCGCCGTCGGGGTTGTTCGGGTTGCAGACCACCGCGACCCGGGTGCCGCGGGCCCGGATGAACTCGGCGTACTGCGCGAGGTCCAGGGCGAATCCGCTGGACTCCTGGAGCGGGAACATGTCGACCCGCTTGCCGGTCTCCATCGGCTGGTCGGTCCAGCGGCCGAAGGTGGGGACGGGGATGGCGAGGGACTCACGGACCATCAGGTGGTCGATCCAGGTGATGAGCTCGGTCGAGCCGTTGCCCATCGCCACGCACTGCGGCGGGAGCTGGAGCAGGCTGCACAGTTCGGCCGTGATCGTGTCGGCGCTGCTCGGGTAGTAGGTGATGATGTCCCGCAACCGGCCCGCCATCTCGTCGAACATCTCGGGCGTGGGGAAGTACGGGTTGCAGGGGATACAGAAGTCGATCGGACCGGCCCCGTCGCCGCCCTCTCGCGTCAGCGCCGCCATCGACGGACTGTGCGCCGCGGTGCTGCGGAACAGCGAGGTGACGTTGTCGGCCATGGAACCTCCGGGTCTGGGTGGCCCGCGCGGGGGAGCACGGGCCGCCCATGGATACGGAGGCTGGGGTGGTGCTGTTCAACTGTTGTGGAACGAGTGTGGTTTCCGATGTTTCAGCGGCCGAACGAGTGGATCGTCGTCGACCGGTACGTCTGCCCCGGCCGCAGCACCGTCGACGGGAACGACGGGTGGTTCGGCGAGTCCGGGAAGTGCTGTGTCTCCAGGCACAGTGCGTCGCCCTGGCGGTAGGTCCTGCCGCCGGTGCCGGTGAGGGTGCCGTCGAGGAAGTTGCCCGAGTAGAACTGCAGGCCGGGTTCAGTGGTCGCGATCGTCAACGTGCGGCCCGACTGCGGGTCCCGCAGCGTCGCGGCGTGCTCCGGCTCGGCCGTGACGCCCTTGTCGAGCACCCAGTTGTGATCGAAGCCCCTGGCGTACAGCACCTGCTGGTCGGCGGCCCGCAGGTCACGGCCGACCGGCTTGGCCTCGCGGAAGTCGAAGGCAGTGCCCGCGAGGCGGCGATGGACAGCTCATGGTTCTCGATGGTGCCGCTGCCCTCGCCGGCGAGGTTCCAGTAGACGTGGCTGGTGAGGTTGACGACGGTGGCCTTGTCCGTGGTGGCCTCGTAGTCGATGCGCCAGTCGCCGTGCTCGGTGAGGGTGTATGTCACCTTCACGTTCAGCGTGCCCGGGTGGCCCATCTCGCCGTCGACGGACGTGTAGTACAGGTGCAGGCCGATGTCCGAGCCGCTGGTGAACGGCTCGATGTCCCACACCTGCCGGTCGAAGCCCTGGGCGCCGCCGTGCAGGCTGTTCCCGCCGTCGTTGACGTCGGCCTGGTGCCGCTCGCCGTCCAGGGGGAACCGGCCCGCGTCGATGCGGTTTCCGTAACGGCCGATCAGCGCGCCGAAGTACGGGGAACGGGTCACGTACTCCTCGATGGTGCCGAACCCGAGGGAGACGTTCGCGTACCGGCCGTGGCGGTCCGGGATCTGAAGGGACTGCACGATCCCGCCGTAGGAGAGGACCTTCAACTGGGTCCCGCCGTTCTCCAGCGCCCAGCTGTGGATCTCCGTGCCGTCGGCGAGCTTGCCGAAGAGCGATTTCACTGGTTTTCGTCCCTCCCATGGAAAGGGCCCCGCCTTTTGGCGGGGCCCGATCCGGTTGATCCGGTCGATCCGGTCTACGAACCCGACTTGCGCTTGTTCCAGACGTCGAAGCCGACCGCGGCCAGCAGGGCCAGGCCCTTGATGACCTGCTGCCAGTCGGTGCCGACGCTGAGCAGGTTCATGCCGTTGTTCAGCACGCCGAGGACGAGACCACCGATGATCGCGCCGAGGACGGTACCGACACCGCCGCTCATGGACGCGCCACCGATGAACGACGAGGCGATGGCCTCGAGTTCGAAGTTCAGGCCCGCCTTCGGGGAGGCCGCGTTCAGACGGGCGGCGACCACCAGACCCGCCAGGGCCGCGAGCACGCCCATGTTCAGGAAGACGTAGAAGGTGACCTTCTTGTCCTTGACGCCGGACAGCTTCGCCGCCGGCAGGTTGCCGCCGATCGCGTAGATGTGCCGGCCGAAGACCGCGTTGCGCATGACGTAGCCGTAGCCGACCACCAGCACACCGAGGACGATCAGGATGATCGGGGCGCCCTTGTAGCTGGCGAGCAGCAGCGTGACGGCGGCGACCGCCGCGATGATGGCGACGAGCTTGAGCAGGAAGGCGTTGCGCGGCAGCACGTCCAGCGAGAACTCCTGCTGGCGCTTGCGGTCCCGGATCTCCTGGTAGACCACGAAGGCGCCCAGGACGATGCCCAGCAGCAGCGTGATGTTGTGGTAGTTGGTGGTCGGGCCGACCTCCGGCAGGAAGCCGTTGCCGAGCTTCTGCAGACCGTCCGGGAACGGGCCGAGGGTCTGGCCCTCGAGGAAGATCTCCGTCAGGCCGCGGAAGAGCAGCATTCCGGCGAGGGTGACGATGAACGACGGTATGCCGAGATACGCGATCAGATAGCCCTGCACCGAGCCCGCCACCGCGCCCACCACCAGGCACAGGACGAGGGCCAGTGGCCATGCCACATCGTGTTGGACCGTCAGCACGGCCGCGAACGCGCCCACGAACGCCGTCAGCGAGCCGACCGACAGGTCGATGTGGCCCGCGATGATCACCAGCATCATGCCGATCGCGAGGATCAGGATGTAGCTGTTCTGCAGCACCAGGTTGGAGACGTTGCGGGGCAGCAGCAGGTCGCCGTCGGTCCACACCGCGAACAGGACCACGAGCAGGCCGAGCGCGATCAGCATGCCGTACTGGCGCATGTTGCGGCGCAGACCGTCCAGCATCAGCTGGAGCAGGCCGCCGCTCGCGGCTGATCCGCCGGACTTCCCGGGCGGCGCCGGGGCCGGGGTCTTGGCGGTCACATCCGTGCTCATCGGGTTACCTCTTTGTCCTTCGTCATCTGACGCATCAGCGATTCCTGCGAGGCCTCGGCCCGCGAGAACTCGCCCGTGAGCCGCCCCGCGGCCATGGTGTAGATGCGGTCGCACATGCCGAGCAGCTCCGGCAGCTCGGAGGAGATGAAGACGACCGCCTTGCCCTCGGCCGCCAGCTTGTCGATGACCGTGTAGATCTCGTACTTGGCGCCGACGTCGATACCGCGGGTCGGCTCGTCCAGGATCAGCACGTCCGGACCCGCGAAGATCCACTTGCTGAGGACGACCTTCTGCTGGTTGCCGCCGGACAGCCGGCCCACCGTCTCGAAGACGGTCGGCGCCTTGATGTTCATGGACTTGCGGAAGCGCTCGGAGACCTTCCGCTCCTCGTGCTCGTCGACCACACCGCGCTTGGCGACCTTGCCGAGGGCGCTCAGCGAGATGTTCCGGTTGATGTTGTCGATGAGGTTGAGGCCGTAGTGCTTGCGGTCCTCGGTGACGTACGCGATGCCGTGCCCGATCGCCTCCGCGACGGTCTTCGTACGGATCTCCGTGCCGTCCTTGAGGACCGTGCCGCCGGCGTGCCGGCCGTAGGTGCGTCCGAAGACGCTCATCGCGAGCTCGGTGCGGCCGGCGCCCATCAGACCCGCGATGCCGACGATCTCCCCGCGGCGCACGTCGATCGACACGTCGTCGACCACCTTGCGCTGCTGGTCGATCGGGTGGTGCACGGTCCAGTTGCGGATCTCCAGGGCCGGGGCCGCGCCCACTTCCGGTTCGTGCGGGGTGCGCTCGGGGAAGCGGTGGTCGAGGTCACGGCCGACCATGCCGCTGATGATCCGGTCCTCGGTGGTCTCCGGGGCCTTCACGTCGAGCGTCTCGATGGACCGCCCGTCGCGGATGATCGTGACCGAGTCGGCGACCTTGCGGATCTCGTTGAGCTTGTGGGAGATGATGATCGAGGTGATGCCCTGCTTCTTCAACTCCAGGATCAGATCGAGGAGTTTGCCGCTGTCCTCGTCGTTCAGCGCCGCGGTGGGCTCATCCAGGATGAGCAGCTTCACCTTCTTGGACAGCGCCTTGGCGATCTCCACCAGCTGCTGCTTGCCCACGCCGATGTCGGCGACGCGGGTCTCCGGGTGGTCGTCGAGACCGACCCGGCGCAGCAGCTCGGTGGCGTGCCGCAGGGTCTCCCGCCAGTCGATGAACCCGCCCTTGGCGTGCTCGTTGCCGAGGAAGATGTTCTCCGCCAGTGAGAGGTACGGCGACAGCGCCAGCTCCTGGTGGATGATGACGATGCCGCGCTCCTCGCTCGCGCGGATGTCCTTGAACTCGCAGACCTCACCCTCGAAGAGGATGTCGCCCTCGTACGTGCCGTGCGCGTGGACGCCGGAGAGCACCTTCATCAAGGTGGACTTGCCGGCGCCGTTCTCACCGCAGATGGCGTGGACCTCGCCCTGACGGACGGTCAGCGTGACGTCCGACAGCGCTTTGACACCGGGAAAGGTCTTGACGATCGAGCGCATTTCCAGGACGGGTCCCGCCATGGTCGTGCCTTCCAATCAGTAGGTGCCGACGGTTACTTGAGCTCGTCCGCGGTGTAGTAGCCGCCGCCCACAAGGACCTTCTCGTAGTTGCTCTTGTCGACGCTGACCGGCTGCAGCAGGTAGGCCGGCACGACCTTGGAGCCGTTGTCGTAGGTCTTGGTGTCGTTGACCTCGGGCTTCTTGCCGGTGAGGACCGCGTCGACCATGTTTCCGGCGACCTTGGCCAGCTCACGGGTGTCCTTGTAGACGGTCTGCGTCTGCTGGCCCGCGATGATCGACTTAACCGAGGCGAGCTCGGCGTCCTGGCCGCTGATGACCGGCAGCGGCTTGCTCTTGGAGCCGTAGCCGTCCGACTTCAGCGCGGCGATGATGCCGATGGAGATGCCGTCGTAGGGCGAGAGCACGGCGTCGACCCGGCCGCTGGTGTAGGTCGAGGTGAGGATGTCCTCCATGCGCTTCTGGGCGGTGGCGCCGTCCCAGCGCAGGGTGGTGACCTGGGTGAGCTTGGTCTGGCCGGACTTGACGACGAGCTGCTTCTTGTCGATGTACGGCTGCAGGACCTTCATCGCGCCGCCGAAGAAGTACTTCGTGTTGTTGTCGTCGTTGGAGCCGGCGAACAGCTCGATGTTGAACGGGCCCTTCTTGGAGCCGTCCTTCAGACCGAGCTTCTCGACGAGGTAGCCGGCCTGGAGCTCGCCGACCTTCTCGTTGTCGAACGACGCGTAGTAGTCGACGTTCGGCGTGCCGAGGATGAGGCGGTCGTAGGCGATGACCGGGATGTTCGCGTCCTTGGCCTGCTGGAGCACGTTGTTGAGCGACTTGTTGTCGATGGCCGCGATGATCAGGCCCTTGACGCCCTGCGTGATCAGGTTCTCGATCTGGGAGACCTGCTGGTCGGGGTCGTCCTCGCCGTAGACCAGCTTGGTCTTGTAGCCCTTGGCCTCCAGGTCCTTGACGACGTTCTTGCCGTCGGCGATCCAGCGCTCGGAGGACTTGGTCGGCATCGCGATGCCGATGGTCCCGCCCTTGGCGCTGCCCTTGTCCTCCTTGCTGCCGCCCTCACCGCTCTGGCCGCAGGCGGACAGGGTCAGGGCGAGGGAGGCGGCTCCGGCTATGGCGGCGAGTGCGGCTCTGCGAGTGCGCATGATCATCATCCTTGATAGGGGTGGGGCGGTTCGGTCTGTCGGTGCGAGGACGCCTGACGAGGGGCGGTGTGCGGATCGACCGAGGATGCGTGGGATTGTGTTCGACTGCGTCTTCTTTTGTGAAGGGGGTTTAGCCGGAACGTTATGCGGGAATTTCAAACCGCTTCAGCGTCCCGGGCAGCCGTGAACCGAGAGGCGCCATGTCGCCGTCGGCTCCGTGCCGTGCGAGGAGGTCCAGGGCCAGCCGCCCGCGCCGGACCCGTTCCTTGGCGGTGGCCAGCGTCAGGTCCCGCATGTGGTTGCCGTACGGGTAGATGCCGGGGGCCTTGGACAGCCCGAACTTCAGGTAGAGCGGTGCGCCGCGCCGGATCAGCTCGGCGACCTCGTACATCCGGACATATCCCCCCAGGTCGTCGGGGGCCTCGATGTACATGTCCATGGGGGCCGCGGAGGCCCGGCGGATCTCGGTGAGGTGGTCGAGCGTCAGATCGCTGGGCACGTTGATGGAGTCACCGCCCAGCTGCTCGTACACCGCGTACGCGGCCGGGTTGACGGGGCCGATCAGCGCGCTCACCTTGAGCGTCGTGTCGGCCGGGATGATCCCGGCGGCCCGCGCCCGGTGCAGCGTCCACAGCACGCCCTCGTCGGCGACGAGCAGGCACTTGACGCCCAACTCCGTCGCCCGTACGGCGTCTTCGACGCATCCGGCGACGGCGTCGTGGCCGCGGGCGCGCAGTCCGCCTCCCCGTGAGTCGGTGCGCGTGGACCCGCCGATGTCCCACGTGCCGCGCGGGCCGGTGAACAGGCAGAGCTCGATGTCACGCTCGCCGGTCGCCTCGACCATCTCGGTGATCTCGGCATCGGTGAGCATCCATACGCCGCTGCCCTGGCTGATCCGGTGGATCGGCACGTCGAGTCGCGAGGCTTCCTTCAGAACGACGGCCAGCGCTTCGGGACCCTCGCACGAGGGGATCTCGGTGCGCCAGCGGCCGCCGCCCGGGAAGGCATGGGGCGAGGCGTCGGCGGGGGAGAGGTCGGGCGCGCCCAGGCCGAGGGCGGCGAGTGCCTGCTCGCCGGGTCGACGGGCTGCGGAGGCGTCGGTCACAAGGTGTCCTTAGTGTTCGATATGTCGGACGAAGTTCGCGGCTCTGGGTGCGGGGGGTTGTGGGTGTACGCCGATACGGAAGCCGTCAGGGTGCCCCCGTACCGGCGTACGGCCTGGGGGTCACTCAGGGGCGAAGGAGGACCTTGCCCACCTTGGGATCACCGGATCCCACGAGCTCGATCGCCTGCGGGAACTGCTCCAGCGGCAGCTCGTGAGTGACCAGCGGCAGCGGATCGAGCAGCCCGGCCCCGAACACGCGCACCGTGTGCGCCCAGGCGTCCGGCGGCGCCCCGAAGACGGTGTGCACCTCCAGCTGCCGTACGACGAGATCGGTGGGGTCGAGCCCGTGCGCGCCCGGCGCCGGGATCCCGGTGAGGACCAGACGCCCGCCGCGCCTGAGCAGCGCGGCGGAGGTGCGCGCGGCGTCGGCGGACCCGGCGGTCTCGATGACGACGTCGAAGTCGTCGGGCAGCGGCTGGTCCTTCGTGCGGAAGTCGGTGGCGCCGTACTGCCGGGACAGTGCCTCCCGGTCGGTGCGCGTGCCCACCACCAGCAGGTCGGCCGGTGAGCCGGCCTTGAGGAACTGGACGGCGAACATGCCGAGCGTTCCGGTGCCGACGACCGCGACGCGCTCACCCGGCCGGGCGTTCGCCTTGATCGCCGCGGCGGCGATACAGGCGGCCGGCTCCAGCAGGGCGGCGGCGGTCAGGTCGCTGTCGTCCGGCAGGACGTGCAGCAGCCGGGCCGGGAGCGTGAGCGTGGTGGCCATGGCGCCCGGCTGGGTGAACCCGGTCTCCTCGTACCCCGCGCTGCACAGGGTGGTCTCGCCGGCGTGGCAGCGGTCGCAGACCTGGCAGTTGCGGAAGCCCTCACCGACGACCTTGCGGCCGACGAGGGAGTCCGGCACCCCGGCGCCGACGGCCTCGACCGTCCCGGACCACTCGTGGCCGGGCGTGAGCGGGTAGCGGACGTACCCCTCGGGCCGGTTGCCCTGGTACACCTCGCGGTCGCTGCCGCAGATGCCGACCGCGTGGACGCGGACGAGGGCCTCGCCGGCGGCGGGCTCACGAGGCGTGTGCCCGGCGAGCCGGTGCTCGCCGGGTGCCTCGATCACGACGGCGGTGCTCACCTCTGGGCGCCCTTCGGCTTGCGCTGCTCCCAGCCCTCGGCCCACAGGTCGAAGCGGGCCTGCTGCTGCGGGAACTCGGCGGCGGCGTCGACGTCCAGCTCGACACCGAGGCCGGGGGCCTCGGAGAGGTGGAAGTAGCCGTCGACCACCTGCGGGGCGCCCTTGATCACCTTCTTGATCTCCGCGTCCGCGAAGTCGTTGAAGTGCTCCAGGATCTTGAAGTTCGGCGCGGTGAAGCCGACCTGGAGGGAAGCGGCGGTGAGCACCGGGCCACCCACGTTGTGCGGGGCGACCAGCATGTAGTGGGTCTCGGCGGTGGCGGCGAGCTTCCGGGTCTCCCAGATGCCGCCGATGTGGCCGACGTCGGGCTGGATGATGTCCACGGCCTGGCTCTCGAAGAGCTCGCGGAACTCGATGCGGTCGTGGATGCGCTCACCGGTGGCGACCGGGATGTCGACCTTGGCGGCGACCTTCTCCAGCGCCTTCAGGTTCTCCGGCGGGCACGGCTCCTCCAGCCAGGCCGGCTTGAAGGGCGCGAGCTCCTTGGCGAGGCGGACGGCGGTGGCGGGGGAGAAGCGGCCGTGCATCTCCAGCATCAGCTCGGCCTCGGGACCGATGGCGTCCCGGACGGCCTCGATCAGGGAGACCGCGTAGAGGGTCTGCTCGTGGTCGAGTTCGAAGTGCCCGGTGCCGAAGGGGTCGATCTTCAGCGCCCTGTAGCCGCGTTCCATGACGCCCTGAGCGGCCTTGTGGTACGCCTCCGGCGTCCGCTCCGTCGTGTACCACCCGTTGGCGTACGCCTTGACCTTGTCGGTGACCTTGCCGCCGAGCAGCTGCCACACCGGCACGCCGAGGGCCTTGCCCTTGATGTCCCAGCAGGCCATCTCGATGACGGCGATCCCGGACATCACGATCTCGCCGGCGCGGCCGTAGTCGCCGTACTTCATCCTCTTGACGAGGTCCTCGACAGCGAACGGGTCGGACCCGAGAATGTGGTTGGCCTCGGCCTCGCGCAGATAGCCGATCAGTGCGTCGGTGTGACCCAGCATGCGGGTCTCGCCAACGCCGGTGAGTCCTTCGTCGGTGTGCACCTGGACGTAGGTCAGGTTGCGCCACGGCGTCCCTACCACGTGTGTGCTGATTCCCGTGATGCGCACGGTTGTTGCTCCCTGTGACCTTGACTGTTCGAAATATCGTCACACGTTCGAAATGCTGACGTGACGGTAGGACGGCGAGGTCGGAGTGTCAATGGGCCGAATGTACAACGCTCTCAACGCGTCCAAGGAAACCGCCGGAACGGGTCGGGCCGCATTCGCCGCCGCCCCGCCCCCGCCGTCGGTCGCGTTATGTAACCGTGACGACTTCCCGCTGCAACCCTCTTGACCGCCATGAATTGTTAGCGCTCACAATGACGTCCGCGTTCACCGATCGACGTCAAGGAGGTGCGGCCGTGACGCACTCGCAGCTTCGGCCGCCCACCATGGCCGACGTCGCCCGCCTGGCGGGGGTGTCCCACCAGACCGTGTCCCGTGTGCTGGGGGACCACCCCAACGTGCGGGAGGAGACGCGCGCCAGGGTGATGCGCGCGATCGAGGAGATGGGCTATCGCCGCAACTCCTCGGCACGGGCCCTGGCCACCCGCCGCACCCGGACCCTGGGCGTGGTCGCCTCCGACACCACCCTCTACGGGCCCGCCAGCACGTTGTTCGCGCTGGAGGAGGCGGCACGTGCCCAGGGGTACCTCGTCTCGACGGTCAGCCTGCGCAAGCTCACCGTGGAGAAGCTGTCCGAGGCGCTGGACCATCTCAGCGAAGGCGGGGTGGAGGGCGTGGTCGCCATCGCCCCGCAGCGGTCGGCGGTCGAGGCCCTCGCCGAACTCCGCCACCCCTTCCCGGTGGTGGTCGTGGGCAGCGGACCCGGAGTCGGGATCCCCAGCGTCAACGTGGACCAGCACCTGGGGGCGCGGCTGGCCACCGCTCATCTGCTGGCCGCCGGTCACCGCACGGTCTGGCATCTCGCCGGGCCCGAGGACTGGCAGGAGGCCGCCGACCGGGCCGCCGGCTGGCGGGCGACCCTCGAAACGGCGGGCGTCGAGCCGCCCACGCTGCTGCGTGGTGACTGGAGTCCGCTGTCGGGCTATCGTGCCGGCCAGGAACTGGCGGGCTGGGTGGGCCGGGGGCTGACCGCCGTCTTCGTCGCCAACGACCAGATGGCGCTGGGGGTGTTCCGGGCCCTGCGTGAGGCAGGAGTGCGCACTCCCCAGGACGTCGCGGTGGTCGGCTTCGACGACATCCCGGAGGCGGAGTTCTTCGCGCCCCCGCTCACCACCGTCCGGCAGGACTTCTCAGCGGTGGGCAAACGCAGCATCGCGCTGCTCCTGGACCTGATCGAGGGCCGGCCGCCGGCCGCCACGCCGCCGATCGTCATCGAGCCCCAGCTCGTGGTCCGCGCCAGCACCTTCCCGTACGGCCTCCAACCGGAGGACGCTCCCGACTGACGCGGCCCGGCCGGGCCGCGCCCCTCTACCCCTCCGACGACCTGCCCCTCCGTACGACCGATATCTCGAACAATGATCGACAGGCTGGACGCACTACAGCCGGTCCTCTCAAGTACCAGCGGGTCCACGCAAGGACCGGCTCTTCAAAGGAGAAGAAGCATGCTCAACAGACGGAACTTCCTCACCGCGGCGGTCGGCGTGGCGGCTGCGGGCACCCTGGCGGCCTGCGCGAAGGAGGACGGCAACTCGAACGGCTCCTCCGGTGGCGGCAGCAAGGCGCTCACCCTCGGCTTCGCCCAGGTCGGCTCCGAGAGCGGCTGGCGCACCGCCAACACCGACTCGGTGAAGTCGGCCGCGAAGGAGGCCGGTATCAACCTCAAGTTCTCCGACGCCCAGCAGAAGCCGGAGAACCAGATCTCCGCGATCCGCAGCTACATCGCCCAGGGTGTCGACGTCATCGCCTTCTCGCCGACGGTCGTCAAGGGCTGGGACGTGGTGCTGAAGGAGGCCAAGGCCAAGAACATCCCGGTGGTCCTCACCGACCGCTCCATCGAGACCTCCGACGACTCCCTCTACGTGACCCTGGTGGGCTCCGACTTCACGGACGAGGGCCGCCGCGCCGCCAAGATCCTGGAGAAGGTCCTGGAGAAGGCCGGCCACAAGGGCGCCGTGAAGATCGCCCAGCTGGAGGGCACCACCGGTTCCGCCCCGGCGATCGAGCGCGCCAAGGGCTTCAAGGAGGTCATGGACGCGGAGCACAAGGACGACTGGAAGATCGTCGCCAGCCAGAGCGGTGACTTCACCCGCGCCGGCGGCAAGCAGGTCATGTCGGCCTTCCTGCAGTCCAACCCGGACATCGACGTGCTGTTCGCGCACAACGACGACATGGGTCTCGGCGCCATCCAGGCCATCGAGGCGGCCGGCAAGAAGCCCGGCAAGGACATCCTCATCGTCACGATCGACGGCGTGAAGGACGGCTTCGTCGCCATGTCCGAGGGCAAGATCAACGCCATCGTCGAGTGCAACCCGCTGCTCGGCCCCCAGCTGATGGACGTCGTGAAGAAGGTCAAGAACGGCGAGAAGGTCGAGCGCTGGGTCAAGACCAAGGAGAGCGACTTCATGCAGGACCAGGCCAAGGCCGCGCTCCCGGACCGCAAGTACTGACCGATCCGGTACCGGCCGACCCGGTACCGGCCGACCGCGGTACTGACCGACCGCACCCACCGTCGGGGGGGCGCCCGCCCGCCCCCCCCCCCCCGGCCCCCGGGGGCCCCCCCCCGGCCGGGACCCAGTTGACCGTGCGGGCCCGCCCCCCATGGACGCCTCCAAGAGGGGCGCGGGC
>NZ_JBITLW010000005.1:263988-331953 GCF_044465645.1 Streptomyces sp. NPDC049627 | reverse complement strand
GCCCCCGGCCGCGCCCCCGCCCCTATTGTCGTCCCCGCGGGGGCCCCCCCCCCCCGGCCCCCCCCCGACCGCGGTACTGACCGACCGCACCCACCGTCGGGGAGCCTCCGGCCGGCCGAGCAGACCTCGGCTCCAGGAGGCTCCCCGCGGGCCTGAACCGATTTCACGGTCCGGGCCCGAACCGATTGCACGAGTCCAAGAGGAGCGCTGCCATGGCAGAGCCGCAGCCCGTCCTGGAGATGACGGGCATAGTCAAAGAGTTTCCGGGGGTCAGGGCTCTGTCGGGCGTCGACTTCCGGCTCTTCCCCGGCGAGATCCACGCCCTGATGGGCGAGAACGGGGCCGGGAAATCCACCCTGATCAAGGTGCTGACGGGGGTCTACTCCCTGGACGGCGGCACCATCACCCTCGACGGCAAGGCCGTACGGATCGGCAGCCCGCTCCAGGCGCAGCAGGCCGGCATCAGCACGGTCTACCAGGAGGTCAACCTCTGCCCCAACCTGTCGGTGGCGGAGAACATCTTCATCGGACGTGAACCCACCCGCGCGGGCCGCATCCAGTGGAAGCGCATGCGCAAGGAGGCGGCGGAGATGGTCGACCGCCTCGGCCTCGACATCGACGTCACCGCCCCCTTGTCCGCGTACCCGCTGGCCGTGCAGCAACTGGTCGCGATCGTACGGTCGGTGGGCCACGGCGACAGCGACGGCGAGGGCTCCGGCACCAAGGTGCTGGTCCTGGACGAGCCGACCTCCAGCCTCGACCGCGACGAGGTCCTCGAACTCTTCCGCCTCATGCGGCAGTTGCGGGACGAGGGCGTCGCGATCCTGTTCGTGTCCCACTTCCTCGACCAGATCTACGAGATCTGCGACCGCATGACCGTCCTGCGCAACGGCACCCTCGTCGGCGAGCACCTGGTCCGCGACCTCGACCAGGTCCAGCTGATCGAGCTGATGATCGGCAAGGCCCTGGACCAGCTGGAGGAGCTCCACGACCACCAGCTGCACGCGGACGTCGGCGAGTCGCTGCTGAAGGCGGAAGGCCTCGGCAGGAACGGCGCCATCGCCCCCTTCGACCTGGACATCAAGAAGGGCGAAGTCGTCGGCCTCGCGGGCCTGCTGGGCTCCGGCCGCACCGAACTGGCCCGGCTGCTCTTCGGCGCCGACCAGCCCGACAGCGGCACGGTGACCATCGGCGGCCGGCAGGTGACGATGAACGCCCCGAACGACGCCATCGGCGCCGGGGTCGCGTTCTGCTCGGAGAACCGCAAGACCGAGGGCCTGGTCCCCGACCTGACGGTCCGCGAGAACATCATCCTCGCCCTCCAGGCGGCCCGCGGCTGGACCCGACCCGTCCCCACCGCCCAGCGCGACGAACTCGTCGCCAAGTACATCAAGGCCCTCGACATCCGCCCCGCCAACCCGGAGGCCCGGGTCGGCCAGTTGAGCGGCGGAAACCAGCAGAAGGTGCTCCTCGCCCGCTGGCTGATCACCCAGCCGAAGCTGCTGATCCTGGACGAGCCGACCCGCGGCATCGACATCGGCGCCAAGACGGAGATCCAGAAGCTGGTGGTCTCCCTCTCCGAGGACGGCATGTCCGTGCTCTACATCGCGGCCGAGCTGGAGGAGGTCCTCCGCCTCAGCCACACCATCGGGGTGCTGCGCGACCGCAAGCTCGTGGCGCGGCTCACCAACGGGCCCGAGATCACCCCCGGCAAGATCCTCGAGACCATCGCGAGCGGAGAACAGCAGTGACCACCACCTCCCGCTGGCGAGCACTGACGCGCCACAACCTCTTCTGGCCGGTCGCGGTCCTGGTGGCCCTGCTGCTCGTCAACATCCCCTTCACCCCCGACTTCTTCGCGATCCACATGTCGGACGGGCACCTCTACGGCAGCCTCGTGTCGATCGTCCTGTTCGGCTCGCCCCTGATCCTGGTGGCGGTCGGCATGACCCTGGTCATCGCCACCGGCGGCATCGACCTCTCCGTGGGCGCGGTCGTCGCGATCACCGGCGCGCTGACCTGCTCGTACATCAGCGACCGCGCGGACCAGAACGCCCTGTCCGGAGTGCTGCTGGCGATGGGCCTCGGCCTGCTCGCAGCGGTCGTGTGCGGTCTGTGGAACGGCTTCCTCGTCGCCCGCATGGGCCTGCAGCCCATCATCGCGACCCTCATCATCATGGTCGCGGGCCGAGGCCTGGCCCAGCTGATCACCGACGGCCAGATCATCACCATCAACAGCGAGCCGTACAAGCTGATCGGCGGCGGCTACTGGCTGACCCTGCCGTTCTCCATCTTCGTGGTGGCCGCGGTCGTCGCCGTCACGGTGGCACTGACCCGCCGCACCGCCCTCGGCCTGCTCGTCGAGTCGGTCGGCGGCAACGCCGAGGCCAGCCGCCTGGTCGGCATCCGCTCCCGCCGCATCAAGATCATGGTGTACGTCTTCTGCGCCCTGTGCGCGGGCATCGCGGGCCTGATGATCAGCTCCAACACCTCGGCCGCGGACGGCAACAACGCCGGCCTGTGGATCGAACTCGACGCCATCCTCGCCGTGGTGATCGGCGGCACCTCGCTGCTGGGCGGCCGCTTCTCCATCGGGGGCACGGTGGTGGGCGCCCTGGTCATCCAGACCCTCACCACCACGATCTACACCATCGGCGTACCGACCCAGACCAACCTGGTCTTCAAGGCCGCCGTGGTCATCGTCGTCTGCCTGCTCCAGTCCCCGAAGTTCCGCGCCAAGGTCTTCGGCGCCCGTGGGAAGACCACGGCCCCGGCGGCACCGCCCGCGGTCACCGCCGAGCCCGCTCCCAAGATGGAGGTGTCGTGATGAGTGCGACCACCCGGACCCCCACGACACCGCGGAAGCCGGAAAGCCGTACGCCGTCCGGGGCCGCCCGCCTGCTCGGCGACCGCCGGCTGCCCGTCCTGGTCACGGCCGCGCTGTTCCTCGCGATATACATCGCCGGCCTGAGCCGCTACCAGAACTACGGCTTCGGCGAACCGCAGGTGTTCCTCAACCTGTTCATCGACAACGGCTATCTGCTGGTCGCCGCCGTCGGCGCCACCTTCGTCATCCTGTCCGGCGGCATCGACCTGTCCGTGGGCTCCGTGATCGGCTTCACGACGATGCTCACGGCGTGGCTGGTGCAGGACGTGGGCCTGCCGCTCCTGCTCGTCGTGCCCATATCCCTGGGCGTGGGAGCGTTCGGCGGCTTCCTCATGGGTTATGTGATCCACAACTTCGAGATCCAGCCGTTCATCGTGACCCTCGCCGGCCTCTTCCTCTTCCGGGGCCTGTGCCTGGTCATCAGCAAGGAGTCGATCTCGATCGACGACTCCGCGGTGAACAGCCTGGCCCAGACGCGGGTTTCGCTGGGGGTGGGCGAGCTGTCGATCGGCGCCGTGGTGGCCCTGGTCGTCCTGGCCGCGGCCTTCTACGTCCTCCACTACACCCGCTTCGGCCGCCGCATCTACGCCGTCGGCGGCAACGAGCAGTCGGCCCTCCTCATGGGTCTCCCGCTGGGCGGCACGAAGATCGCCGTCTACACGATGAGCGGCTTCTGCTCCGCGCTGGCCGGCCTGCTCTTCATGCTCTACATCCAGTCCGGCGACCCGCTGCACGCCGTGGGCATGGAACTCGACGCGATCGCCGCGGTGGTCATCGGCGGCATCCTGCTGACGGGCGGCTCCGGCTATGTCCTGGGCACGCTGTTCGGCGTCCTCGTCCTGGGCCTGATCAAGAGCATCATCCAGTTCGAGGGCACGCTCAGCTCCTGGTGGACGAAGATCGCCACCGGTGTGCTGCTCTGCGCGTTCATCCTGATCCAGCGCGTCATGACCTCCCGGAAGAAGACCTGAGCGAAAGGGCCCCTCATGGGCCGGAGCGGTCCGTCCCCTCGTACGCCGGGGGACGGACCGCTCCGACGCATGCGCCGCGTCGGAACAGGAAGTTGTGCACACAACATTCACAGCTCCGGCTAGGCGCGTGACCCGTACGGAACTTAGTCTTCCCGCGTCATGGACTACTGCCACCCGTGCCGCCGGCACCTGAACGGCGCCCTGGCCTGTCCGGGGTGCGGCGCCCCGGTCGAACATCAGCCCGCATACGCGGATGTGCCCGTCGAGGCGTACCCGCAGATGGCCGAGCGGGCTGTGGGGGCGGCTGCGGGCCCGGTGGGGGCGCAGGGCTCCTACGGCGGGTACGGCGGACAGTACGCGGGCGGCGAGTACGGCGGCGGCTACGCGGGGCAGTACGGGAGCGGCGGCTACGAGGGCCAGGCCTACGGGAGCGAGGCCCACGGGAGCGAGGGCTACGGCGCCGGGGGCTCCGAAGAGCCGGCGGACGCCGGGGACGGCGCGGCCGCCTCGGATGCCGCAGACGCCGCGGAGCTCGCGTCGGCCGCTCCGGTCGGCGGGCGGGCCGCGCGCAGGGCCGCGCAGAGACGTGGCCGAGGACGCGGGCGTGGTGCCGACGAGCGCGCGGAAGACGCCGAATACGCCGAATACGCCGAAGACGCCGAGTACGACGAGGAAGACGACGGCGAGCTGGACGAGGAGTCCGCGTCGGCGGGCACGAGCCGTCGCGATCGCAAGGCCGCCGCGCATCGCCGCCGCCGTCGCCGGGCCCTGCTGGTCGCCGCGGGGTTCGTCCTGGCCGCGGGCGGTCTGAGCCTCGCGGAGCTCGGCATGGACGCCCCGGGCTCGGACCCGAAGCCGGCGTCGGCCGGGGACGAGTCGGCGGAGGGCGCGGCGTCGGACGAGGTGTCCGCGTCCCCGGAGGCGAGGGACGGGACGACGCGGACGGACCCGCCGTCGGCGGACCCCTCGACGTCTCCCTCGTCCTCGAAGTCGCCGAAGGACGGGGACGACAAGAAGAAGGACGAGGACAAGACCCCCGACGAGGACGGCCCGTCGGCGACGACGGGCAGCGGCGGCTCCGGCACGTCCACCTCGGGCCCCACCGCCACGTCCGCGCCGCAGAACCCGGCACCCACCCAGGAGCCGACCACATCGGTCCCGACCCCGGACCCGTCGCCGTCGGAGACGTGCGAGCGGTTCCTGTGGTGGTGCACCTGAACCGGTGGGTGCGTAGACCGTCCACCTTCACCGTTCTCCACGCCCGGCCTCGCCTGTTCCGGAATCCCGACGCCCGCCTCACCTGTTCCGGGTGATCCCACGGCAGCACGGGACTGTGACCATGCGGGCAGGAGGTCCGGTCATGGTCACCCAGTACGACGGTCCGCTCCCTGCCACGGGCGAGGGCGCCCTGTCCGGGGCCGAGCGCGCGGCACTCGGCAAGGAGGCACGCGCGCGTGTCCCGCGCTCCGCGCACGCCGCCTACGAGCCCGACGAGAAACGGCCGTACCCGGTCGACATCATCGCGCGACAGTCCGCCGCCCGCGTCCCCGAGCTGGTCCCCGTCCCGGTACGGCCGGATGCTCGAATCGCCCTTCCATGCCTCACCGGCCCGTGCGGACCGAGGGGCGCGTCACCGCCCGGACCGACCTGACGGAGTGACGCGGGCCCTGACCAGGCGCCTGCGTCCTCACCCTTCGAGGGTGACGACGGAGACGGCCCTCGGGGATCAGGCTCGGTGGTGTACGGCTGCACCCGCAGCCCGGTGAGGAAAGGAGGCCGGACATGGCCACCACCGCTCGCCCCGAGCACCGAGAGAGGGCGCAGGTCGCCGCCACCGGCCTGATGCTGTTCGCCGCAGTGCTGCTGTTCGTCTCCGGGATCCTCGATCTCTTCCGCGGCATCATGGCGGTCGCCGAGGACGACATCTACGTCTCCACCCCCAACTACGTCTTCAAGTTCGACCTGACCAGCTGGGGCTGGATCCACCTGCTGTTCGGGGCGATCGCCGTGGTCGTGAGCTTCGGCCTGTTCGCGGCGAAGACCTGGGCGAGGGTCGTCGGCGTCGGCATCGCGGCACTGCTGATCATCGCCAACTTCCTGTCCATCCCGTACTACCCGGTCTGGTCGCTCACGCTGATCGCGATGTACGCGTTCATCATCTGGGCGCTGTGCGTGGTGAAGCGGGACACCCTCGCCGATTAGCCGACGGCCACTCGCCCGTATGGGCCTGCTGGACATGCCGTCACAGGGGTGCGCTGACGCAATGGAGGGGAGGGAGGGGCCCCTGGACGACCTGGAGTCCGTATGAGCGCAGCGCACCGGCCCTCCGCACCTGCGCGCGTCGCCCGAGCCACGGCTTCCGCGGTGCTGATCGTCCTCACCTGCATCCTCGTGCCCGTCGCACTGATCACGGTGTGGGTCCACGACATCGCGCTCGACACGGACCGGTATGTGGAAACGGTCGCCCCGCTGGCCACCGAGCCGGCCATCCAGGACGCGGCCGTCCACCGGATCTCTGAGGCCGTGGACGTCCGCATCGACGGCGACCAGGCCGCCGCGGAGCTCGCCGACTGGCTGCGCTCCCAGGGCCTGCCGCCCCGTGCGACCGCCGCCGTGCGCGGGCTCGGGCCGCAGATCGACTCGGCCGTGGACGGCGCGGTGACGAAGGTCGTCACGCGGGTCGTGCACAGCGACGCCTTCGCCACCACGTGGAAGAGCGCCAACGAAGCGGCCCACGGTGCCGTCGTGGACGCGCTCACCGGAGAGGGCCGGGGTGCCGTGGGCGTCGAGGGCGGCACGGTCACCCTCGACGTCGGCACGGTCGTCGAGGAGGTGAAACAGCGGCTCGTCGACGCGGGGCTGTCGCCCGCCGAGAAGATTCCCGAGGTCGACAAGCAGCTGGTGCTGTTCCAGTCCGAGGAGCTGGAGAAGATCCGCGACGGCGCGCACCTGCTGGACGTGGTGGGCTACTGGCTGCCCGTCCTCACCGTCGTCATCGGCGCGGCCGGGGTGCTGCTGGCCCGCCGACGGCGGCGTGCCCTCGCCCGGACCGCGCTGGGCGCCGCCTTCGCCTGCCTGGTGGTGGCCATCGCCCTGGTCCTGGTGCGCCGCTTCTACCTGGACCATCTCCCGGCCGCCGTGCAGTCGGACGCGGCCGCGGCGGCCGTCTTCGACACCCTGCTGCGCTTCCTGCGGGCCGCCCTGCGCACGGCGATCGTGCTCGGCATCGTGATCGCGCTCGGCGCCTATCTGGTCGGCCCCGGCCGACTGCCGAGTGCGATCCGCCGCTTCTCCGACCGCACCGCGGACTCCGTCGCGGTCTGGGCCGACGGGCACGAGATCCGGGCCGGACGGGTGGGCGTGTGGGCACAGACCCACCGCCGGTCGATCGCCCTGTCCGCCCTGGTGGTCCTGGCCTTCGTCTTCGCGCTGTGGAACCACCCCACGGCGCTCACGATCCTGCTGCTCGTGCTCGTCCTGCTCGCCGTCCTGGCGATCCTTGCGCTGCTCGCGGCGGGCGGCCGGGTCGAGACGGCGAGGCAGCCCACCCGTGAGGGGTGATGCCGTACGGACCGTTCCGGCGCATGGTGAAGGTCTCGGGACCTTACGAGCCGCGCGGTCGTCGCGGCGGCCGGTAAGCGGAGGCGACCATGGACTACCCCCTGCTCGACGTCTTCCTCACCATGCTCTGGTTCTTCCTGTGGATCATGTGGATCATGCTGCTGGTCCGCGTGGTCATGGACATCTTCCGTGACGACACGCTCAGCGGCTGGGGGAAGGCGGGCTGGACGCTGATGGTGTGTGTGCTGCCGTTCCTCGGCGTCTTCGTCTACCTGATCGCCCGCGGGCGCGGAATGGGGCAGCGCGAGCTGCGCCAGGCCCAGGACCGTGAACGGGCGTTCCGCTCCTACGTCCAGGAGGCCGCCGCCGCACCGGGCCCCAGGACGCCGGGCGCCAAGGCGGACGAACTGGGCAAGCTGGCCGCCCTGCACGACAAGGGCGCCATCACCGACGCCGAGTACGAGCAGGCCAAGACAAAGGTCCTGGCCGGCTGAGTCAGGCGGCACCCCACCCGCTCCGGGTGATGCCGTCCACGGCCGGCAGTCGCAGCATGGAGCACATCAGGCTTCGGGGGCCGCCGTGACCTCGCGGCGGCAGGCATGTGGAGGCAACCGTGGACTATCCGCTGCTCGACGCGTTCCTGACCATGCTCTGGTTCTTCCTGTGGGTCATGTGGTTCGTGATGCTGTTCCGGGTCTTCGGCGACATCTTCCGGGACGACAGCATGGGCGGATGGGCCAAGGCGGGCTGGACTGTCTTCGTCTGTGTGCTGCCGTTCCTCGGCGTCTTCATCTACCTGATCGCCCGCGGTCGCGGCATGGGCCAACGCGATGTGCGCCAGATGCAGCAGCAGGAACAGGCGTTCCGCTCCTACGTCCAGGAGGCGGCCGCCGGTGCCCCGGCGACCGGGGCGACCCGCGCGGACGAGCTGGCGAAGCTCGCCGGACTGCACGACCACGGCGACATCACCGACGCCGAGTACGAGCGGGCCAAGGCGAAGGTGCTCGCCGGGTGAGCCGCACGGCTCCCGCGACCGGCGCCTCCGGGTTCGCCCGCGACCGGCGCCTCAGGCCTGGCGGTCTGCGCCCAGCATCCGTCGCAGCAGATCGCGAAGAGCCAGCCGCTCGTCCTCGGAGAGCCCCGCAAGGGGCTCCCGGGCGAACCGCAGGGAGTCCCGCAGGCTGCGCGCCACCTGCCGTCCCTCCGGCGTGGCCACCGCCAGCTTCACCCGCCGGTCCGCGGGATCCGGCCGCCGCTCCACCAGCCCCCGCGACTCCAGCCGGTCCACGATCCCGGTCACGTTCGACGGCTCGCACCGCAGCCGCTGTGCCAGCTTGCGCATCGGCAGCGGCTCCAGCGACAGCAGGCTGAGCAGCCGGGCCTGCGCACCGGTCAGCGCGTGCTCGGCGGCGGCCTGCTCGTACTCCTCGTAGTAGCGGGCCACGACCGAGCCGATGAGGTCGACGACTTCAAGGGTCAGCTCATCGGGGCGGCGGGTCTGGTGTGGGGTGGCCATGGTCTCAGGGTACCCCGTTACTTGACATCCTGAAATATTCAGGAGCATGGTTGTTTTAGGTACTGAAGTAAACGGAAAGGCACCCCCCATGATCAACCGCGAATGGCACCTCCTGTCCCGCCCGGTCGGCTGGCCCAAGCCCGAGGACTTCGCCCTGGTCGAGGCGGAGGTCCCGACGCCGGGTGAGGGCCAGGTCCTGGTGCGGAACAAGTACCTCTCCGTCGACCCGTACATGCGCGGCCGGATGAGCGACGCCAAGTCCTACGTCGCCCCCTTCGAGCTGGGCAAGGCCATGCAGGGCGGCGCCGTCGGCGAGGTCGTCGAGTCCAACGCCGAGGGCATCGCCGTCGGCGACCACGTCCTGCACTTCTTCGGCTGGCGCGAGTACGCCGCGGTGGACGCCAAGAACGCCGTCAAGGTCGACCCCGGGACGGCGCCGCTGTCCACCTACCTCGGCGTCCTCGGCATGACCGGCCTCACCGCCTACGCCGGCCTGCTGCGCACCGCCTCCTTCCAGGAGGGCGACGCCGTGTTCGTCTCCGGCGCGGCCGGCGCCGTCGGCAGCCAGGTCGGGCAGATCGCCAAGCTCAAGGGCGCCTCCCGCGTCATCGGCTCCGCCGGGTCCGACGAGAAGGTCAAGCTCCTGGTGGAGGAGTACGGCTTCGACGCGGCCTTCAACTACAAGAACGGCCCGGTCGCCGAGCAGCTGCGCGCCGCCGCGCCCGACGGGGTCGACGTCTACTTCGACAACGTGGGCGGCGACCACCTGGAGGCCGCCATCGGCTCCCTCAACCAGGGCGGCCGTATCGCCGTCTGCGGCATGATCTCGGTCTACAACAACACCGAGCCCGCCCCCGGCCCGCGCAACCTCACCCGCCTCATCCAGACCCGCGGCCGCATCGAGGGCTTCCTGGTCGGCGACCACTACGACCTGCAGCCGCAGTTCGTGTCCGAGGTGGGCCCGTGGGTGGCCTCCGGGCAGCTCAAGTACCGCGAGACCGTCGTCGAGGGCATCGAGAACAACCTGGAGGCGTTCCTCGGGGTGCTGCGCGGCGACAACACCGGGAAGATGATCGTCAAGCTGTAGGTCTGTGCCGGCTTTCCGGCATGCGGTAAATTCTTTCCGAAATCCGTCGTGATCGTGGGCGCGAGTCGCGGCGGACCGAGGAGGAGAAGACACCGCATGTCCATCCAGCAGACCGACGTCCTCTACACCGCCGTCGCCACCGCCGAGAACGGTCGCGACGGCCGGGTCGCCACCGACGACGGCAAGCTCGACGTCGTCGTGAACCCGCCCAAGGAGATGGGCGGCAGCGGCGCCGGCACCAACCCGGAGCAGCTGTTCGCGGCCGGCTACAGCGCCTGCTTCCAGGGCGCCCTGGGCGTGGTCGCCCGCCAGGAGAAGGCTGACATCTCCGGCTCGACGGTCACCGCGAAGGTCGGGATCGGCAAGAACGACGACGGTTTCGGGATCATCGTGGAGATAGCGGCGGAGATCCCGAACGTCGACGCCCGGACCGCGCGCGACCTGCTGGAGAAGGCCCACCAGGTCTGCCCGTACTCGAAGGCGACCCGCGGCAACATCACCGTGACGCTGCTCTGAGGCTGTTCGTTGCGCACGGCGGAGGCCGCACCCTTGGACGTGGGGTGCGGCCTTCGCCGCGTCTTTCAGGGGCGCGGGGAACTGCGCGACAAGCCCCCACAAGGCCGCACCCGCGATACGACCGGTGCACCCGAGCCATTGGGCGAATTCAAACCAGCATCACCCGGCCAGCGCCGCCCTGTGCACCGCCCTCACCAACCGCTCGTTCTCCGGCGCCGCCCCGCCAGGGAAGGCACAACGCCGCCGCGTATAGCCGTAGGCGACCCCACTGCGAGGATCCGCGAAGGCCTGCGACCCACCCGCCCCGCTGTGCCCGAAGGCCCCCGCCCCCAGGAACGGGTACCACGTGTCGGCGACCGCCTGGAAGCCCAGCCCGAACGACTTGTGCGTACGGGCCACCAGGTCGTACCCGGTCGAATGGATCTGCCCGACCTCCGCGATGGTGTCCGGCTTCAGCAGCGGCGGCCGCTCGTCCAGCTCGCTGATCGCCGCCGCGTACATCCCGGCGAGCCCGCGCGCCGCCGCGACCCCGCCCGCCGACGCGGGCCCCTTGGCGCGCACCGTACGGGAGTTGGCGTGGTCCACCAGCTCGCCCGGCTCCGGCACATGGGTGTTGAAGGCGATCGACGCCAGACTGTGCGGCCCCGTCGGCACCGAGTCCAGCACCGCCTGCTGCTCCGGCGTCGGGGCCATCGGCTGCACGGAACGGAAGCGGGGCTCCAACTCCTCGGGCAGCCCGAGGTGGAAGTCCAGGCCGTACGGCGCCCGCACCCGCTCCGCGTACACCTCCTGCAGGGTGCGCCCCGTGGCCCGGCGGACGACCTCGCCCGCCAGCGCGCCGACGGTGAGCGCGTGGTAGCCGAAGGCCGTGCCCGGGCGCCAGAACGGCCGCTGGTCCGCGAGCCGCTCGGCGATGGCCTGGTCGTCGGCCAGCTCCTCCTCGGTGAAGCCGGCGTCGATTCCGACCAGCCCCGCACGGTGCGCGAGCAGTTCGCGCAGCGTCAGCGCCCCCTTGCCCTCGGCGGCGAACTCCGGCCAGTAGTACGTCACTTTGCGGTCCAGCTCCAGGGTGCCCTCCTGCACGAGGAGCGCGACCACGAGATGAGCGGCGCCCTTGGTCGAGGAGAACACGCCGTAGAGCGAGTCGGCCTCGCAGCCGTCACCGGCCCACAGGTCGACGACCTTCCGGCCGTGCACGTAGGCGCACAACTGGCCCTCGTAGTCGGGGCGTTCCCCGGCCACGAACGCGGCGAACTCCTCGCGCACCCCTTCGAAGCCGTCCGCCACGGTGCCGTGGATCTCTTGCGTCATCCGCTCTCCTTACCCGAGCCGCTTGCGAGTGCCATGGTGAACAATGCCCGCCCCACCTGGGCGAATTCCCCCTTCGGGTGGTCCCGGAAGAGTGGTTCTGTGCCGAACAGGACCGCCCGTGGGCCGCTGATCACCGAGGCCTGTCCCGCCGCGTCCCTGGGCCCGCCGGAGCCGTCGTCCGACGGCCGCCAGTGCCCGGAGACGAGCGGGTTCCCGGCCGCGTACGACTGCTCCACCCGGACCCGCGGCCCGAGATCCGTGAACCACACGGGCGCGTAGACGAAGCCGTGGTCCGGAGCACCGGACATCAGGGCGCCGGCCGAGTTCACCACCCGCACCACGCCGTTGGCGTCCGCGTTGCCCTCGACCGGCTTCGCCGCCAGCAGCCCGGCCGCCGAGCCGATCGCGGCACCGGTGACGCCGCGGCCGACGAGGCCGTGACCGTCGAGGAAGGCGTCGAGGGACGTGCGGGCGCCCGCGGTCAGCTCGGCGTACTCCAGGCCCGCCGACACGAACAGCACGTCCACCGCCGACCAGTCGAAACCGGCGTTCAGCACGTCCGTCGAGACCGGTACGACCTCGAAGTTCATCTCCCGCAGCGCGAACAGCTCGCCGGCCGTGGCGGCGGCGGCGACACGGGCGCGGTGCAGTGGCGTGGTGCCGGTGAGCCTGGTGGCGTGGAAGGCGACGTCGTAGGCGCGGGCGGCGTCCGCGGCCTGCCGGCGTGCCGAGCCCGGCACGATCGCGCTGCCGTCGGCGGCCCGGCGTACCTCGACGCCGTGCCGGAGCAGGGAGTTGAGGGCGGCGACCTCGTTCGGGTCGGCCAGCCGCAGCCGCAGGTCGCCGCGCGGGGCGACGTACGCGACGGGGGCCGCCGCACGCACCGGGCGCAGGACGCCGTACGGCAGACCCGGCAGCGTGCCGACGGCCGCGCCCCACAGCCGGCCGAGGCTCCAGCCCGAGATGTCGTACATCACCGAGACCTTGTCGCTGATGTCCCGCCCGTCCGCGAGGAGCGCGTTCGCGAGGCCGCGCTTGGGCTGGTGCATGTCGACGACGTACGCGCCCTTCGGGTACGTCTTTCCGCCGAGCCGGAAGGCCTGCGATGCGCGGGCGACCCGTACGTCATTGGCCAGGAGGTGGTCGACGAGCCGGGCGGTGGCCGTGCCGGAGGACGGGAGGACGTAGGCGCGGGGGAACGTCGTCGTGTAGACGTCCTCGGGGCCGATGCCGGGGACGCCCGGGACGGTCTCCGGCGACACCGGCACCTGTGCGGCGCCCGCCGAGCCCCGCCGGAAGACCTCGATCTGGTCGGCGACGAGCGACGTGCGCCTGGCCTGGACGAAGTCGAGGGTGGCGCGCAGGGCCGCCCCGGCGACGTCGACGTTGATCGCGGAGCGGCGGCGCAGTTCGGTGACCGGCAGGGTGTCGTAGGCGGCGTTGTTCACCTGCATCGGGATCTCGACCGTGTGCGCGGCGACCGTGCCGTGGAAGGCCGCGTACTGCGGGGTGAAGATCGGCGGCCAGTCGTCCCAGCCCTCCTCCTGGTCCCGGAACGGGATCTGCGCGGGCTCGACGCCGTCCTTCGCGGGCGTGTAGCCGAGGCCGTTGACGGCGGCCTCCATGCCGAGGGCGTTGGCGTAGGAGTTCTTCAGGAACAGGTCGTACTCGTAGTTCTCGCCGTGCGGGGGAGTGGTGGGCTCGATGAGGGTGCCGTTGACGTAGCCGTGCAGGTCGAGCATGACGGCCGGCTGCTTGACGGTCATGATCTGCCGCATGGCCCGCACCTCGGGCTGCGAGGCGGTGACGAAGTCCCGGTTCATGTCGAAGCCGTTGGCATTCGCGCGGGTTCCGGCGATACGGCCGTCCGGGTTGGCGGTGATGTTGAAGTAGAGCCGGCTGTGGGCGAGCAGGTCACGCGTCTTGCCGTCCTTGGCGGTGGCCAGGTGCTCGATGAGCTTCAGGGAGGCGTCGGTGCCCTCCCACTCGTTGCCGTGGATGTTGTTGTTGACGAAGACGGGAGCCTTGTACGCCTTCTTGAGCTCGGGTGACTTGGCGGCGAGGGCGGGCGCGTTCTCGATGAGCTCGCGCATGCGGGCCTGGGCGCGGGCCTGGCGGGTGGTCTCGGGGGCGGTGACGGTGACGAGGTAGAGCCGGTGCCCGCCCGCCGAACGGCCCACGACCTCGACGCTCACCCGGTCGCCGAGGGCCTGGAGGGCGTTCAGTCTCGGGGCGATCGCGTGGTACGGGGTGAGACCGAGCTTTATCGACTTGTCGGCCGGGTTCTCCGGGTCCGGGGTGAGGACCTGACGGCGGGGGTAGCCGCGGCTGTCGTCGCCGACCGCGCGGGAGGCGTCCTCGGTGGTGCCGAGGGCGCGTTGGGCGGCGCTCGCGGGGGTCCGCGCCGCGTGCCGGTCGAGCGCCGCCTCCCGGTGCACCGGCGGTCCGGGCTCCGCGACAGCGGGTTGTGGGGTGAGGAGCAGGGAGCCCGCCGTGGTGACGGCGAGGGCGCTGAACAGAACGGGTCTCGCAGGAACGGGTCTTGCAGGAACGGTTCTCGTGGTGCGCACGCGTACCTCCTCGGAAGTTCCTGAGATCGGTACGGCGAGGTGTACCTGTTCGACTCAACGGCAACAAGAGGGAGTTGATGTCACGGATGCCCCGGACGGCCCATACCGGGGCCCTAGGAGCGGGCATGCTGAGTGCGTCGGGTGTGTCCGGGTGGTGACGCACGACCACGAGGGAAGAGGGCCCATGGCAACGATCCCTTCGCTCCCCAGCAGGGACGACGTACTTCGCATGGCACGCAGCACGACCGACATCACCGGCCAGCTCCTGGACACGGCCGGGAACATCACCCGTATCGCGATCAACACCTTCGATCCCAGAGACGGTTCGGGCGCCGAGGTCCTGCGCGTGCTGCGGCAGACCACCGCCGAACTGGCCGAGGCGAGCGCCTCACCACAGGCCCAGGAGGCCTTCTACCGCATCGTCGAGACCCTCACCCGGCTCGGCACCAGCGGGGCGCCCCTCGCGGTCCACCCGGTGAGCGAACCGGCGCAGGCCCTGCTGACGGCGCTGGGCGACAGCCTGCTGCCGGTGCTGGACGCGGTGGAGCCGGCGGTCGAGGAGTTCGCGGCGGCCCTGGGCGAACTGGTCGAGGCGACCTCACCCCTGCTCCCGGCCACGGCGGGAGTGGCCGCGGGCACACTCCTCGCGGTGACCCCCCTGCTCCGCTCCGCGGCGGAGGTCCTGCGCGAGTCGCGGCCCGAATTGAGCCGCATCGCCGACGCGTTGACGGCCGCGCTCGCGCCTTTGATGCCGCTCCAGGTCGCCCTGGCGGAACGCACGGCCGCCGCCGGCGCGAACGTCGTCCGAGCCGCCCTGCCGCCCCTGGCCGACCTCACGGAGGCAGCGGCGGCAACGACGAAGGCCGCCCGACCCCTGCTGATAGCCGGGGAGGAACTCCTGGTGACCGCCCTGGAACGCCTCCAGCCCCTCCTCCTGACCGGAGCCTCGCGCACGGGCCGGGTCGCCCGGGCGGTGGCGGTACGGGTGTCGGCAGCGGTGAGCCCGACGGCCGAGCAGGGGGTTGTGGTGGCGGTGACGCCGGGGTGAGAGGCGGTCACTGCCCGACGCCGGCACCCCGCCCACCCGCAGCGGGCTCCGCCGCTGGACGCCGGTCCCGGCAACTCAGCCCGTCCGGCGTTCGAGGACGAGGCCCCTTCAGGGCCGACGGCGGTGACCGGCCCCCGAAGCCGCCGTGACGGTCGTGTGACACGGCCCGGCTAGAGTGCCCTCCATGCGTGATCTTGGGGCCGGTTTCGGTTATCTCCTCAAGGGCCAGCGATGGGTGGCCCGACATGGAAAGCAGTACGAGTTCGGCCTGTTGCCGGGCCTGATCACCCTCGTCCTCTATGCGGCGGCGCTCGTCGCCCTCGCCGTGTGGGGTGAGGCTTTCGTCACCTGGGCGACCCCCTTCGCCGACGACTGGTCGAGCCCCTGGCCCAAACTCTTCCGTGGCTTCCTCACGGCCGTCCTGTTCGCCCTGGCACTCCTCCTGTCCGTCCTCACCTTCACGGCCGTGACCCTGCTCATCGGCCAGCCCTTCTACGAGAACCTCTCCGAGAAGGTCGACCGGGACGTCTCCCCGGACGGCACCGCCCCCGAGTCCGGCCTGCCGCTCTGGCGCGAGCTGTGGCTCTCGGGCCGCGACAGCCTGCGGGTCGTCGTGCGCGCCGCCGTCTGGGGCGTGCTGCTCTTCGCCCTCGGCTTCATCCCGGTCGTCGGCCAGACGGTCGTACCGGTGATCGGTGTCGTCGTCACCGGCTTCTTCCTCACCGAGGAGCTCACGGCCGTCGCCCTCCAGCGCCGCGGCGTGGAACTCCCCGACCGCCTCGCCCTGCTCCGCGCCCGCAAGACCCTGGTCTGGGGCTTCGGCACGCCCCTCGCCGCCGCCTTCCTGGTGCCGTTCGTCGCGGTGTTCCTGATGCCGGGGGCGGTCGCCGGGGCCACGCTCATGGCGCGGGAGCTGATGGGTGAGGAGACCCAGGAGGAGCAGGCGGCGGAGACCACCCCCGACGGAGAGACCGTCAGCCGGTGACCGGGCTGTCGGCCGCCACCCTCAGGATCGTCCGCACCTGGGCGATGATGTCCAGCCGGTTGCGCACGAACTCCGGATCCGTCACCGACCCCGTCGCCGGATCCGTGTTGCCCGCCCCGAACTGCAGCACCGGCGTGTGCACATGCCCGCCCGGCAGCGTGTCGTGCAGCCCCAGCCGGTCCCGCAGCAGCGTCGCCCGGTAGGCGATCTCGTTGGACAGGTAGTTCCCGCCGCCCCCGGCCCGCGCGGTCGAGCCGGCCGTCGGCCCGTCCGGCCGTACGACGGCCTCGGTTCCTCCCGCCGGGATCTCCGTCACGCTCGTGTTGTCGTACACCGGGAACCGTCCGGTGTCCGCGGCGACGATCTCCTTGTACGGCAGCGTCGTCGTCGTCCACTGCGGCTGCGAGGCCGGATCGGTGACGGGGACGGTCTCGGTGCGGGAGAGGTTCTCGTTGTCCGGGAAGCCGCCCCGCCAGGCCCCGTTGGTCCGCTCCACGTCGAACCGCCCGACCCGCCCCTGACTCACGGTCGTGAACAGGTCGACCGCCTTCAGATAGGGCCGCAGCGTCCGCTCCACCGTCCCGTCGGCGAAGTCCTGCCAGCGCACCGGAAACACGGCGGTCTCCACCCGCGCCGGCCCGTCCGCCGTCTCGATCACCGTGCCGTCGAGGGCGAGCGCGGTGGCACCGGACGGGTTGGAGATACGGATGTCCCGGTCCAGGGTGAAGGGATCGAAGCCGGTGACCAGGATCCGCTTCAGCCCCTTGCCGTGCGGATACCGGATCGCGGTCTGTCCGCGCGAGGCCCGCTCCAACTCGCCGAGCAGTGCGGCCCGTTGATCGTCACTCAGCCCGAACCGCGGCTCCCAGGTCCGCACCTCCCTGGTCATCCCCAGCCGCGCCCAGTACAACGGCCGATCGTCGTCCCGGCTCAGATCACCGCCGGCCGGCCCCCGCCCCTGCGCCCGGTCGACGGCCCTGCGCCACAGCGCCGATCCCTCGCGTACGACGATGTGGCGGGCCTGCGCGTAAGAGCGCGCGGCGCCGAGGTCGCGGGCGAAGTCCTCCGCCACGGCGTCGAATCCGGACCGTCGCAGGATCTCCTGGGGGACCGTCTTGTCGAGGCGCTGTTCCTCGACGGTCGGCGCGGGTGCCGCCCCGGCGGCGGCCGCCCCGGTTGCGGGGGCCGACATCCCGGCCAGCAGGGCGACTGCGAGGATGCCGATCCGAACGCGTATGGAATTCAAGGGAGTTCCGGTCCTTCCGTCACGGTGGGGGACGTGCGTGATGCGGGACGCCGGAAGTATCCCGTGACGGGAGTGGTCTACGCCATGGTGCTGATCGCGGCGGTCAGTTCTCACCCAGCAGCGTGAGGAAGTCCCGGAACGCGGCCGGCATGTCCACCGACTCCGGGTCCAGCAGCCACTGGTACTGGAGACCGTCCATGATCGCCACCAGCAAGGGAGCGGCCCGCTCGGGTGTGAGACCGCTGGGCAGGCGGTCGCCGTACTCGGTGCGCAGCACCTCCGCCAGGTTGGCGCGCACCCGCGTGTACCGCTCGGTGAAGTACTCGCGCGCCGGATGTCCCTCCGTCACGCTCTCGCCGAGCAGCGCCGAGAAGGTCTGGATGATGGCGGGCCGCATGGCGTTGTACTCGACGATCGAGGCGATCAGCTCGACCCGCAGCCGGGTGGTGGGCATCGCGTCCCACCGGTCCCGGTCCTCGAGCACCGCGACGAGCAGCGCGTCCTTGGTCGGGAAGTAGTGCAGCAGCCCCTGCTGGGTCAGTCCGACGCGTTCCGCGACCGCAGCCAGGCTGGCGCCCCGGTATCCACGCTCGGCGATCACCTCCAGAGCGGCCTGCACGATCTCCGCGCGGCGCTCCTCGCTCCTGACCCTCGCGTTCATGGCGCCACCGTACGGCATGGCAGCGGCGTGAACATAACAGCAGGATAACGAAACCTACCGGTCTACAGGTAACCGCTGCACGATGGAGGCGCACCCGGCACACCCCGGACCCAACGAGGAGGCACCGCCATGGCGGGAACCCGCACCCAGGCCGATGCAGCACGCGAGGCGGTCGTCGAGGCAGCGCTCGCCCGGCTGGACCTCGACGCGAAGGCACGGCTGCTCTCCGGCCAGGACATGTGGACCCTTCCCGCGCTCCCCGAGATCGGCCTGAAGTCCCTCGTCATGTCCGACGGCCCGATCGGCGTCCGGGGCGTGCGCTGGACCGCCGACGACCCCTCCGTCGCACTGCCCTCGCCCACCGCCCTCGCCGCCACCTGGGACCCCGGACTCGCCCGCAGGGCAGGGGTGCTGCTCGCCCAGGAGTCCCGCCGCAAGGGCGTCCACGTGCTCCTCGCCCCCACCGTGAACCTCCACCGCTCCCCGCTCGGCGGCCGTCACTTCGAGGCCTACAGCGAAGACCCGTATCTGACGGGCACGATCGGCGCGGGCTATGTGAACGGCGTCCAGTCCGGCGGCGTCGGCACCACCGTCAAGCACTTCGTCGCCAACGACGCCGAGACCGACCGCTTCACGGTGAACAACACCGTGAGCGAGCGTGCTCTGCGCGAGCTGTACCTGTCGCCCTTCGAGATCATCGTCGCCAACGCCCACCCCTGGGGCATCATGACCGCCTACAACACGGTCAACGGCACCACGATGACCGAGCACCACTACCTCGTGAACGAAGTCCTGCGCGGCGAATGGGGCTTCGACGGCTACAACGTCTCCGACTGGCTGGCCGCCCGCTCGACCGCCGGCGCGATCGAGGGCGGCCTCGACGTCGCCATGCCGGGCCCGCAGACCGTGTACGGCCCCGCCCTCGCCCGGGCCGTACGGGACGGCGAGGTGGCCGAGGCCAAGGTCGACGACGCCGTACGCAACGTCCTGCGGCTCGCCGCCCGCGTCGGAATCCTGGAAGGGGCCGAGCCCGTCGTCGCCGAGGTGCCCGAGGCCGTCGACGGCAGCGCGCTGGCCCGCGAGATCGCCCGCCGCTCCTTCGTCCTCGTCCGCAACCGGGGCGCCCTCCCGCTGCGGCCGAACGGCACCGTCGCGCTCATCGGCGCCGCCGCCCGCGACGCCCGCGTCCTCGGCGGCGGCTCCGCCACCGTCTTCCCCGCCCGGATCGTCTCCCCGCTCGACGGCCTCACCGCCGCCCTCCCCGAAGGGACCCTCACCTACGCCGTCGGCGCCGACCCCAACACCGAGCTCTCCGTCTTCGACACGCGGTTCGCGCTGCGCGCCGTGTGCCGGGACGCCGACGGCGACGTCATCGGCACCGACTCCGCGCCGGGCGGCCAGATCAAGTGGATGGGGCCCTCGGGCCTGCCCGAAGGCGTCACCCTCCCCCACTCTCGACTTCGCTCGAGCGGGGGGACCCCCATGCGGCTGCACACCATCGAGCTGACCGGCACCTTCACCCCGCGCGAGAGCGGCTCGCACACCTTCGGCATCCAGGGCATCGGCGCCTTCACCCTGACCATCGGCGGCACCACGTACTTCGACGCCGTCCAGACCCCGCCGAAGGACGACCCCTTCATCACCTTCTTCGGCGAGCCCACGCCCCGCGCCCAGGTCGACCTGACCGCCGGCGAACCGGTCGAGGTCTCCCTCACCCACGTCGTCGAAGGCACCGACGACATCCCGATGCAGGCGGTCATCTTCGCCCTCGCCCACCAGGACCCGCAGCGCGACCCCGACGAACTCATCGCCGAGGCCGTCGAAGCGGCGCGGAACGCCGACACGGCCGTCGTGGTGGTGGCGACCACCGAGCGCGTCGAGTCCGAGGGCTTCGACCGCGGGGACCTGAGGCTGCCCGGCCGCCAGGACGACCTGGTCCGCGCCGTCGCCGCCGCCAACCCCCGCACCGTCGTGGTCGTCAACTCCGGCTCCCCGGTGGAGCTGCCGTGGCGCGAGGACGTCGACGCCGTCCTGCTCAGCTGGTTCCCCGGCCAGGAGGGCGGCGCGGCCCTGGCGGACGTCCTCACGGGCACCCACGAGCCGGGCGGCCGGCTGCCCACCACCTGGGGTTCCCTGACCGACGCCCCGGTCAGCAGGGTCGTCCCCTCGAACGGCGAACTCCCTTACGCGGAGGGCGTCTTCATCGGCTACCGCGCCTGGGAGAAGGAGGGCCGCGTCCCGGCGTACCCCTTCGGGCACGGCCTCGGCTACACCGAATGGACCTACGAGTCCGCCGAGGCCGAGGGCACGACGGTCAGGGTCCGCGTCCGCAACTCCGGCGAGCGCGCGGGGCGGGAGGTCGTCCAGGTCTATCTGGCGCCGGGCGAGCCCGACGCCGACCGTCCCGCGCGGTGGCTCGCCGGGTTCGCGGGCGTGGAGGCGGGGCCGGGGGAGACCGCCGAAGCGGTGATCGACATCCCGCGCCGTGCGTTCGAGACGTGGGACGAGAAGACCAATGCGTGGACCTTTGTGAAGGGTTCGTACGAGATCCAGGTGGGGCGCTCGATCGCCGACCGGCGGGTCACGACGACCATTAACGTCTGATCCGGGAGAAGTACCCCAGGAACAGCCCCGGCCCGGGTCCTGACGCCCGGGCCGGGGCTGGGGTCCTCGTCAGGGCCCTTCTGGCGGACCGGGAATCCGTACACCTAACGGACCGAGAATCCGTACACCGTCTCCGACCGGAACACCTCGCCCGGCCGCAGCACCGTGCTCGGGAACTCCGGCCGGTTCGGCGAGTCGGGGAAGTGCTGCGTCTCCAGCGCGATGCCGTCGCCCGGGGCGAAGGGCTCGGTCAGATGGTCGGCGGTGTACAGCTGGAGGCCGGGCTCGGTGGTCGCCACCGTCAGCACCCGCCCCGACGCCGGGTCGTACAGCTCGGCGACCTCCTCCGCGCGCCCCGTCACCCCCTTGTCCAGCACGAAGTTGTGGTCGTACCCGGCGCCCACCTTCCGTCCCTGGCGGAAGTCGAAGCGGGTGCCCGCGACCTCGTCCAGGGAGCCGGTCGGAATCAGGTCCGCGTCGACCGGTGTGAACCGGGAGGCGGCCAGCCGCAGTTCATGGCCGCCCGCGACGCCGGCCTGCGATCCGGCGAGGTTGAAGTAGCTGTGGTTGGTCAGGTTCACCACGGTCGGCGCGTCCGTCACCGCCTCGTACGCGATCCGCAGCGCCCCGTCCGCCTCCAGCGTGTAGGTCGCCGTGACCTCCAGGCGCCCCGGGAAGCCCTCCTCGCCGTGCGGGCTGACCCGGCTGAGCCGCACACCGTGCTCGACCGGCGTCGCCTCCCACACCCGCTTGTCGAAGCCGTGCTCGCCGCCGTGCAGGGAGTTGGGCGCGTTGTTGGGTGCGAGGGTGTACGTCAGGCCGTCCAGCGCGAAGCGGCCGCCCGCGATCCGGTTGGCGTACCGCCCGATGAGGGCGCCGAAGTAGGGCCCCGGGTGGGAGAGATAGCCGTCCAGGTCGGCGAAACCGAGCACCACGTTCGCCGCGCGTCCGTCCCGGTCCGGCACCTGAAGCGACTGCACGATCCCGCCGTACGACAGCACCCGCACCTGGACGCCGGCGCGCTCCAGGGTCCAACGGTGGACCGGCGTGCCGTCGGAAAGTGTGCCGAAGTGTTCGCTCATGAGCGGAAGACTAGTGAGTGACCGTCCGGTAGGCGATCTCGGCCAGCCGCGCCTGCCCGTTCACACTCGGGTGGAACCAGTCCCACTGGCTGAGCTGGTCGGTGCCGAAGCGGAAGTCGTACACCGCGCCGTCGTCGAACCGGCAGCGCCGGTCCTTCGCACAGACCTGCTCCAGCACCTCGTTGTACGCCTCGACCCGCTCCTGCACCGTCTCGCGCCGCTGCTTCGCCGCCGTGGTCAGGGAGTCGGGCTCGCTCAGCATCGACGGGCAGATGCCGAGCCCCCACACCTGCTTGCTCATCGGGTTCGTACGGCCCTGCTCCCACAGCCGCATCAGGTTCGGCACGCTCGCGACATACACCTGGGCCTTCGGCAGGGCGTCCCGCAGCGTGCCCATGGCCTCCTCGAACTGGGAACGGAAATCGGCCACCGGGGTCATCGCGTCGGTCGTGTCCCGGCAGGCGTCGTTCGCCCCCGCCATCACCGTCACCAGCTCCGGCCTGCGCGCCACCGCCCGGCTCATCTGACCGGGCAGATCCGCCATCCGCGCCCCGGTCACCGCGTAGTTCCAGCTGTGCCCGGCCGCCTTCGCCTTCCCCAGCAGCCGTACGGCGAGACTGTCCACCCGGGGACTGCTGCCGGTCGCCCACGAGACCTCCGGGCAGTCCGACAGCACCGAACAGGCGTCGAAACCGGTCGTGATGGAGTCGCCCACGGCCGCGATCGAGGCCGGGCTGCGGTCCCAGTCCGGGGTCGGCTTCGGGGACGGACGCGCACTCTGCGCCTCGGTGCCGGACGGGCCCGGGGAGTTGCCGCCGACCGCATCACAGCCGGCGACGCCCAGGACGGCCGCGGTCACGGTGACGAGGACAGCGCGCGCAACGTGCCGTCGTGTCCGCATGCCTGGTCCATCCCCTCGTCAGGTCGTGTCATGGTTTCCAACCCATAACAACGCACAAGGGTTCCCGCCCGGCTCATGGAACGGCTCACACCCGTACAAGCGTCCTGCCGGGTGAATGGCGGGCGTTTCACGGCACCGGGACCGACGGTACGTCACACTCCTTGCGCCGCCGCACGGTAGCCTCGCCATCAACGTGGCTGCCCGGCCACTATCGTCCGCCAGTTCGCATGATGTCCGCTCTGCCCGGAGGTACCGGTGACGACACGTGGAGTTCTGTACGTGCACTCCGCGCCGCGCGCGCTGTGCCCGCACGTCGAGTGGGCCGTCGCCGGGGTGCTCGGCACGCGCGTCAACCTCGACTGGATCCGGCAGCCGGCCGCGCCCGGCACCTGGCGCTCTGAGTTCTCCTGGCAGGGCGAGGCGGGCACGGCGTCGAAGCTGGCGTCGGCCCTGCGCGGCTGGCACCTCCTCCGCTTCGAGGTCACGGCCGAGCCCTGCCCCACCGCCGAGGGCGAACGCTACAGCTGCACCCCCGACCTGGGCATCTTCCACGCGGTGACGGGCATCCACGGCGACATCCTCATCCCCGAGGACCGCCTGCGCGCGGCGCTGGCCCGCTCCCAGCGCGGCGAGACGGACCTGGAGGCGGAGATCGCCAAGCTCCTGGGCAAGCCGTGGGACGACGAACTGGAGCCTTTCAGGTACGCGGGCGAGGGCGCCCCGGTCCGCTGGCTCCACCAGGTCGTCTAGACAGACCGGGGCGGCAACGCCGAGTCTTTCAGGGGCGCGGGGAACTGCGCGACAAGCCCCCACCGGCCGGTAGTCGGCCGACAACAGATCAACCAACGGCGAATGGCCCGAACTCTTCCCAGAGTCCGGGCCACTTTCAGCTAACGCCGGTGTCAGATCGTCCGGAACGCCAGAACCACGTTGTGCCCACCAAACCCGAACGAGTCGTTCAGCGCAGCAATCCGCCCCTCAACAGGCAGCTTGCGCGCCTCACCACGGACGACGTCGGCATTCGCCTCGGCCTCCGGGTCCAGGTTCTCGACGTTGATCGTCGGCGGGGCAACCCGGTTGTACAGCGCGAGCACCGTCGCCACGGTCTCCACACCACCGGCGCCGCCCAGCAGATGCCCCGTCATCGACTTCGTGGCCGACACGGCCATGTGGTCGGCGTCGTCACCGAACACCTTCCGCAGCGCCTTCAGCTCGGCGATGTCACCGGCCGGCGTCGACGTGGCGTGCGCGTTGACGTGCACGATCTCCGCCGGGTCCAGGTCGGTGCGCTCAAGGAGGTTCTCCAGGGCCTGCGAGATGCCGCGCCCCTCCGGCTCGGGCTGCACGATGTCGTGCGCGTCGGCGGAGATGCCCTGCCCGACCGCCTCGGCGTACACACGGGCACCGCGCTTGGCGGCGTGCTCGGCGGACTCCAGGACGACGACACCGGCGCCCTCACCGAGGACGAAACCGTCACGGGCGACGTCGTAGGGACGCGACGCACCCTGCGGGTTCTCGTTGTTCTTGGACATCGCCATCATGTTGCCGAACGCGGCGATCGGCAGCGGATGGATCGCCGCCTCCGTGCCACCCGCGACGACGACGTCGGCGCGGCCCGTACGGATCATCTCGATGGCGTAGCCGATGGCCTCCGCGCCCGACGCGCACGCCGAGACCGGCGTGTGCACACCCGCGCGGGCGCCCACGGCCAGACCCACGTTGGCGGAGGGGCTGTTCGGCATCAGCATGGGGACGGTGTGCGGGGAGACGCGGCGGACGCCCTTCTCCTTCAGCACGTCGTACTGGTCGAGCAGCGTCGTCACGCCGCCGATGCCGGAGGCGATGACCGCACCGAGGCGGTCGGGGTCGACGTTCGGGTCCTCACCGGCCTTGGCCTCGAACCCGGCGTCCTTCCACGCCTCCTGGGCGGCGATCAGCGCGAACTGCGCCGAGCGGTCCAGACGGCGGGCCTGCGGCCGGGGGATGACCTCGGTCGGCTCCACGGCGACCGGCGCGGCGATACGGACCGCCTGCTCGGCGGCCCACTCCTGCTCCAGGGGCTTGACGCCGGACTTGCCGGCGATGAGGCCCTCCCAGGTAGAGGCTGCGTCGCCACCCAGCGGTGTGGTTGCGCCGATACCGGTGACGACCACGGTGCGATTGGTCGAGCTCACGGGAATTCTTTCTCCAAGGAATGGGGATTCAGCGGCGCCACCGCCGGGTGGCGGGGCAGTTCAGCCCTGGGGCCTGATCGGTGGATCAGCCCTGGTGCTTGAGGATGTAGTCGGTCGCGTCGCCGACCGTCTTGAGGTTCTTGACGTCCTCGTCCGGGATCTTGACGTCGAAGCGCTCTTCGGCGGCGACGACGACCTCGACCATGGACAGCGAGTCGACGTCCAGGTCGTCGGTGAAGGACTTGTCCAGCTGGACGTCCTCAACCGGGATGCCGGCGATCTCGTTCACGATGTCGGCAAGACCGGCGACGATCTCTTCCTGAGTGGCGGCCATCTTGGCGCTCCTTCGTTGATTGTTCAGGTTGTTCAGAGGGTTTTGGCTCCCACCGCGGCAGCGGCGGGTGGTGCGGTTCTCCCGTGCCGGTTCGCATGATCCGGCACGGAGTGCCTAGGGGAGAGTAACGACCGTGGCGGCGTACACGAGACCCGCCCCGAATCCGATGACCAGCGCGGTGTCGCCGCTCTTCGCCTCGCCGGTCGCCAGGAGCCGCTCCATCGCGAGCGGAATCGAGGCGGCCGAGGTGTTGCCGGTGGTGCGTACGTCGCGGGCGACCGTGACGTGCTCCGGCAGCTTGAGAGTCTTCACCATCGAGTCGATGATCCGCTCGTTGGCCTGGTGAGGGATGAAGACGTCCAGCTCGTCCGAGGTGATCCCGGCCGCGTCCAGCGCCTGCTGGGCGACCTTCGCCATCTCGAACACGGCCCAGCGGAAGACCGCCTGGCCCTCCTGCGTGATCGCAGGGAACTTCTCGACCTCGCCGGAGCGGTAGTCCGTCCACGGCACGGTCTGCTTGATCGTCTCGGACTTGTCGCCCTCCGAGCCCCAGACCGTCGGGCCGATGGCCGGCTCCTTGGACGGGCCCACGACGACCGCGCCGGCGCCGTCGCCGAACAGGAAGGCCGTCGCCCGGTCCTCCAGGTCGGTCAGGTCGCTCAGCCGCTCGACGCCGATGACGAGGACGTACTCGGCGGAGCCCTCGACGATCATGCCCTTGGCGAGGGTGAGGCCGTAGCCGAAGCCCGCGCAGCCGGCCGAGATGTCGAAGGCGGCGGCCTTGTTCGTGCCCAGCTTGTCCGCGATCTCCGTCGCCACGGCCGGGGTCTGCTTGAAGTGCGAGACGGTCGAGACGATCACGCCGCCGATCTGCTCGGCGGAGATCCCCGCGTCGGCGATCGCCTTGCCGGACGCCTCGATCGACATCGCGGCGACGGTCTCCTCGTCGTTCGCCCAGTGCCGCGTCTCGATGCCGGAGCGCGAACGGATCCACTCGTCGGACGAGTCGATCTTCTCCAGGATCACCTCGTTGGGCACGACCCGCGTCGGGCGGTAACCGCCGACACCGAGGATGCGTGCGTACGGGGCGCCCTTGCTGGGCTTCAGCTTCGCCATGCTCCGGGGCTCCTTGTCAGGCGTGCTCGGCGATGAGCTCGCGAGCAGCGTCCAGGTCGTCGGGGGTCTTGAGCGCCAGGGTCTGCACACCCGGCAGTGCGCGCTTGGCCAGACCGGTCAGCGTGCCACCCGGGCACGCCTCGATCAGGGCCGTGACACCGAGCTCCTTGAAGGTCTCCATGCACAGGTCCCAGCGGACCGGGTTGGCGACCTGCCCGACGAGGCGCTCCAGCACCTCGGCGCCGGCGGCGACCGCCCGGCCGTCCTTGTTGGAGACGTAGGTGAGCTTCGGGTCGGCGGGCACGAGCTCCTTGGCGGCCTCGGCGAGCTTCTCCACCGCGGGGCCCATGTGGTGCGTGTGGAAGGCGCCCGCGACCTTCAGCGGGACGACCTTGCGCACCCCCTCGGGCTTGTCCTCGTTCAGCGCGGCGAGCTGCTCCATCGTGCCCGCGGCCACGATCTGGCCGGCGCCGTTGATGTTCGCCGGAGTCAGGCCGAGCTTCTCCAGGTGCGCGACCGAGGTCTCCGGGTCGCCGCCGAGCAGCGCCGACATACCGGTCTCGGTGATCGCGGCGGCCTCGGCCATGGCCAGGCCCCGCTTGCGGACGAGGGTCAGCGCGGCGGTGTCGTCGAGGACGCCCGCGAAGGCGGCCGCGGTGATCTCACCGACGCTGTGTCCCGCGACGGCGCCCGGCGAGATGTCACCGAGTGCCGCGGCGGACAGGATGCCGGCGGCCACGAGCAGCGGCTGCGCCACCGCCGTGTCCCGGATCGCGTCCGCGTCGGCCTGCGTGCCGTAGTGGGCGAGGTCCAGTCCGATGGCGTCCGACCACGCGGCGACGCGGTCGGCGGCACCGGGGAGTTCGAGCCAGGGGGTCAGGAAGCCGGGCGTCTGGGCGCCCTGGCCGGGAGCGACGAGTACGAGCACTCTCACACTCTCTCTTGGGGACGGCCGACGCCGCCCGTGGGGACAAGGACGAAGAACGCGAGGGGGATTTGTGGGCCCCCGACAAAAGCCTAGAGCTGAAGATCTCCATCCACCAGACGCCCCAGGATCAGCGCGATCCGCAACGTGAACGCGGAGCGTACATCGGACGGCGACCAGCCGGTGACGTCAGTCACACGTCGAAGCCGGTAGCGCACGGTGTTGGGATGCACGAACAGCATCCGTGCCGCGCCCTCCAGACTGCTCGCCTGCTCGAGATAGACGGAGAGCGTCTCCAGAAGAGCCGACCCGGCCTCCTCCAGCGGTCTGTAGATCTCCTCCACCAACTGCTCACGCGCACTCGGATCCCCGGCGATGGCACGTTCCGGAAGCAGGTCGTCCGCCAGTACCGGCCGCGGGGCGTCCTGCCAGGCGGAACACGCCTTCAGGCCGGCCGCCGCGGCCTGCGCCGACCGCGTGCCGGCCAGCAGATCCGGCACCACGGGCCCCGCGACGACGGGACCTGCGGCAAACGGCCCGATCAGCGACTTGGCCACGGCGAGCGGGTTGTCGCTGCCGCCCGCGATGACGACCAGCCGGTCCCCGAGCACCCCGGTCAGCACCTGCAACTTGGCATGCCGGGCGGCCCGCCGGATCGCCTCGACGGTCAGTTCGGAGTCCCCGTCGGGCGCGGTGCCGAGGACGACGCAGACGTGCTCGGGGGAGTTCCAGCCGAGTGCGGCGGCGCGTGACACCGCTCCTTCGTCGGCCTCGCCGCTGAGTACGGCGTTCACGACGAGGGACTCCAGGCGCGCGTCCCAGGCACCGCGTGCCTCGGCGGCCTGGGCATAGACCTGCGCGGTGGCGAAGGCGATCTCACGGGCGTACACCAGCAGGGCTTCGCGCAGGACGCTCTCGTCACCGGGAGCCGCCACCTCGTCGATGGCGGACTCCATGACCTCGATGGTCGTGCGCACCATCTCGACGGTCTGGCGGAGGGTGATGGCCCGGGTCAGCTCGCGCGGCGCGGTCCCGAAGACGTCGGTGGAGATGGCCTGGGGTGCGTCGGGACGCCGGAACCACTCGGTGAAGGCGGCGATACCGGCCTGGGCGACGAGACCGATCCAGGAACGGTTCTCCGGGGGCATGGCCCGGTACCACGGCAGCGTCTCGTCCATCCGCGCGATCGCCTGCGCGGCGAGCGAACCGGAGGACTTCTCGAGCCGCCTCAGGGTCGCGGCGTGGGGGTGGACGTCGTGCGCGGGGGCGGGGGACTTGCGGGCTTCGGGTTCGGGCACGGGGACAAGACTGCCTTATCGGGACGGGTGCGTGCGCCGGAGGGTGTGTGCTTGACAGCTGGTGGGCTGTGCAGTGCCTTTTGCAGGTGGGGTGCCGAATGTCTGGCTCGGTCGCCTTCGGGGCGCCACATGTCGGTGTCGAGAGGCCGATCGTGCTCAGCCCTTCGGGCCTCCGCGCGTTCGGCCTCTCGACACCGACGCGCCCCTGCGGCTCCCTCGCGGCCGGTGTCGTCGGACCGGGGGAGGTTGGTGGGCTCTTGCCCGGCGTCGGTGTGGGCTGGTCGGCACGGCTACCGTGGTGCGTGTGATGGATGTACGGCGCGCTGCGGAGCGCTATCCGGGAGGGGATCCGGCAGCGGGGATCGTGTCGCGCCATGCCTTCTCCTTCGGGCCCCACTACGACCCCGACAACCTCCGCTTCGGCGCGATGATCGCCTGCAACGAGGAGCGGCTCGCCCCGGGCGCCGGCTTCGACGAGCATCCGCACAGCCACACCGAGATCGTGACGTGGGTGGTCGAGGGAGAGCTGACCCACCGCGACTCGGCGGGGCACGAGACCCGGGTGCGGCCCGGCGACGTGCAGCGGCTCAGCTCGGCGGGTGGGGTACGGCACGTGGAGCGCAACGACGCCGGCACCCCCCTGACCTTCATCCAGACCTGGCTGGCCCCGCTGACGCCGGGCGGCGAGCCGTCGTACGAGATCGTCCACGGCATCGCGGACTCGACGCCGTACGCCGTTGCGGAGGCGGGCGCCCTGCTCCACGTGCGGCGGCTGGGGGCGGGGGAGCGGTCGGCGGTGCCGGACGGGGCGTATGTGTACGTCCATGTCGTGCGCGGGGAAGTGCGGCTGGGCGGCGAGGAGCTGAGCGCCGGGGACGCGGTGCGCATCACGGACGCCGAGGACGTGGAGGCGGTGGGGGTGAGCGCGGCGGAGCTGCTCGTGTGGGAGATGGGCCGCTAGCCGTGGTGCCCGAGATGACGGAGTGGCCCAAGAGGCGTCCAATGGAGGTGTCGGACACCCGCTCGGCAGAGAAGAGCCGAGGCTATGGCCAGACGGAAAGGCACCGGGGGGCTGCGGCGGCTCGGTGAATGGTGTGCGCACCACTTCGTGATCGTGATCGTCGCTTGGCTGGTCGCACTGGGCGGGCTGCAAGCACTCAACCACATCCATGGCGGGACCTACTCCGACGACTTCGCGCTCTCGAACGTCCAGTCGCAGGAAGGCCTGGATGTTCTCCAGCAGCATGATCCGCAGGCCGGCGGCTACAGCAGCCAGATCGTCCTGCACGACGACGACAAGGCGCTGTCCTCGCTCGGCTCGCAGATGTCGACCGCCGTCGCCGACCTGCAGAAACTGCCGCACGTCCTGGCGGTGCAGAACCCCCTGGGCGCCACCTCCTCGAAGGTCGGGCCGGTGTCCTCCGACGGGAAGACCGGCTACATCACCGTCCGCTTCGACGAGCAGCCGTCCCTCCTCGGTGACAGTTACCTCCACGGAGTCGACGACGCCGTACAGCCGCTGCGGTCCGCCGGCGCCGACGTCGAGTACGGCGGATCGCTCGGGGAGCTGGCGCGGCCCGCCGCCGACGACCGGGTGAGCGAGCTGATCGGGTTCGGCGTCGCCATCGTGGTGCTGCTGGTCGGGTTCGGCAGTGTGATCGCCGCCGGGCTGCCCCTGATCACCGCGCTGATCAGCGTGGTCGGCGGCCTCGCCTGTCTCGGGCTGCTCGCCATCGCGTTCACCTTCGCCACGGTCTCGCCCACCCTGGCCACGATGATCGGCCTCGGCGTCGGTATCGACTACGCCCTGTTCCTGATCACCCGGCACCGGCAGGGCCTCATGGACGGCGCCGACCCGGTGCGCGCCGCCGGCCACGCCGCCGCCACCAGCGGGCGTGCGGTGCTCGTGTCCGGTACGACGGTGATCGTCGCCCTCATGGGCCTGTGGGTGTCCGGCGTGAGCTTCATCGGCAAACTCGGCGTCGCCGCGGCCGTCACGGTCGTCTCGGCCGTCCTGGGCGCGCTGACCCTGGTGCCCGCTCTGCTGGGGCTGATCGGCCGCCGTATCGACCGCTACCACCTGCGCCGCCCGATCGCCGAGACCGACGCCGAACCGGGCGCCGAGGTCACGGGCACCTGGCACCGCTACGCCCAGCGCGTCGAGCGCCATCCGCTGCGGTACCTGTCCGCGGGCCTCGCCACCGTGGCGGTGCTGGCGATCCCCGTCTTCTCGATCCAGCTCGGCCACATCGGCGACGGCGCCGATCCCACCTCGTTCACCGACCGTCGGGCCTACGACCTGATGACCGACGCGTTCGGTGCCGGCTCCAACGGGCCCCTCACCGTCGTCGTCGACCAGAGCTCCGTACCGGACTCGCAGCGCTCGGACCTGGCCTCGAAGGCTCAGAAGGCCCTCAATGACGCGTCCGGAACCTCCTTCGTGACACCCCTGACGCCGACGAAGGACGGTGACGTCCTGGTCGGCACGGTCTACTCGGCGAAGTCCCCGCAGAACGCGGACACCACCGATCTCACCAACCGGCTCGTCGACGACACGCTGCCCGACGCGGTCTCCGGCACCGACGCCAAGGGCTACGTCACCGGCACGACGGCCGCGCAGGTCGACTTCCGCGACATCGTCGCGAGCCGGCTGCCGCTGATCATCTGCGTCGTGGTCGCCCTGGCCTTCCTGATCATCCTCGCGGTCTTCCGCGGCGTGCTCGTGGCCCTGAAGGCGGCCGTCCTCAACGTCCTGTCGATCGCCGCCTCGTACGGCGTGGTCGTCGCCGTGTTCCAGTGGGGCTGGGGCGGGCCCGCGCTGGGCGTCAACGGCAAGGTGCCCATCGAGAGCTATGTGCCGATGATGATGTTCGCCATCATCTTCGGGCTGAGCATGGACTACGAGATCTTCCTGCTGTCCCGCGTGCACGAGGCCTGGCTGCGCACCGGGGACGCGAAGGGCTCGGTCGCCCACGCACTGGAGATCACCGCCCGTGTGATCACCTGCGCGGCACTGATCATGATGAGCGTCTTCGCCGCCTTCATCGTCAGCGACAACATCGTGGTCAAGATGCTCGGCCTGGGGCTCGCCGTCAGCGTGCTCATCGACGCCAGCGTGGTCCGGCTGCTCATGGTGCCCGCCGTGATGACCCTGCTGGGCCCGCATGCCTGGTGGACCCCGAGGTGGCTGGACCGGGTGCTGCCGCACATCGACGCCGAGGGAGAGTCGGAGACCCCTGGGGCCCGTCCGGAGCCCGAGCCCCGGGCGGGAGAAGGGGCCGCCGACCGGACTACAGCCCGGCGCGCACGGCGTCGGTGAAGGCCGGCCACACCTCGATCGCCCACGGCCCGAACGCCCGGTCCGTCAGCGCGACGCAGGCCGCTCCCGCGTCCGGGTCGATCCACAGGAACGTACCCGACTGCCCGAAATGCCCGAAGGTGCGTGGCGAGGAGGAAGAGCCCGTCCAGTGCGGGGACTTGCCGTTGCGGATCTCGAAGCCGAGCCCCCAGTCGTTCGGGTTCTGGTGCCCGTAGCCCGGCAGCACGCCCTTCGTCCCCGGGTACTGCACGGTCATCGCCTCGGCGACCGTCCGCGGGTCCAGCAGCCGCGGCGCCTGCACCTCCGCCGCGAACCGCAGCAGGTCCTCGACCGTCGACACCCCGTCCTTCGCCGGGGAGCCCTCCAGCGAGGTGGCCGTCATGCCCAGCGGCTCCAGCACCGCCTGCCGCAGATACTCCGCGAACGGGATGTCCGTCGCCTTGGCGATGTGGTCCCCGAGCTGCTCGAACCCGGCGTTGGAGTACAGCCGCCGCTCACCGGGCGGGGCCGTCACCCGGTGCTCGTCGAAGGCCAGCCCCGAGGTGTGCGCGAGCAGATGCCGCACCGTCGAGCCCTCGGGCCCGGCCGGCTCGTCGAGCTCGACGGCCCCCTCCTCGTACGCGACGAGGACGGCGTAGGCGGCCAGCGGCTTGGTGACCGAGGCGAGGGGGAAGCGGTGTCCGACGGGACCGTGCGTACCCGGGACCGTGCCGTCCGCCCGGACGACACCCGCGGCGGCGGTGGGGACCGGCCAGTTCTCGATCAGTGCGAGGCTCTGCAAGGACATGCCTGTGAGCCTAAGCCGCTCAGAGCTTCAGAATCATCGTGGGGTCCGGCTTGTGGGCGAAGCCGAGGGAGGCGTAGAGCGGCTCGGCCTCCGGGGACGCCGTGAGCATGACCTGCCCGGCGCCCCGCTCGCGGAACCACACCAGCAGCTCGTCCATGCACGCGCGCGCGTACCCGCGACGCCGGGCCCCGGGATCGGTGGCGACGCTGAAGACGTACCCGGCCAGCCCGCGCGGATTGCCCGCCTTGCCGATCCGGTAGTCGACCGTGCCGACCACCAGCGCCGCCAACGCCCCCGGCCGGTCCGGGTGGTCGACGACGAACGCGGCGAAGTCCCCGTCCGCCTCGCCCAGCTTCACTCTGAGCCCCGGCAGGGACTCCGCGTGCCACTCGGTTGAACTGTCCCCATCGGGCAGCGCGTCGATCATCACCTGGCGCAGACGCAGCGATTCCTGCGCGTCCTCGGGCGTGGCACGGCGTACGAGACTCATGGCCCGCACGCTAACCACGGTGATCACGCCATGTCCCGTGGTTTTCTTACCGTTTCCGCTTGCTTGGAGCGCACTCCAAGGTCATAGCGTGGAGCGCATGACGGTGATGGAGACCACGAGTACCAGGACCGACAGCTGCGCCGCCCCGCCGCACCCGCACCGGCGGCCGGAAGGCCAGGACAGCTACACGATCAGCGAGGTCGTCGCCTTCACCGGGCTGACGGCCCACACCCTGCGCTGGTACGAGCGGATCGGCCTCATGCCGCACATCGGCCGCTCGCACACGGGCCAGCGCCGCTACAGCAACCGCGACCTGGACTGGCTCGACCTCGTCGGCAAGCTGCGGCTCACCGGCATGCCGGTCGCCGACATGGTCCGGTACGCCGAGCTGGTGCGCGAGGGCGACCACACGTTCGGCGAGCGCTTCGAACTCCTCGAGTCCACCCGCCGCGACGTCCTCGCCCGGATCGCCGAGCTGCAGGACACGCTGGCGGTACTCGACCGGAAGATCAGTTTCTACGCGGACGCGGGCCGTCTGTACGAGCAGGACAAGACGCACGCGCAGGGCAACACGTACGAGCACGAGAAGACGGAGAAGGCCGGATGACGGACAGCAGGATCGAGGCGGCACGACTCGGCGCGACGGGACCCGAGGTGGGTGTCCAGGGCCTCGGCTGCATGGGCATGAGCTTCGCGTACGGCCCCACGAACGCCGACGAGTCCAGGGCGACCCTGGAACGGGCACTGGAGCTGGGCGTCACGCTGTACGACACGGCGGACGCCTACGGCGCGGGGGAGAACGAGAAGTTCCTGTCGCCGTTCTTCAAGGCGCACCGGGACGAGGTCGTCATCGCCACCAAGTTCGCCCTGTCGATCCCGCCGGACGACCCGTCGCGCCGGGTCATCCGCAACGACGCGCCGTACATCCGCCAGGCCGTCGAGGCGAGCCTGCGTCGCCTGGACGTCGACGTGATCGACCTCTACTACATGCACCGCCGCGATGTGAACGTCCCCATCGAGGAGACCGTCGGCACGATGGCGGACCTGGTCCGCGAGGGCAAGGTCAAGCAGCTGGGACTGAGCGAGGTGACGGCGGACGAGCTGCGCGCCGCGCAGGCCGTGCACCCGATCGCGGCCGTCCAGTCCGAGTGGTCGCTCTTCAGCCGCGACATCGAGCCGAAGGTGGTCCCGGCGGCCCGCGAACTGGGCGTGACCCTGGTCCCTTACTCGCCGCTGGGCCGAGGCTTCCTCACGGGCTCCTTCGCCAAGGCCGAGGACCTCACCTCCGATGACTTCCGCCGCCAACAGCCCCGTTTCACCGGGGAGAACGCGGCCGCGAACGCCGCTCTGCTGGACCCGATCCGCACGGTGGCCGAGGCCCACGGCGCCTCCCTGGGCCAGATAGCCCTGGCGTGGGTCCAGCAACAGGCCGCGGTGCACGGCCTCCCGGTGATCCCGATCCCGGGCACACGCAGGCCGACGCGGGTGGAAGAGAACGTGGCGGCGACGCGGATCGTGCTGAGTGAGGAGGAGTTGGCCGCGCTGGAGCCGATCGCCTCGAAGGTGGCAGGCGACAGGTACGCGGACATGCGGTTCGCTTCTGCCGGACGGGAGTAGGTCCTAAAGCTCCGCCAGCAATTCCGCCTTCTTCACCGAGAACTCCTCATCCGTCACCAACCCTGCCTTGTGCAGTTCTCCCAGGTGGCGGATGCGCTCGGCGATGTCGGCGGGGTCACGCCGCGGTGCCGCTGCCGGTACCGCGGCGACCGGCCCGGACTTCCGTACCGCCGCCAGCACGGCCGCGGCGAAGGGCAGCGACTCATGCACCGGCCCGTACCCGAGCCCGAACACCACAGCCGCCGGATCCTGGTCGGCCTGCGCCGGCCGGCCGTCGGCGGAGTCCCGCCGCAGCAACCGCAGATGTCCCTCGAAGACCTCGGGAGAGCGCCACTCGACGCCGCTCAACTCGGCCACCGGAAAGCTCTGGTCGCCGGCCTTCCACTTCGCCGACGACGCCCCGGTCCAGAACCACCGGAAGTGCACCGTCTTGCCGTCGAAGGACGCCTTTCCGTCGTACGCCTTGAACTGCAACGGCACCTCGGGCGCGGCCACGAGGAACTCCTCGGCGGGCCCGGAGTGCGTCAACTGCGCCCGCAACTCGTCGGCGTAGTACTCGGCCAGCGTCTCCTTGTCCGCGGGCAGCACCAGCCGATACGGATCGCACCCTTCCTTCAGCTGCCCGGCCGCCGCCTCCATCAGCGGATCGGCGCCGGGACGGGGTTCGACGCGCAGCACCACGGTGCCCCGCTTCCCCGGCGTCAGCGTCACCCCGGCGATGGCCCCAAGGGGAACACGGCGTTCCCCCAACGCCGAGAAGAGCTTGGGAGTTCGAATCCCCCGTTCGTGACGGATGAGCACGGAGTCGGACTCGAACTCCCAGGTGGTATGAAATCCGGCCAGTACATCACCCATGCGGCTCATCGTATGCGGCACGCGCTCCTCCGTCGCCACCTCGCGCAGACCGCAGTTCCTGCGCCTCTACGCGCGTCCGACCGACGCCGTGCCGGACAAACCCGCCCGGCAGGCCTCGGCATCGTCGGCGCAGCGCACCGACTCGTACGCGCCAACCCCGATCTCGGCGAAGTTCAGCACGCTGTCCGTACCCGGCTCGAAATAGCCGCCGTGTCCCTTCGCGTCCCGCGCCGACAGCACCCGCGCCCCGAACACCGCCGAGACCGGGTCCTCCCCGTGTCCCAGACCGCCGAGTTCGAGGTACGGCACGTCCTGCACCCAGTCGTCCGCGTCCCGCATCGCCCACACGCGTGCGGAGGTGCGCAGCTGGGAGGCCTTCTCGACCCGCATGCCCGGGCTGCCGGCCACCGCTATGTCGGCCACCCGTGCCGGCAGCGTGTGCGCGGCCAGGCCGCACAGCACCGAGCCGTAGCTGTGGCAGAAGAGGGACACCGGTGACCTGCCGGGCAGCGCCCGCACCAGCGCGTTCAGACGGACGGCCCCGGACTGCGCCCGCATCGCCGTCGCCGAGTCGATGCCCAGGCCTTCCGGCGTGGTGTAGTCGGCCCAGGCGATCACGGCCGTGGGCGTCGAGGCACTCGCCGCGCGCTCGGCCGCGTACAGGGACTGCGCCATGCCGACCGGCGCCGAGTACTTGCGGCTGGTGCGCTGGAAGGTGAGCAGATTGGTGTCGACGCCGGGGACGACGACGGAGATCCGCTCGGCCTTCGTCAGATCGCCGAAGACCTCCGCGGCACGCCCCGACCCCTCCGGGTCGAAGGCGAGGATGTGCCGGTCGGCCTGCATCATCGACTCGAAGCGATGCATACGGCGGCTCGCCTCACGCTGCCCGTCCGGCGTGAGCTTCGTGTCGTGCATCCGCCGCCGCTCGATCTTGCGCGCCTCGTCGAGGGCGATGCGGTTGGCGCGGTAGCGCAGCTGGACGGGGGCGCCGTTCATGTTGCCGACCGCGAGCGGATAGCGGCGGGCGAGGCTGCCGCGCTGCTGATCGGTGAGCGAGGCGAAGAAACGGGCGAGCCGGGCGGGGGAGGAGTCGGCCTCCGGCAACCGGTGTCCGGCTATGCTGCCGTGCTCCCAGGCGCTGAGCGAGGCCTGCAGCGGCGGGGTGCTCCGGTGATGGCGCAGTGCGGTCCAGCCGGTGGTCGCCAGCATCACGAACACCACGGCCAGCGCGAGCAGGGCGCGCCAGACGTTCAGTTGCGGGGACGTGTCGAAGGAAGTCACTGGGAGGACACACTAGGAGAACGGGAGGGTCTCGCGTTAACCAAGTGACAGGTATCACGTTTCGATCACACCGGTGGGAACACCCCGATGACCTCAGCGTGTTCGCCAGCTCTCGCTGAGTGCGGGACCCACCTGTTCGAGATATGAGACGGTCAACGCCCGCATGGCGTCGAGGCTGAAGTCCGCACCCGTACTCCACTGACGCTCCGTCAGCCGCATCACCCCGCCGAAGACGGCCACCGCCAGCCGCGGCCGCGGGTCGGCGTCGATGTCGACGCCCTCGCGCTCGGCCAGGATGCGCGCGATCGCCTCCTCGATCTCCACCGAGCGCCGCAGATGGGCGGCGAGCAGGACGGGCGTCGACTCGATCACCTGGTACATGCGCAGGAACAGCTCGACCGGTACGACCGCCTCGACCACGTCGTTGAGCGTGTCCCAGCCCTCCAGCACGGCCTGCCGCAGCGCCTCCATCGGGGCCTCGTGCGGCGGGCGCTCGCGCACCGCCTGCAGGAAGTGCGCCACCGTCATCTCCTGCAGCGCGAGGGCGGCCTCCTCCTTGCCGGCGAAGTAGCGGAAGAAGGTGCGCTGCGAGACGTCCACGGCGTCGGCGATGTCGTCGACGGTGGTGTGCTCGTAGCCCTGGCTCGTGAAGAGCTCCAGCGCGGTCCGCAGCAGCGCTTCCCGGGTGCGCTGTTTCTTGCGTTCGCGCAGTGTGTCCATACGTGTCAGTTACCGACTTGTGAATTGGTTTGTCAATTGTCAGTGGCTGTCACTAGCCTCGAACACATGACTAGTCAGACCACCATCGAAGCGACGGGGTCGGGGGGCAGGGCACCGGCAGCTCCGTCGGACGCGACGCAGACCAAGGGGTTGCGCGGTCACCCCTGGTTCACTCTCATCACCGTCGCAGTGGGGGTCATGATGGTGGCCCTCGACGGCACCATCGTGGCCATCGCCAACCCGGCCATCCAGAAGGACCTCGGCGCGACCTTCGCCCAGGTCCAGTGGATCACCAACGGCTACTTCCTCGCCCTCGCGGTCTCCCTGATCACGGCCGGCAAGCTCGGCGACCGCTTCGGGCACCGCCAGACCTTCCTCATAGGCGTGGTCGGCTTCGCCGCCGCCTCCGGTGCCATCGGCCTGTCCGACAGCATCGCGCTGGTCGTCACCTTCCGCGTCTTCCAGGGCCTGTTCGGCGCGCTGCTGATGCCGGCCGCGCTCGGCCTGCTGCGGGCGACCTTCCCGGCCGAGAAGCTGAACATGGCCATCGGCATCTGGGGCATGGTCATCGGTGCCTCCACCGCGGGCGGCCCGATCCTCGGCGGCGTGCTCGTCGAGCACGTCAACTGGCAGTCGGTGTTCTTCATCAACGTGCCGGTCGGCATCGTCGCCGTCGTCCTCGGCGTCATGATCCTGCTCGACCACCGCGCCGAGAACGCCCCGCGCTCCTTCGACCTCCTGGGCATCGCCCTGCTGTCGGGCGCCATGTTCTGCCTGGTCTGGGCCCTGATCAAGGCCCCGGCCTGGGGCTGGGGCGACGGCAAGACGTGGGCGTTCATCGCCGGGTCGGTCCTGCTCTTCGCGTTCTTCGCCTTCTGGGAGACGAAGGTGAAGGAGCCGCTGATCCCGCTGGGACTGTTCCGCTCCGTCCCGCTCTCCGCGGGTGTCGTCCTGATGGTCCTGATGGCCATCGCCTTCATGGGCGGCCTGTTCTTCGTGACGTTCTACCTGCAGAACGTGCACGGCATGGGCCCGATCGAGGCGGGCGAGCATCTGCTCCCCCTCACCGGCATGATGATCGTCGGCTCCCCGCTCGCGGGAGCGCTGATCACCAAGCTGGGCCCGCGCATCCCGCTGGCGGGCGGCATGGCGGCCACCGCGATCGCCATGTACGGCATGTCCACGCTGGCGGCGGACACCGGCAGCGGCATCATGTCCGTCTGGTTCGCCCTGCTCGGCTTCGGCCTGGCGCCGGTCATGGTCGGCGCCACGGAGGTCATCGTCGGCAACGCGCCCATGGAGCTGTCCGGCGTGGCCGGCGGTCTCCAGCAGGCGGCGATGCAGATCGGCGGCAGCCTCGGTACGGCCGTCCTCGGCGCCGTCATGGCCTCCAAGGTCGACAGCGACCTCGCCGGCAACTGGACGGACGCGGGACTCCCGCCGCTCACGGCGGCCCAGGAGGCCCAGGCCTCCGAGGCGGTCCAGGTCGGCGTGGCACCGCTGGCCCCGGGCACCCCGGAGCAGATCGCCGCGAAGATCACGGACGTGGCGCACGACACGTTCCTCTCCGGCATGAGCCTGGCGTCCCTGGTCGCCGCGGGTGTGGCCGTCGTCGCGGTCTTCGTCGCCTTCCTCACCAAGCGGGGCGAGAACGCGGAGGCGGGCGCGGGCGCGGCGCACATCTGACGCCGATTCCGGCGGAGTTCGCCTATCAGGGTGACTGCGCCCGGGATCCCTCCCCTCCGGCACGCGCGGCACGTCACATTGGGTCAAGCCAGGGCCTGCGGCGCGCTGCCGGAGGGGGACAGCGCGCCGACGGCCCGGAAACGCGTAGGAATGACCGGCGCACCGTGGGTACTCGCCAAGTCGAACGCCGACTCAGGGAGTTGACGATGGCGGGCTTCGGACATGGAACGCGCAGGTACCCCCGCTCACGTGGCCGGACGTGGTCACGGACCGGGCCGGATCGCGCGACGCTGGGGATCGTCGGAACCATCTGCGCGGTCGCCGGCTTCTTCGTCCTGGGCATCATCCTCGGCCCCGTGGCGATTGCCTGCGGTTGGCTGGCGATGGGCCGCAGCTGGACCGGGGCCCGCCCCGTTCCCGCGCTGATCGCGTTGGTGCTGGGGGCGATAGACACCCTGCTGGCCATCATCTGGCTCGCGGGGGCGGCAACACCGGGGAACGGCATGTTCTAGTGCCCAAGAGCCCGGGGCCGCGGGTTTGATGACGGCTGCGGGCGGTGTGTGGCTGATCGCGCAGTTCCCCGCGCCCCTAAGGGCGTTGCAGTGCCGTCCGCTCAACCGCGGGCATTCGTGCCGCCTGGGGCGGCACGGGTGGGCGCGGGCGGCACCCGTCAGCGCCGGGCTGCGCGACCCACCCCCGCCGGCCCCCACGCCGGGCAACCAGCTAACGGACCTGCTCCCCGCCGACCTTCCGGTTGCCCGACAGTTCGGCAACCTCCGCCCGCAGCGCCCGAACCTCCTCCGTCAGCACCCGTATCGCCTCCGTCTGCCGCCGCTCCTCCACGTCGTCCATCTCGAACCGAGCTATGAACCACGCGGCGATGTTCGCGGTCACCACACCCAGCAGGGCGATCCCGGACAGCATCAACCCGACGGCGATCATCCGCCCGAGCCCCGTGGTCGGCGCATGATCCCCGTATCCGACGGTCGTCATGGTCGTAAAGGACCACCACACCGCGTCACCCGGCGTCTTGATGTTCCCGCCCGGCGCATCCCGCTCCACCGACAGCACGGCCAGCGAGCCGAACATCATCAGCCCGACCACCGATCCGGCGACGTACGTCGTCAGCCGGATCTGTGAGGCCATCCGCGCCCGCTGCCCCACGAGCAGCAACGTCGACACGAGCCGCAGCAGCCGCAACGGCTGCACCAGCGGCAGGACGACCGCACACAGATCGAGCCAGTGGGTCCGTACGAACTCGCGCCGCCGCTCGGCGAGAGCGAGCCGCACGACGTAGTCCAGCGCGAACGCCCCCCACACCACCCACTCCACTACGAGGCACGCGGTCACCGCGTCCCGGCCCGCGTCCGGCTCGACGATCGGCACGGCATAGGCCACGGCGAACGCCAGAGCCAGACCGAACAGCGGCCGCTGGGTATGCCGTTCCCAACGGACCTGGGCAGGAGCTTGCTTCATGTCCGCATCGTAGGAAATGTGAAGGGGTGGTGTATCCCGCAGGTCACCCACGGGTCACCCACGGCGCACACCACCCCGTCGAGCCGTTGACGCTACGCGTCGCCCCCGGCAGCCCCGGGATCGGCGGCCGAGACGTCGAGCAGCTGATACCGGTCGATCGCCTGCTTCAGCACCGACCGGTCCACCTTCCCTTCCTTCGCCAGCTCCGTCAGCACGGCGACGACCACCGACTGCGCGTCGATGTGGAAGAAGCGGCGGGCCGCCCCGCGGGTGTCCGCGAACCCGAAGCCGTCCGCGCCCAGCGACTGGTACGTCCCCGGCACCCACCGGGCGATCTGGTCCGGCACCGCCCGCATCCAGTCGGACACGGCCACGAACGGCCCCTGGACCCCGGTCAGCTTCCGCGTCACATACGGCACCCGCTGCTCCTCCTCCGGATGCAGCAGGTTGTGCTCCTCGCACTCCACGGCCTCGCGCCGCAGCTCGTTCCAGGAGGTCGCCGACCAGACGTCGGCCTTGACGTTCCACTCCTCGGCGAGGATCTTCTGCGCCTCGATCGCCCAGGGAAGGGCCACACCCGACGCCATGATCTGCGCCGGGATCGAGCCCGACGTGCCCTCGCTGAAGCGGTAGACACCCTTGAGGATGCCCTCGACGTCCACGTTCTCCGGCTCGGCCGGGTGCTGGATCGGCTCGTTGTAGACGGTGAGGTAGTAGAAGACGTCCTCGCCGTGCGGGTGCTCCTCGGAGCTGCCGTACATGCGCCGCAGGCCGTCCTTGACGATGTGCGCGATCTCGAACCCGAACGCCGGGTCGTACGCCACACAGCCGGGGTTGGTCGAGGCGAGCAGCTGCGAGTGGCCGTCGGCGTGCTGCAGACCCTCACCGGTCAGCGTCGTACGGCCGGCGGTCGCACCCAGCACGAAGCCGCGCGCCAGCTGGTCCGACATCTGCCAGAACTGGTCGCCGGTGCGCTGGAAACCGAACATCGAGTAGAAGACGTACACGGGGATCAGCGGCTCGCCGTGCGTGGCGTACGCCGAACCCGCCGCGATGAGGGAGGCCGTGCAGCCCGCCTCCGAGATGCCGTCGTGCAGCATCTGGCCCGTCGGCGACTCCTTGTAGGCGAGGAGCAGGTCGCGGTCGACGGCCTCGTACTGCTGGCCGAGCGGGTTGTAGATCTTCGCGCTCGGGAAGAAGGAGTCCATGCCGAACGTGCGGTACTCGTCCGGCGCGATCAGCACGAACCGCTTGCCGAGCTCCTTGTCCCGCATGAGGTCCTTGAGCAGCCGTACGAACGCCATCGTGGTGGCGATCGACTGCTGACCGGAGCCCTTCTTCACGGTCGCGTACGTCTTGTCGTCCGGCAGCGCCAGCGGCTTGGAGCGCACCACGCGTGTCGGGACGTAACCGCCGAGGCCCTTGCGGCGGTCGTGCATGTACTGGATCTCTTCGGAGTCCCGCCCGGGGTGGTAGTACGGCGGGAGCCCGCTCTCCAGCTCCTTGTCGGCGATCGGCAGGTGCAGCCGGTCGCGGAAGCGCTTGAGGTCGTCGACCGTCAGCTTCTTCATCTGGTGCGTGGCGTTGCGGCCCTCGAAGTTGGGACCGAGCGTCCAGCCCTTGATCGTCTTGGCGAGGATCACGGTCGGCTGGCCCTTGTGGGCGCGGGCGGCCGAGTAGGCGGCGTAGATCTTGCGGTGGTCGTGACCGCCGCGGCCCAGGTGCAGGATCTGGTCGTCGGTCATGCCCTCGACCATGGCGCGCAGCCGCTGGTCGTCGCCGAAGAAGTGGTCGCGGATGTAGGCGCCGGTCTCGGTGGCGTATGTCTGGAACTGGCCGTCCGGCGTGGTGTTCATCCGGTTGACGAGGATGCCGTCGCGGTCCTGCGCGAGCAGCGGGTCCCACGTCCGGTCCCAGATCAGCTTGATCACGTTCCAGCCGGCGCCGCGGAAGATCGACTCCAGCTCCTGGATGACCTTGCCGTTGCCGCGCACCGGCCCGTCGAGGCGCTGCAGGTTGCAGTTGACGACGAAGGTGAGGTTGTCCAGGCCCTCACGGGCGGCGATGGACAGCTGGCCGAGCGACTCCGGCTCGTCCATCTCGCCGTCGCCCAGGAACGCCCATACATGCGACTTGGAGGTGTCCGCGATGCCGCGCGCCTCCATGTAGCGGTTCATCCGCGCCTGGTAGATCGCGCCGATCGGGCCGAGGCCCATCGACACGGTCGGGAACTCCCAGAAGTCCGGCATCGACCGCGGGTGCGGGTAGCTGGACAGCCCCTGCGGGGCCTTGGACTTCTCCTGGCGGAAGCCGTCGAGGTTCTCCTCGCTGAGGCGGTCGAGCAGGAAGGCGCGCGCGTAGATGCCGGGGGAGGCGTGGCCCTGGAAGAAGACCTGGTCGCCGCCGAGGCCGTCGTCCTTGCCGCGGAAGAAGTGGTTGAAGCCCACGTCGTACAGCGAGGCGGAGGAGGCGAAGGTGGCGATGTGGCCGCCGACGCCGATCCCCGGGCGCTGGGCCCTGGACACCATGACGGCCGCGTTCCACCGGGTGGCGTTGAGGATCTTGCGCTCGATCTCCTCGTTGCCCGGGAAGAACGGCTCGTCCCTGGTGGCGATCGTGTTGACGTAGTCCGTGCTGCGCATCTCGGGCACGGCCACACGCTTCTCGCGGGCCCGCTCGATCAGCCGCAGCATCAGATAGCGGGCCCGCTCCCGGCCACGCTGGTCGACGGCGGCGTCGAGGGAGTCGAGCCACTCCTGGGTTTCCTCGGGATCGAAGTCAGGAACCTGACTCGGAAGGCCGCCAATGATGATCGGGTTGCGATCGGATCCGGAAGCCACGCTGGTCCTTACCTGTCAGAGGGCTGTGTTTCTGGGGATTCTGGGCGTCTGCACCGCTCCCCATCGTGTACCTCGGGGCGCCAAACGTCATCTCTACTGTGGGGTAACCGTTGCCTGGTAAACGGCTGAGTGCCCACGCATGGTTCCCAAACGCACAAAGGGGGCACATTGGCGTGGTGCGTGTCACCTTGAGACGATGAGGTGTGCCAGGAGTTGCGGTGACACGTTCAGGATCGTCACCGTTTCGGCGGTCTCAACGGCCGGGTACTTGCGCGATCCGTCCCGCCCGTGTGGACTACGGCCAATGCTTCGCGCACGCGCGTGGCTGAGTTATTCCCAAGACATGATCAGGAGGCAACCCGTGAGCGCGACCGCGGACCACGCGGAGGAGCGGACGAACCCTGCCGTCAGGCTGGGGTTCCAGCCCGAGCAGGTGGTCCAGGAGATCGGCTACGACGAGGACGTAGACCAGGAACTCCGCGAGGCCATTGAGGAAGTCGTCGGCAACGAGCTCGTGGACGAGGACTACGACGACGTCGCCGATGCCGTGGTGCTGTGGTTCCGCGACGAGGACGGCGACCTGACGGATGCGCTGGTGGACGCCACCACGTACATCGAAGAGGGCGGCTCGATCCTCCTGCTCACGCCGAAGACCGGCCGTGACGGTTACGTGGAGCCCAGCGACATCTCGGAAGCCGCGACGACGGCGGGGCTGTCGGCGTCCAAGAGCGTCAGCGTCGGCAAGGACTGGAGCGGCAGCCGGCTGGTGACGCCCAAGGCCGCGAAGACCAAGAAGTGATCCGGTGACGGTGCCGGGCCGGGCCGAAACGCCCGGCCCGGCCTCCTGCACGGGCCCCGGTGGCCGCTGCATAGGGTGGATGCCACCCGAACAGCCCCACCGAAGGGACATCCACGACGATGGCGATCCAGGTCGGCGACAAGGCCCCCGACTTCGAGCTCAAGGACAACCACGGCGCGAGCGTGAAGCTCTCCGACTTCCGCGGTTCCAAGAACGTCGTCCTGCTCTTCTACCCCTTCGCCTTCACCGGCGTGTGCACCGGCGAGCTGTGCGAGGTGCGCGACAACCTCCCGAAGTTCTCCGACCGCGACACCCAGGTGCTCGCCGTCTCCAACGACTCCATCCACACCCTGCGCGTCTTCGCCGAGCAGGAGGGCCTGGAGTACCCGCTGCTCAGCGACTTCTGGCCGCACGGCGAGGTCAGCCGGGCCTACGGCGTCTTCGCCGAGGACAAGGGCTGCGCGGTGCGCGGCACCTTCGTCATCGACAAGGAGGGCGTGGTGCGCTGGACCGTCGTCAACGCCCTGCCGGACGCGCGCGACCTGAGCGAGTACGTCAAGGCGCTCGACACCCTCTGATTCTTCGGCATCAAGGCCTGCGAGGTACGGGAACCCGTCACTAGGATCGACTCGTTGATCCGATATCAAACGCATGGCGGGGCTCCCCGCCCCTGGAAACCAATGGAGGACTCGTGGGAGTCAGCCTCAGCAAGGGCGGCAACGTATCACTGACCAAGGAGGCCCCCGGCCTCACCGCGGTCATCGTCGGTCTGGGGTGGGACGTCCGCACCACGACCGGCACCGACTTCGACCTCGACGCCAGCGCGCTGCTGCTGAACAACGCGGGCAAGGTCGCCAGCGACCAGCACTTCGTCTTCTTCAACAACCTCAAGAGCCCCGACGGCTCCGTCGAGCACACCGGCGACAACCTCACCGGTGAGGGCGAGGGCGACGACGAGCAGATCAAGGTCAACCTCGCCGGTGTCCCGGCCGACGTCGAGAAGATCGTCTTCCCGGTGTCGATCTACGACGCCGAGAACCGCCAGCAGTCCTTCGGCCAGGTCCGCAACGCGTTCATCCGCGTCGTGAACCAGGCCGGCGGCGCAGAGATCGCGCGCTACGACCTCAGCGAGGACGCGTCCACCGAGACCGCGATGGTCTTCGGCGAGCTGTACCGGCACGGGGCGGAGTGGAAGTTCCGCGCCATCGGCCAGGGCTACGCCTCGGGCCTGCGCGGCATCGCACAGGACTTCGGCGTCAACGTCTGAGGCCACTGGCCGGCTCCGGCGCCGCACCGTTCGGGTGCGGCGCCTGGGCGTGCCCCCTCTGGGGCAGGACAACCAAAGAAGCATCACCCTGGGGAGGACCAGCATCATGGGCGTCACGCTCGCCAAGGGAGGAAACGTCTCCCTGTCCAAGGCCGCACCGAACCTCACTCAGGTGATGATCGGGCTCGGCTGGGACGCGCGCTCCACCACCGGAGCCCCTTTCGACCTCGATGCCAGCGCCCTGATGTGCAACGGCGGACGGGTCCTGGGCGATGAGTGGTTCGTCTTCTACAACCAGCTCAAGAGCCCGGACGGCTCGGTGGAGCACACCGGGGACAACCTCACCGGCGAGGGCGACGGCGACGACGAGTCGATCCTGGTCGACCTCTCCAAGGTGCCGGCCCACTGCGACAAGATCGTCTTCCCGGTCTCCATCCACATGGCCGACGAGCGCGGCCAGACTTTCGGCCAGGTCAGCAACGCCTTCATCCGCGTGGTGAACCAGGCCGACGGCCAGGAACTCGCCCGCTACGACCTGAGCGAGGACGCCTCCACCGAGACCGCCATGATCTTCGGCGAGGTCTACCGCTACCAGGGCGAATGGAAGTTCCGCGCGGTAGGACAGGGGTACGCGTCGGGCCTGCGCGGCATCGCACTGGACTTCGGGGTCAACGTCTCATAACGCGATATGAGCAAAAGCCGGGGGCCGGTGGGGTGCGAAGGGGAGCCGACTAGACTTCGGGTTCAAAGCTTCGTAAAGCCGAGTGCGGCGCGGGGGAGCCCCGTACACAGAGGATTGGGTAGCCAGTGGTTCTGAAAACCTTCGGCTGGTCGTTCGCGGTCACCGCGCTCGGCCTCGTCGCGGCGGTCTTCTACGGGGGGTGGGAGGCCTTCGGCATCGTGGCGATCCTCTCCGTCCTCGAGATCTCGCTCTCCTTCGACAATGCGGTGGTCAACGCCGGAATCCTGAAGAAGATGAATGCCTTCTGGCAGAAGATCTTCCTCACCATCGGTGTCCTCATCGCCGTCTTCGGTATGCGGCTCGTCTTTCCCGTCGTCATCGTGGCCGTCACCGCCAAGCTGAACCCGGTCGAGGCGGTCGATCTGGCGCTGACCGACAAGGATCACTACCAGCAGCTGGTGACGGACGCGCACCCGGCGATCGCCGCCTTCGGTGGCATGTTCCTGCTGATGATCTTCCTCGACTTCATCTTCGAGGAGCGGGACATCAAGTGGCTGAGCTGGCTGGAGCGCCCGCTGGCCAAGCTCGGCAAGGTCGACATGCTGTCGGTCTGCATCGCCCTGGTCGTGCTGCTCATCAGCGCGATGACCTTCGCGACCCACGCCCACCAGCACGGCGGCACCCACGTCGACAAGGCGGAGACGGTGCTCCTGGCCGGCATCGCGGGCCTGATCACCTACATGATCGTGGGCGGTCTCTCCGGCTACTTCGAGGACAAACTCGAAGAGGAGGAGGAACGCGAGCACGAGGAGGAGGAAGAGGCCGCGCGCACGGGCAAGCCCCGCTCGGCCGTCGCCCTCGCCGGCAAGGCCGCGTTCTTCATGTTCCTCTACCTGGAGGTCCTGGACGCGTCCTTCTCCTTCGACGGTGTGATCGGCGCCTTCGCCATCACCAACGACATCATCATGATGGCGCTGGGCCTGGGCATCGGCGCGATGTACGTCCGGTCGCTCACCGTCTACCTGGTCCGCCAGGGCACCCTCGACGAGTACGTCTACCTGGAGCACGGCGCGCACTACGCGATCGGCGCGCTCGCCGTGATCCTCATGGTCACCATCCAGTACCAGATCAGCGAGATCGTCACCGGCCTGATCGGTGTGGTCCTGATCGGTGCCTCCTTCTGGTCCTCGGTGCGCCGCAACCGCGCGCTCGCCGCAGCGGAGGGAAAAGCGGCGGCCTCGGACGAGAAGACTGAGGTCTCGTCCGGGGTGTGACACCCCTGCAGCTGAGGAACGCTCTGAGCGGGGCGGCCGGGCTCCGGCCGCCCCGCCGGTTTTTCCAAGTGAACGCGGTTCGTTTGTGGGACGTGGGGGCGGAATGGGCTTCTTGGACGGACTCTGGCGCGGTCGAGCCGCCGATTTCGACTCGGGCAGTGCGTCGACGAACGCGATCGCGCTGACCAAGCGGCACGATCGCGTTTCCCTGACCAAGCAGGGTGCTGCGACCGGGCATCTGCGGGTCAACCTCGCGTGGCGGATGCGGACGTCCGACATCGGGGGGTCACAGCGGGAGAGTCTGCTGCGGCATCCGTTCAAGGCGCTCAAGCCGCCGGAGGTGCTCGGGCACAGCCAGAGCATGGTCAATGTCGACCTGGACCTCGGGTGCCTGTATGAGCTGGCCGACGGGACGAAGGGGGTCGTCCAGCCGCTGGGCGGGTTCTTCGGGGACGTGAACTCGCCGCCGTACGTCAAGCTCAGCGGGGACGACCGGTTCGGGTCGGCGTCCGGGGAGACGATGTACGTCAACCTGGATCACCGGGAGAACATCAAGCGGCTGCTGGTCTTCGTGTACATCTACGACCAGACGCCGGCGTTCGACCGTACGCATGCGATCGTCACGTTGTACCCGAGCAACGGGCCCCGGATCGAGATAGGTCTCGATGAGCGGCACCCCCAGGCTCGGTCCTGTGCGGTGGTGATGATCGAGAACGTCAAGGGTGAGCTGTGGGTCCGGCGTGAGGTGAAGTTCGTTTACGGGTTTCAGGCCGAGCTGGATCGGTTGTTCGGGTGGGGGCTGCAGTGGGGGCGCGGATACAAGACAAAGGCGGAGAAGTAGTCGCCTGAGAGCTCGGGACCTTGGGCTGTGTGGCGGGTGCGGGTTCGTCGTGGTTGATCGCGCAGTTCCCCGCGCCCCTGACGGGGCGCTCGCGTCACCGGCCGATGAATTGTGGGCCTTGGGGTGGCAGCTGGAACTCCTGGGGCTGTGCTGCCGTCACGGGAGGCGGGTAGCCGTAGCCCGAGTGGGCCGTGGCCGGCTGGCTGGTCGGCTGGGGGTAGCCGTACGCCGGCTGCGTCGGCGGGGGCTGCTGGGGGTAGCCGTAGGACGGCTGGGGCGGGACCGTGGTCGTCGGCTGCTCGGGCGGCAGGGGCTGGGAGACCTCGGGCGCGGGTGCGGGGGCGGCGGGCTCCTCCGCTGCCTCGGCCTCGTCCACCGAGATGCCGAAGTCCGTGGCCAGGCCCTTCAGGCCGTCGGAGTAGCCCTCGCCCAGGGCGCGGAACTTCCAGCCCTCACCGCGGCGGTACAGCTCGCCGCAGATCAGGGCGGTCTCCTGGCCCGTCTCCGGCTTGATGTCGAAGTACGCCAGCGGGTCGCCCTCGGCGGCCGTCGCGTCGTACAGCAGGATGCGTAGGTCCCGTACGCGGTCGAAGGTGACGCCGTCCGCCGAAGCGACCAGCAGAATCTGACCGACGGCGGGCTCGACACCGGCGAGATCTGTCTGGATGGTGTCGGTGAGGCCCTCCGCGAGCCGCTTCTTGCCGAGGCGCCAGACCTTCCCGGAGGGGTGCCGGGGCTGGTTGTAGAAGACGAAGTCCTCGTCGGAGCGCACGCGACCGTCGGGGCCGAGGAGCAGAGCCGAGGCGTCGACATCCGGGACCCCCTGCCCGGGCGTCCAGCGCAGCACGGCGCGCACCGTCGTGGCCTTGAGCGGGACGTTCGACCCCTTCAACATCGCGTGCGTCATGCCGTCATCCTGCCTTCTCCGTCCTGGTCACGACAACGCGGGGGGTACGCGGACCGTGCGCGCTCGTGTTTGTCCGCGTTACCAGAAATTCATGCCCTGCGGGAACCCCTGACATGGGTATCTACGTACTATTACCGGCCACCTGTGAACAGCTCACAGGGGTCACTGAGACACCACGGGGGAGTTCTATGCGTCATTTCGGGCACATCGCCCCGGAGGTGCGGCAGCGCCTCTTCCACCAGGAGCCGTGCGAGTTCACCGCCGACTCCCCGGCCCGGCTGCTCTCCGCGGCCCTGGGCGCCACGCTCTACAGTCCGGCCACCCGGCCGCGGCTCGCCGACGACATCGTCAAGCAGGCGGGGAACGGCGTGGTTTCGATGGTGCTGTGCCTGGAGGACTCCATCGGCGACGAGGACGTCGCCGCGGGCGAGGAGAACCTCGTCCGGCAGTTCGCGGATCTCGCCGAGCGGCCGGTCACCGAGCTGCCGCTGCTCTTCGTCCGGGTGCGCACGCCCGAGCAGATCCCCGACCTCGTCCGGCGCCTGGGCCCGTCCGTGCGGCTGCTGTCCGGTTTCGTGTTCCCCAAGTTCACGGAGGAACGCGGCATCCCCTTCCTGGAGGCCCTGACCGCGGCCGAGGCCATCGGCGGGCGCCGGCTGTTCGGCATGCCCGTGCTGGAGACGCCCGAGCTCATGTACCGGGAGTCCCGCGTGGACGCCCTGGAGGGCATCGCCCGCGCCGTCGACAAGTACCGGGACCGGGTGCTCGCCCTGCGGCTCGGCGTCACCGACTTCTGCTCCTCGTACGGGCTGCGGCGCGCCCCCGACATGACCGCCTACGACGTCCAGATCGTCGCCTCCGTGATCGCCGACGTCGTGAACATGCTGGGGCGGGCCGACGGCACCGGGTACACGGTGACCGGTCCGGTGTGGGAGTACTTCCGCGTCCCCGAGCGCATGTTCAAGCCGATGCTGCGCACCAGCCCGTTCCTGGAGGGACAGGCCGTCGAGCTGCGCGAGAGACTGATTGAGCACGCGATGGACGGGTTGCTGCGGGAGATCTCCCTGGACCACGCCAACGGTCTGCTGGGCAAGACCTGCATCCACCCCTCCCATGTGCCGGCGGTGCACGCACTGTCCGTGGTCAGTCACGAGGAGCACGGCGACGCCGTCGACATCCTGCGGCCGGAGCGCGGCGGCGGGGGCGTGCTGAGGTCGGCGTACACGAACAAGATGAACGAGGTGAAGCCGCACCGAGCCTGGGCCGAGCGGACCATGCTGCGCGCGGAGGTCTTCGGCGTCGCGCGCGAGGACGTCAGCTTCGTGGATCTGCTGGCCGCCACCATTCCCGGCTGAACCCACCTCTATCCAAGGGACGCATGAACAACGCAGTGAACAACGGGGTCTGGTCCGGCAGCTGGGTCGCCGAGCGGCTCGGAGTCCGGCTCATGGGCGACGACGAGCTCACGGAGCTGCTGGGGCTCGCCCTGCGCCGCAACCCCAAGCGGGCGCATCTGCTGGTCTCCAACGTGCTCGGCAAGCACGTACCGCAGTCACCGTCCGTGGTGTACGGCGCCGGCTTCGCCCTGGGCCGCCGGGTGCGGGACCTTCTGGGCGCCGAGGAAGCGGGCGCCGCAGTCGTCCTCGGCTACGCGGAGACGGCGACCGGTCTCGGCCACTCCGTCGCCGACGGCATCGGCGCCGCCCCCTACCTGCACTCCACCCGCCGCCCGGTCGCCGGGGTCGCCCGGGCGGGCGGCTTCGAGGAGTCCCACTCGCACGCCACCTCGCATCTGCTGCTGCCGGAGGATCCGGCGCTGCTGGTGGGGGACGGGCCGCTGGTCCTGGTCGACGACGAGTTCTCGACCGGGAACACGGTGCTGAACACCATCCGGGACCTTCACGGGCGGTACCCGCGGCGGCGGTATGTCGTGGTGGCGCTGGTGGACATGCGGTCGGCTGCGGATGCCGGGCGACTGGAGGAGTTCGCGCGGGAGATCGGTGCCCGGGTGGATCTCGTGGCGGCGGCTTCGGGGATCGTACGGCTGCCCGAGGGGGTGCTGGAGAAGGGGCAGGAGTTGGTGGCGCGGTACGAGGAAGAGAGTGCCGCGGAGGGTCGTTCGTCGTCTGCGGCTTCGTCGTGGCTGGTCGCGCAGTTCCCCGCGCCCCTTGAGGGCGTTGCAGGCGCCGCGAGCCTTGCAACCGACGGTCGGACCACCCCCCTAGGGGCGCGGGGAACTGCGCGACCAGCCCCCACCGACCCGCACCCGGCCGACAACCGCACCCACCCCCACCTACCCCACATCACCCGCGTCGATCTGCACTGGCCCCCCGGCCTCCCCGACGGCGGCCGCCACGGCTTCACCCCCCAGCATCGAATACGGCTGGAGGGCGCCCTCCCCGCCATGGCAGCCCGCCTCGCAGAGGCGCTCCCCGCCGACGCCCGCCGCGTCCACGTCCTCGGCTTCGAGGAGCTGATGTACGCCCCGCTGAGGCTGGCCCGTGAGCTGGAGCAGGTCGTGGAGGCCGAGGTGCGGTACTCCACCACCACCCGCTCACCCGTCCTCGCGGTCGACGACCCGGGTTACGCGATACGCACCCGTCTCGTCTTCCCCGCCCACGACGACCCCGCCGACGGCCCCGGCGAGCGCTACGCCTACAACGTCGCCGGTGCCGGGTTCGACGCCATCGTCGCCGTGGTCGACTCGGTCGCCGACACCCCCGAACTGCACGCACCCGACGGCCTGTTGGACCAACTGGCCGCCCACACCCCGCACGTCGTCCTCGCGGTCGTCCCGTCGTACGTCCCCGAAAGGCCCCCCATGCTCCCCGAGCCCCTCCGCGGCCCCGCCTTCTCCAGTTACGCCCCCGAGGAGGTCGGCTGGCTGCTGCAGGACCTCTCGGACGTGACGCTGGAGGCGCCGACCGAGGAACGCGAGGAGGCCATCCAGAGCGGTGGCGCGCACTACGCGGAGTCGCTGCCCGTGGAGTATCAGCCGAGCGAGCAGTACCAGGCGCTGTTCCACGCGGCGCTGGAGGAGTCGGCGGCGCGGCTGGCGCAGGCGGTCGGCGCGGTCACCGAGATCGTCCTCGCCGAACGGTCGCCGCGCCCGGTGCTCGTCTCCCTCGCCCGCGCGGGCACCCCCGTCGGCGTGCTCATGCGCCGCTGGGCCCAGTTCCGGCACGGCCTCGACCTGCCGCACTACGCCGTGTCGATCGTGCGCGGCCGCGGCATCGACGCCAACGCGCTGCGCTGGCTGGCCGAGCACCACGACCCGCGGGACGTCGTCTTCGTCGACGGCTGGACCGGCAAGGGCGCCATCACCCGCGAACTCGCCGCCGCGCTCGAGGAGTTCGAGCAGTCCGACGGCATCACCGGCTTCGACCCGGAGATCGCCGTACTGGCCGACCCGGGTTCCTGTGTGCGGACGTACGGCACCCGCGACGACTACCTCATCCCGTCCGCCTGCCTCAACTCCACGGTGTCCGGCCTGATTTCACGCACCGTCCTGCGTGCGGACCTGGTCGGCCCGAACGACTACCACGGCGCGAAGTTCTACCGCGAACTCGCCGGCGTCGACGTGTCCGTGGCCTTCCTCGACGCCGTCTCGGCCCGCTTCCCCGAGGTCATGGACGCCGTCGACGCCCAGGCCAAGGAACTGCTGTCCGCCGACCGCGCGCCGACCTGGGAGGGCTGGAAGGCCGTCGAGCGCATCAGCGAGGAGTACGGCATCCACGACGTGAACCTCGTCAAGCCGGGCGTCGGCGAGACCACACGGGTGCTGCTGCGCCGTGTGCCCTGGAAGATCCTCGCTCGGGCCGGTGCCGGCGCCGACCTGGACCACGTCCGTCTGCTGGCCGAACAGAGAGGGGTCCCGGTGGAAGAGGTCGCCGAACTGCCGTACACCTGCGTGGGGTTGATCCACCCCAAGTACACGCGGGGCGCGACGGGCGCCGACGGCAAGGCGGTGAACGTCTGATGCCGGTGCTCGTGGCGAGCGACCTCGACCGTACGCTCATCTACTCGTCGGCGGCCTTGGCGCTGACCATGCCGGACGCGCGGGCGCCCCGGCTGCTGTGCGTGGAGGTGCACGAGAGCAGGCCGCTGTCGTACATGACCGAGACGGCCGCGCAGCTGCTGACGGACCTCGGTGACTCGGCGGTCTTCGTGCCGACCACGACCCGCACCCGCAAGCAGTACCAGCGCATCAACCTGCCGGGCCCGCCGCCGAAGTACGCCATCTGCGCCAACGGCGGCCACCTGCTGGTCGACGGCGTCTCCGACCCCGCCTGGCACGCACAGGTCACGGCCCGGCTGGCCGAGCAGTGCGCGCCGCTCGCGGAGGTGCAGGACCACCTGATGGCGACGGCGTCCCCGGCGTGGGTGCGCAAGCACCGCGTCGCCGAGGACCTCTTCGCCTACCTGGTCGTCGAGCGCGAGCTGCTGCCCGAGGAGTGGGTGAAGGAGCTCGCGGTGTGGGCGGAGAACCGCGGCTGGACGGTGTCGCTGCAGGGCCGCAAGATCTACGCCGTCCCGAAGCCCCTCACCAAGAGCGCCGCCATGCACGAGGTCGCCCGGCGGTCGGGTGCGGAGCTGACGCTGGCGGCGGGCGACTCCTTGCTGGACGCAGACCTACTCCTGGCCGCGGACAAGGGTTGGCGCCCGGGACACGGCGAGCTGGCGGACGCCGACTGGACGGCTCCGGCGATCACTGCGCTGCCGGAGCGGGGGGTGTTGGCGGGTGAGCGAATCTTGCGGGAGTTTTTGAAGGCAACCCGCACGACAACGCCCTAAAAGGGGCGCGGGGAACTGCGCGACCAGCCACAAGAAACCCGGGGCCGCAAGACAACACAAGGCCCCGAGCTCTTAGGCGCAACACCCTCCACCACAACACCCGCCTCCGCCCGACTTCGGCGCGGGGGCGGGCGCCGACGCCGTGCCGCCCACAGCCACCGTCGACAACAGCTTCACCGTGTCGTCATGCCCGGCAGGGCAGCTCGCGGGCGCGGAGGACTCCGCCATCGGCCGGCTCAGTTCGAACGTGTCGCCGCAGCTGCGGCAGCGGTACTCATAGCGAGGCATGCGCACAGATTAGCCCCGTCAGTGCGCGCCGCCCCGCTCCTCCCGTATCCGCGCGACCACCCCGGCCACCGTCTGCCGCACCGCCTCCGTCTCGGTCAGGAAGTGCCAGTAGTCCGGATGGCGCCCTTCCAGCGTGCCGACCGCCCGCTCCAGCCGCGCGACGGAGTCGTCCAGGGGCCGCGCGTGCCGCGGATCGGGCGTGTTCCGCCCCGCCATGGCCAGCCGCTGGGCGTCCCGGATGGCGAACCGCGTCCGGTCGATCTCCTGCTGGGGGTCCTTCTGCACGGCGTTCAGCCGGCGCAGTCGGTCACCGGCGGCGGAGACCGACTCGTCGGTGCTGTTCAGCAGCGCCCGGACCGTCGACAGCAGCGCGGTGGCGTCCGGCCAGCGCTGGGCGTCCCGCGCCGCCTGGGCCTCCTTCAGCTTCAGCTCGGCCTGCCGTACGTTCTCCGCGGCGCGGTCCGGGACGCCCTGCAGGTCCTGCCAGCAGGCCGCGGTGAACCGCCGCCGCAGCTCGCTCAGCACCGGCTCGACCTGCCCGGCACGGGTGGTGAGCGCCTGCGCACGCGTACGCAGCGAGACGAGGCGATGGTCGATCTCGGCGGCCTTCTCCGGCAGCCGCCCGGCCTCCACCCGGACCGCTTCCGCCTCCCGCGCGACCCGCTCGGCACGCTCCAGCGTCTGCGGGACGCCATGCTGCCCCGCGCCCTGGTTCAGCTTGGTCAGCTCGGGCGCGAGGGCGGCCAGCCGCGCTGCCAGATCGTCCGCCCTCAGCCCCGATCCCCGGACGGCATCCAGGGCGTTCGAGGCGGCCAGCAGGCCCTGCCGGGCGCGTTCGACGGCCGGGGCGAGGCGGGCCAGCTGGGTCTCGGCCTTGCCCAGCAGCGGCCCGAGCCCGTCCGCGAACCGGTCCAGCTCGCGCTTCACGTTGTCGAGCTCGTCCTTGGCCCTGGTCAGCTCGGTACGCGCGCGGGCGGCGGCCGAGGCCTCCAGACCGTCGTGGTCGAGGTCATGGGCGTCGACGGCCTGGATGTACTGGTGGCTGACCTCGTCGATGCGCCGCCCGAGCGCCTCGAAGTCGGTGATCGCGCGGCGCGCGGCGGGCGAGTCGTCGACGGCCGTGATCGTCTCGATCGAGATCCGCAGATCCCGCTGGGCGGTGTCCAGCTCGTAGAACGCGGCCGCCGCAGCATCCTTCGCGGCCTGCGCCTCGGCGCGCTGACTCTCGGCCCGCCCCCCGAACCACCGCCGGGTACCGCCACCGGCGAAGGCGGCGGGCAGAGAGAGGACGGCTACGAGAGGGAGGGCGGCCAGGGTGAGGGTGTCGCGCAGGGCGGAGCCCGCGGGGCGGCGCTGTGCGCGCGGCGCTGACGGCGAGTTCGGCTGCGGTGGTGTCGCCGTCACATCCCTCTCCCGTGCTGTGATTCACCCTGCCCGGTGTCATTCTCCCACCGGTTCAGGACGAACACACGGGCCGGTCAGTTCGCCGTTCGCACTGTGATTTTTCCGTCGCCGGTGCGCGCGGAGACCACATGGGGGCTGGTGTCGTCCCGGGGCACGGACACGTCGACCGCGCCGTCGCCGGTCTCGGTCGTCACGCGGTACGTGGCGCGCGGCAGCTCGACCGTCACGGAGCCGTCGCCGCTGCGGGTCTCCACCAGGTCCGGCACGGCGGCGAGTTCGAGGCGGACCGAGCCGTCACGGGTCTTCGCCGTCACCCGGCGCGAGGAGACATCGGAGACCCGCACCGAGCCGTCACCCGTCTCCAGGTCCAGCGGACCGCTGGAGTCGGTGACCTGCACGGACCCGTCCGCCGTACGAACGCTCAGCGCATCCCGGAACCCCCGCGCCCGCACGCTGCCGTCCCCGTCCTCGACCTTCACGGTGACGCCGCGCGGCACCTCGATGCGGTGCTTGGCCGAGCAGTCGGCGATCATGCCGGAGCACTTCTCCCGCAGCACCAGCCGGTCGTCCTTCATCGCCCAGGTCACCTCGGGGTCCGAACCGATCGCGACCGACCCCTGGAACCACCGGGTGACCTCGACGGTGCCCTCCTTGATCCCCTCGGCGGCGACGATCTCCAGCTCCGAGTCGTCGGAGTCGACGGTCAGCGTCCGTCCCGCCAGCGCGAAGGACCGGTGCTCGGGATCCTTGTCGTCCCCCGCGGAGGCCCCGCAGGCGGCGAGACCCGCGACGAGCACCACGACGACTCCGGCGACGGCGGCCGCCCGGGCGGCAACGGTACGGGCCATGACGAACTCCCCCTGAGACTTCACGAGACCTGCGATTCCCTGACCGTACGGACTTCGCGTCCGGCAGAGGATCCGGGCTGCTCCCGGATTCCTGGTGGGGATAACCCCCGATACGGGTTTGCGGGACATGGCCCCAGGCAAGGTAGGCTGTCGACTCGTTCTCGGGTGCGTAGCTCAGGGGTAGAGCGCCTGCCTTACAAGCAGGATGTCGGCGGTTCGAAACCGTCCGCGCCCACAGCAGCACAGGGCCCCGCCGTTCGCGGCGGGGCCCCGCGCGTCTCAGTTCTCCTTGTCTCGGCTCTCTTCCTCCGTGGGCGCCTCGTGGGCGTGCTTCAGCTTCATGCGGGCGTCGACCCGCTCCGCTCCGGCCAGCTGTGACCAGAAGCGGTGGCCGCTGACGAACACCGCGAGTTCGTGCTCGCGCCGTCGGAGCTTCTCCACCTCGGCCTGCTCGTCCTCCGTCCAGCCGGGGGAGGCGGGGCGCTCGACCTTGCGCCAGCCGTTGTCGTCACTGAATCCGTCCAGGGGTACGACCGACCAGGGCAGCCGCCTCAGCAGGGCCGACAGCTCGGCCCGGACCTGATGCAGCTCCTCCTGGCCGGCGAGGAGGTCACTCGGGAAGTCATAGGGCGTAGCCACGGCGCAATGCTACGCCTGTTCGAATTTGGGTGGCGAGGGTCTTCTGGGGGTTCATGCGAACGGGTGGGCGGGAGGCTTACAAAGGGCTTCGAAACATTCGAAGTGATTGATCGAGTTGGGCTCACGGCAGGTATGCAGCCCTGCGTCCGACGTTGGCCTGAATCGATCGGCATGTCGTTTTGCCTGCGGAAACCTGCCGCGCATCGAGAACAACGATCAACGAACGTTTCGAAGCGTTTGCCGAAAGTGTTGACGCTTGTCAGGGGCAGACCAACACTGACGGCCATGACTCACACACCCGCACATCCGACGCGCCGCAGCGTCTGCGGCCTTCTGCTGGCCACCGGGGCCACGCTGGCCCTGCCCGGCACCGCCGAGGCGGCCACGGTCATCACGACGAACCGGACCGGATTCGACAACGGGTACTACTACTCGTTCTGGACGGACAGTCAGGGCACGGTCTCCATGACCCTGAACTCCGGCGGCAACTACAGCACCTCATGGCGCAACACCGGCAACTTCGTGGCCGGCAAGGGCTGGAGCAACGGCGCGCGCAGGACCGTGAACTACTCGGGGAGCTTCAACCCGTCCGGCAACGCCTACCTGGCGCTGTACGGCTGGACGTCCAACCCGCTCGTCGAGTACTACATCGTCGACAACTGGGGCACCTACCGGCCCACGGGACAGTACCGGGGCACGGTGGGCAGCGACGGTGGCACGTACGACATCTACAAGACCACCCGCTACAACGCCCCGTCCGTCGAAGGCGTCCGCACCTTCGACCAGTACTGGAGCGTCCGGCAGTCGAGGCGCACCGGCGGCTCCATCACCACCGGCAACCACTTCGACGCCTGGGGCCGGGCCGGCATGCGGCTGGGCAGCTTCAACTACTACATGATCCTCGCCACCGAGGGTTACCAGAGCAGCGGCAACTCCAACGTCACGGTGTGGTAGCCGTGACCCGGCTCAGGTCCGGTCTCCCGCTGCTGGCCGCCGCCGCACTGGTGGCCACGGCTGCCGTGACCGGCCCCGCCGCCCCGGCGCAGGCCGCCGCCTGCAACGGGTACGTCGGGCTGACGTTCGACGACGGCCCGTCCGGGAACACCTCCGCGCTGCTGAACGCGCTTCGGCAGAACGGGCTGCGGGCGACGATGTTCAACACCGGCCAGAACGCCGCCGCCAACCCGGCCCAGGTCAGGGCACAGGTCGCCGCCGGCATGTGGGTGGGCAACCACAGCTACACCCACCCACATCTGACCCAGCAGAGCCGGGCGGTGATCGACTCGGAGATCTTCCGCACCCAGCAGGCCGTCGCGGGCGCGGGCGGCGGTACGCCGAAGCTGTTCCGGCCGCCGTACGGCGAGACCAACGCGACGGTGCGGGCGGTCGAGGCCAAGTACGGCCTGACCGAGATCCTCTGGAACGTCGACTCGCAGGACTGGAACGGCGCGAGCACCGACGCGATCGTCCAGGCCGCCGGCCGGCTCACCAACGGCCAGGTCATCCTCATGCACGACTGGCCCGCCAACACCCTCGCCGCGGTCCCGCGGATCGCGCAGGTGCTGGCCGCCAAGGGGCTGTGTTCCGGCATGATCTCTCCGCAGAGCGGCCGTGCGGTGGCTCCCTAGCCCGTGGGAATCACCGCACCGACGGCGCGGCAGTCACCGGCTGCCGCGCCGTCGGTCATGGCGGACCGGCCGCGAGCGGGTGGAGACTTGGAGGCATGTGCCGCAGCATCAAGACACTCCGTCCGCCTGTGTTGCCCGAAGAGGCGACAGAGGAAGAGATCCGGGCCGCCGCCCTCCAGTACGTGCGCAAGGTCTCCGGCTTCCGGGCCCCGGCCGCGCACAACCAGGAGGTCTTCGACCGCGCCGTGGACGCGATCGCCGAGGCTACGGGCGAGTTGCTCGCCGGGTTGGAGGTGCGGGGGGTCGGGGCGGCTCGTAAGGCCGGGTAGCGCTGGGTCGGACGATGCGTGCCCGGCGGGGGCCGATGTGGACGTAGGGACGCTCGCCCGCGCTGGCGGGGTGCCGCCTGCGGGTGGACCAACCGACGGTGCCGCAGCCGACCCAGGGGCGCGGGGCCGAGTCGATATGCGGCTCCGCCGCGTGGGCGCGACCAGCCACCCACCACCCGCAGTCGCCGACGAACCGGAACGCCCGACCTCCTAGGCGACCGGCCGCCCCCCGGCAGGGCTGCGCCGCATCAGATACGTCGCCACTGCCCCCGCCCCGACCAGCGCCGCCACCGACACCCCCGTCGCCAGCCACGTCGCCCCAAGCCACTGGGCGCCGAAATAGCCGAGGGCCACGCTGTAGACGGCCCAGGTGAGGCCCGCGAGGGCGGACCAGGGGAGGAAGTCGCGAGCGCTGCGGTGCGTCGCGCCGGCGCCCAGGGAGACCACCGAGCGGCCCGCGGGGGCGAAGCGGGCCAGTACCACCAGGGCGCCGCCGCCCCGGGCGAGGGCCGCGCCGAGACGTTCCTGCGCTGCTGTCAGACGGCGGGAGCGGGCGATCGCACGGTCCAGTCGGGCGCCGCCGCGCCAGGCGAGGCGGTAGGCGACGAGGTCGCCGAGAACGGAGGCCGTCGCGGCGCAGAGCGTGAGGGCGAGGATGTCCGGGACCTCGCCGGGGACACGACCGGTCGCGGCCCCCGATCCCGCGGCCGCCGCCGTCGCCGCCATGATCACCAGGACACCGCTGGGCAGGACCGGCAGGAACACGTCCAGCAGGATCGACGCTCCCACCACGACGTAGATCCATGGGCTCGCCGTCAGCGAACCCACATCCTCGAAACCCTCGAGCACCGCAAACTCCCCGTTGTCCCCCGTGGCCGGACCACCGTGCCGCGATGTCGCGGGGGAGCGGCAGGGGCGGCCTATGACAGCCATACAGCGTACGCGTGGGGTGGGACAGGAGATTCATCGGGGCTCATGTGTTCGGCACAGCATGTTCACCGGGCCGCCGTGAGACCGGCACGGCGCCCGCACCGCGTGGGACACGCGGGTACGGGCGCCGTCGTACGGGTCAGGTCACCTTCCTGCCGTGGCCCGAGCCGCAGGCGTCAGGCCGCAACCGGCGTCTGGTCGGCCGCCGCCCCGCTCTGCGCGCCGGAGCGCTTGGCGAACAGCCGGTCGAGGCCGAACGCGCCGGAGCCGGTGAAGATCAGCAGGAACATGGCCCAGCAGTACATGGCGGCGCCTTCGCCGCTGTTCTCGATGGGCCACAGCGCCTGCGGCTGGTGCACCTTGAAGTACGCGTACGCCATGGCGCCGGAGGATATGAACGCCGCGGCGCGGGTGCCGAGGCCGAGCAGGACGAGGCTGCCGCCGACGAGTTCGATCACGGCGGCGTACCAGCCGGGCCATGTGCCGGCTTGCACGGTCTGGCCTCCGAAGGCGCCGAAGAGCGAGCTGGCGCCGTGGCAGGCGAAGAGCAGACCTACCACGACCCGGAACAGTCCGATGGCATACGGCTGGGCGCTGTCAAGGCGTCCGGTCATGTGGGGGACTCCCTCGGTCTGAGGTTGTGCCGGTCCCTGTCGGGAACGGCGTGGGGACGGGTACTGAGCGGTAGCCCCACCGTAGGAAGCCCTGGTCAACACTTGCAAGTTCAACATTCGGCCAACGCTTCGCCTCGGAATCCCCTCCCGTCCCGCACACAACCGCACGTAGCGCCGCCCGAGCCACCGCATCCGCGTCCGAAAGTGTGACCGAATCCACCCCCGGGCGCGCCCCCGCCGCCGTCACCCAGTGCACTCCCTCCGTGGGCACCCCGAACGCGAACCGCCTTGCGTGCGCCCGGCCCTGACGGTCGATCAGACGGTACGGCCGCTGTGTCACGTCCAGCCCACCGGTTTCGTAACCGTCGACGGTGTGCGGGCGGCACTGCCCGGTCTTCAGCAGTCGGGCCAGCAGCTCGTCGGCGCTGCGGCGCAGGTCCGGTTCCGGCAGCCGCGCCTCGATCAGAGCCGTCGCCCGGACCGCCGAACCCGGCACCTCGGGGGAGTGTGCCACCCAGGCCCCCGCCTCCTCCCGCACCTCCAGCCGGGGTCCGAGCACCTCCACCACACCCGCCTCCATCAGGGCCACCAGCTCCTCCACGCGGCGCCGGGGCGGGCCGATGGACAGGAAGGCGTTGAGCGGGGTGTACCAGCGGTCCAGGTGGTCCCGGCGGGAGACGCCGGCGATGCCACCGTGGTCGACGGTCAGCCGCACCTCGTTGCGCAGGTCGCGCAGCACGTCGAGGGCCGACTTCAGCGGGCCGTCCACATTGCCCCGGGCGGCCTGTGCGGCGTCCTCGCGCAGATACGCCAGCAGCCAGTCGCGCCACTGCCCGGGATCCGCGAAGTCCTGTCCCGTATACGGCCGCGAGACCCGGTCCCAGCTCCAGCGCCCGCCTTCCGGGACGCCGAACTCGTCCAGCAGGAGGGCCTCTTGGGGATCGCGGTGGGGGACGGCGAGGAAGCGCTCGGTGAACTCCGCCCGCCGAGTCCCCGTCACCGGAGTCCTCGCTCGCCGGGCCCCCGACCTCCGATCTCCCGCTTCCCCCATCAGTGCCGCGTAGTACACCGTCTCCACCTCCTTCGCCACCAGCGGCCATATCTCCGTGAGGAAGTCCGGCGCCTCGCCCGAGTCGGCCCGCTTGCGGAAACCGGCGATCACCGCGGGCGTCAGGACGAGCGGGAGATGGCGGCCGTACGGCCCCTTCGCGTTGTCACCGCGCGCCTGGTACGGGATGCCGCGCCGCGAACCGGCGTACAGCCGCGGCTCGTTGCCGGACGGGATGTAGCGGAGCTCCCCGCCGGCGCGTACGAAGCGGCCGCCGCGGCCCGTCGTCAACAAGGCCATGTGGTCGAAGAAGTTGAGGCCCAGGCCGCGCAACAGCACCGGTTCGCCGGGGAGTACGGCGGAGAGGTCGACGTCGGCCGGGTTCGCGGGCGGCACGTACCGCAGACCGCCCCGCTCGGCGTACGCGGCGAGGCGGCGCTGTGTCGTGTCGGCGGCCGTCGGCAGGTGCCCCTGCGTCAGGACGACGGCGGACAGGCCGGGCAGGGTGCGGCCGTCGTCGAGGGTGAGGACCTGGTGGCCGTCGGGCGCCTCGTCGAGCCGTACCGCGCGGGCCGCGTGCGTCTCGACCCGTACCGAGGGCGGCGCCTCGCGCACGACCTTCGCGAACACCCACTCCAGGTACCGGCCGTAGTGGGCGCGGGTCGGATACTCGTCCGGGCCGAGCGCGCCCCCCGCCCAGTCGTACAGGCTGGGACCCGGCCGGACCGGGCCCGAGCAGTCCACGCTGTCGTCGGTGAACAACGTGACCTGCGAGGCCACCGTGTTCATCAGCAGCTCGGGCGACTGCGCGGTCCGCCACACGCGCCCGGGACCGGGCGGCGCCGGGTCGATCACATGGACCCTGAGGCGCGCCCCGGGCGGGAGGAGTTCGCCGGCGGAGGCACAGAGGCGCTCCAGGACGCTGGTGCCACGGGGGCCCGCGCCGACCAGGGCGACGGAGACCGTGGGGGACTCCGGGGTCGGTGCGGAGATCGGTGCAGTCAAAGGGGGGACTCCCGGGCGTGGGGGGCGCGGCGGAGCGAACCGCCGGTCGGAAGCGGACGGTCCGGCTCATCATGCCGTCGCCGACGAGGTGACGCTGTCCCGGGGGTCGGTGAGTGTGGGATGCATCACGAGCATCATGTGTCACGCCGGTCGCAAGCGGTCGGAACGGTTTGAATACGGGGCGAGTTCGCAGCCACGTACGACCCGCAGCCGCCGATGAACCGAACATCCCGAGCTCTCAAGCGCAACGGCGCCCAACTCACGGCGTGAGTTCCGACTCCGCCACCACCCGAAGCCGCGCAGCGCCTCCCCGCTCCTCCCGGGCCTGCTCCAACCGCAGTCGCGCCGAACGCCCCCTCATCGTCAGGGTCATCAACTGGTTCCCGAACCACGGCCCGCCCGTCCGACGCCAGTCGACCGATGGCCGTGGACACCCCCCGTGCCCCGCGAACCGCCGCCCGAGCACCCGGGCGAACGCGCTCCATCCGAAGCGGAACCCGAGCCGGATCGCGAGAGGGATGGCGTTGTGGACGGGGGAGCAGGTCAGCTGGAAGACCCGGGCGTCGGGCCCCTGACCCGCCGGCCAGCTCGGCTCGGCGACATACGCGTGATGCACGTCCCCCGACAGCACGCACACCGTCGCCGGCGCCCCAGCCCCCGACCCGGCCTCGGCGATCAGCGCCGCCAGCGCGTCGAAGGACGCCGGGAACGCCGCCCAGTGCTCCAGATCGGCCCGCCGCCGCAGATCCTCCCCGAACCGCGCCCAGCGCTCCCCGCGCTCGCCCCGGCACAGGGCGGCGTTCCACGCCTCGGCGTCGTGCACCAGGTGCGGCAGCAGCCACGGCAGGGACGTACCGATGAGGAGGTGGTCGTACGCACCCCGCGCGTCCAGCGCCTGCTCGCGCAGCCACCGCGCCTCATCCGGATGGAGCATGGAGCGCGCGTCCTCGTCGAGCACCCGGGCCGCCCGCGTGTCCACCATCAGCAGGCGTACGCGGCCGAAGTCGCGCCGGTAGCTCCAGCGCACGGAGGACGGATCGGCGTCGGCGCGGCAGGCGAAGTCGCGCAACAGGTCGGTGCCGTCCGGGACTTCGCGTACGGCGGCGTAGAGGGGGTCGGCGGCCAGCTCGTCCGGCGACAGGTTTCCCAGGTACTGGTGCACCCAGTACGACATCAGTCCGCTCAGCAGCCGCTCCCGCCACCACGAGGTGGCGCGCATGTCGGCGAGCCAGGCGGCGGAGGTGTTCCAGTCGTCGATGACGTCGTGGTCGTCGAAGATCATGCAGCTGGGCACGGTGGACAGCAGCCAGCGCACCTCGGGGTCGAGCCACGACTCGTAGTACAGCCGGGTGTACTCCTCGTAGTCGGCGACCTCGCTGCCCGGCGGGTCGCTCAGATCGCGCCGGGCGGCCAGCCATCGCCGGGTCGCCCTGGAGGTCTCGTCGGCGTACACCTGGTCGCCCAGCAGCACCAGCACATCCGGCCGCTCGGCCTCCGGATCGGCCGCGATCCGCGCGGCGAGTGTGTCCAGGGCGTCCGGGCCGACCGGGTCCTTCTCGTCGGCGGGCGGGGCGGCCCAGCGGCAGGAGCCGAAGGCGAGGCGGACGGGATCGCCGTCGGCGGGGGTGCGGATGACGGAGGAGGGGAAACGGGACTCGGGCAGCGGCCAGACGCGGGTGCCGTCGAGGAAGACCTCGTACGCCTGTGACGTCCCCGGAACCAGGCCGGTCACCGGCACCAGGGCGTAGTGATGCCCGGCGATCTGGAAGGTGCGGGCCTCGCCCCCGGAACCGTCCGCGCGGCGCACCTCGGCGGTGCACGGACGGCTCGCCTCGACCCAGACGGTCGCGGACGAGCCGTCGGCGTACCTCAGCAGTGGTCCCAGGCGCAGTTCGGCCACGTGATCGCCCCTCTCCGTCGCCCCGTACGGTACGGAACGACGGAGGTCGGCGGGGAGGTTCCGCGGGTCACGGTTCGATCAGCAACTGGCCAGGTAGTTCGTCAGCGCGGACTTCTCCGCCGAGTCGACCGAGAGGCCGTAGTAGTACTTCACCTGGACCCAGGCGCGCACATAGGTGCAGCGGTAGGCGGTGCGCGAGGGCATCCAGGTGGCCGGGTCCTGGTCGCCCTTGGCCTGGTTGACGTTGTCGGTGACGGCGATCAGCTGCGGGCGGGTCAGGTCGTTGGCGAAGGCCTGGCGGCGCGAGGTGGTCCAGCTGTCGGCGCCGGAGTCCCAGGCCTCGGCCAGCGGCACGAGGTGGTCGATGTCGAGGTCGGAGGCGGCGGTCCAGGTGGCGCCGTCGTACGGGGAGTACCAGCTGCCGCTGACGGCGGCGCAGGAGGAGTCCTGGACGACGTTCGTGCCGTCGCGCTTGAGGACGACCTCGCGGGTGTTGCAGGTGCCGGACTGGGTGATCCAGTGCGGGAAGAGGTCGCGGTCGTAGCCGGTGCGGTCCTCGGTGGCCACGGTGAGCGAGGCGAGGTAGGTGCGGGCGGTGGCGGCGCTGACGGGAGTCGGGAGGGCGGCGGAGGCGGTCGGGCCGTTGAAAAGTCCGACGGAGGCAATGACGCCGGTCAGCGCCGCGAGTATGCTGACGCGTCGACGCGCGTAGAACTTCGACATGCGAACTCCCTTGGGGGGTGGGGGTGTTGGCGTGCGGGCGAGGGAATGCTCGCGGCGCCGCATTGCGGGGAGGTGTGCGTTCGGTTAGAAACTAATGACGCGTACATGACACGGCAAGGTTTACGGCGAAACGATCACGTACGATGGTCGGAGTTGAAGGGGAGTAGCTCTTCGCCGGACCGTCGACATACTGCTCAGCTCGTCTGAGCCGGCGCCCGGAGGCAGGCCTCGATCGAGGGGCCGGCCGGCGAGACCTTCGGCAAGCAGTGCACTGACTCTGTGCTGCCGTGCCGAGGTGTCTTCGCAGGATGTACAGCACTCTCGGTGGGGCAGCCCCGACCGATTGAGGAACCTTGATCAGCCTTACCGTGACGGCGGTCGTCTTCGGCGTCGTCTTCCTCGCCGAACTGCCCGACAAGACCGCGCTCGCCGGGCTCGTCCTCGGTACGCGCTACCGCGCCTCCTACGTCTTCGCCGGTGTCGCCGCCGCGTTCGCGCTGCATGTCGCCCTGGCCGTGGCGGCCGGCAGTGTGCTGACCCTGCTGCCGCAGCAGATCGTGCAGGCGCTCACCGGTGTGCTCTTCCTGGGTGGTGCCGCCGTGCTCCTCATGAAGAAGGACGAGGGCGAGGAGGAGATCCGCAAGCCGGAGAACCAGTCCTTCTGGAAGGTGTCCGGGGCCGGGTTCATGCTCATCCTCGTCGCCGAGTTCGGGGATCTGACGCAGATCATGACGGCGAATCTCGCGGCGCGGTACGACGATCCGCTGTCGGTCGGCATCGGTGCGGTGCTGGCGCTGTGGTCGGTCGCGGCGATCGGGATCCTCGGCGGGAAGGCGCTGATGCGGCGGGTGCCGTTGCGGTTGATCACCAAGGTGGCGGCGCTGGTGATGCTGGGGCTGGGGGTGTGGAGCCTGTGGGAGGCCGTCGTCGGCTGAACTGTCGGTGAACGGTTTCTGTAGGTGGTGGCGCGATCGGGGCTCGGTTTTGTACCGTGGAGGAACAAAGTGGCTCCCGCCCGTTTTCCCTGACCGGCGGGCGGGACCACCTTGTCCCTCCGGGGGCCACCCGTGTGTCCCCGTGCCCCTCGCCTTGGAGCTGCCGATGCCGGCCACCACCGTGCCTTCCGTGCCTTCCGTGCTCACCGCCCGCGCCCTCCTGCTCGACATGGACGGCACGCTCGTCGACTCGGACGCCGTGGTGGAACGGATCTGGCGTCGCTGGGCCGAGCAGCACGGGCTGGACGGCGACGAGGTGATGAAGGTCGTGCACGGGCGGCAGGGGCACGCCTCGATGGCCCTGTTGCTGCCCGACCGGCCGATGGAGCAGAACCACGCCGACAACGCGCGCCTGCTCGCCGAGGAGACGGCGGATGTGCAGGGCGTGGTGCCGATCGCGGGGGCGCCGGAGTTTCTGGCCTCGCTGCGGGGGTTGCCGCATGCGCTGGTGACGTCGGCGGATGCGGCGCTCGCGGCGGCGCGGATGGCTGCCGCCGGGCTGGGGATGCCTGAGGTGCGGGTGACCGCGGAGTCGGTGGGTGCCAGCAAGCCGGATCCCGAGGGGTTCTTGAAGGGGGCGGCCGAGTTGGGGGTCGCGCCGGAGGACTGTGTGGTGTTCGAGGACTCCGGGGCGGGGATTCAGGCTGGGCTGGCGGCTGGGATGCGGGTCGTCGGGGTCGGGCCGCGGGCCGGGTTCCATGGGCCGGATGTAGTGGTCGGGGACCTGCGAGGGGTGCGGGTCGAGGCTGTGGGGGACGGGTCGATGCGGGTGTACGTCGGGTAGACGCGGGTTCGGTCGACGCGTGCCCGGCGCTGAAGCTGAGACCGGGTCGGGACGCCCGCCCGAGCGGGGAAGCCGGGCAGCCGACCGGCGCTGCAACGCCCTTCAGGGGCGCGGGGAACTGCGCGACCGGCCACGCACGACCCGCAGCCGCCGACGAACCGGCAGTCGCGAGCTCCTGGGCGACCGGCCGCCTCCGGCTGGCGGCGCGGCCCGGAGGGCTGAGCGGCGGGGGAGTGGGGCAGGCGACCGGCGCTGCAACGCCCTTCAGGGGCGCGGGGAACTGCGCGACCGGCCACGCACGCCCCGCAGCCGCCGACGAACCGGCAGTCGCGAGCTCCTGGGCGACCGGCCGCCTCCGGCTGGCGGCGCGGCCCGGAGGGCTGAGCGGCGGGGGAGTGG
>NZ_JBITLW010000005.1:253855-263891 GCF_044465645.1 Streptomyces sp. NPDC049627 | reverse complement strand
TGGGGTAGCCGACCGGCGCTGCAACGCCCTTCAGGGGCGCGGGGAACTGCGCGACCGGCCACGCACGCCCCGCAGCCGCCGGCGAACCGGCAGTCGCGAGTTCCTGGGCGACCGGCCGCCTCCGGCTGGCGGCGCGGCCCGGAGGGCTGAGCGGCGGGGGAGTGGGGCAGGCGACCGGCGCTGCAACGCCCTCAGGGGCGCGGGGAACTGCGCGACCAGTCACACAACCACCCGCAGCCGCCGACGGACCCGGAGTCCCGAGCTCCTGGGCGTCTCGGGGGCCGGGAAGCAGGGCGAGGCGTACCGCGTCACGGTTCCGTCGTCTCCGACTCCAGCTTCTCCCGCGTCGCCAGGTCGTACACCCCGTACTCCTCCGGCTGGACGCCCCGCGCCCACTGATACCTGCCGACCGCGTCCTCGACGCCCTCGTTGTAGGTGCCTTGGGCCGCCCTCGTGTAGAGGCCCAGTTGGGTCAGGCGTAGTTCGAGTTCGGTGACCTCGGGACCGCGGTCGCCGCGGCGGAGGGTCGGCGGTGGGGGTTGCAGAGCCGCGGCGGAGCCGTCCTGGGGGGCCGTGGCCGCGGCGGACGAAGAGGGCGGCGGTGTCGTCGGATCCGTCGAGCGTGACGGCGTCGGGGACGCGCTGGAAGCGGACGGGGACGGTGACGGCGACGAGCTCTCCGTCGGGGACGCGGGCGCGGCGGGCGGCGGAGCCGGTCGCGTCGCCGCCCCCGTCGGCGACGGCTCCTCGGACGCCTCGCTGGTCGACGGTGCCGGAACACTCGGCCGTACGTCCTTCGGGAGCGCCGTGTCCCGCGACGGCGTCTCATAGGTGAACAGGCCGCTGGCCAGCCCCGCCGCCGCCAGCACGGTCACGAGCGCTCCGCCCGCACCGAGCAGGACCGTACGGCGGCGCCGGCCCGCCCTGCGCGGCACGTCGTCGCGGTCGTCCGCGTCGTGGTCGCCCTGGTCGTGGCGGTCCGCGCCCGGCTCGAAGAGGCTCAGGTCCTCTGCGCTCGGTGTCGTCGCCCGGGGTGACAGAGGGGTGGGCGGTGCGGCAGGCGGGGCCGTCGGCGGCACCGCTCGCAGCGGCATCGTCTCTCCCTCACCGCCCTCGCCGCCCTTGTCGCCCTCCAGCTCCACGTATGGCCGTATCCGCAGCGGATCGAAGTCCTCCGCCGCGGCCGCCTCCGCCGTACGGGCATCTCGCAGGGCCTCGGACACGCGCGCGCCGCAGCCGCACGACGGGGTGTTGTCGGCCGCTCTCGGTGCCTGGCACTCCGGGCACCGGCGGCCATGCGGGTGCCCCGGGTCGTCCGGACCCATCGCTCCCTCTGTTCCCCTCGGCTCGCTCACGTGTTCGCCCCTCCCCTCGCGAACTCCCCACATTACGCAGACGTTCCTCACCTGGTCTCCGCAAGCCCCCGGAATAACCCATTCCAAACGGACTCGACAGGCCATAACGGGGGAAAGCGATCACGATGGGAGATGCAGAGAGGTGTAACGACAGCCTCGGGAGGTCTTCATGGGCGGGGATGCGCACGGTATGACGGGAAATGTGCGTGACGCGCAGCCCCACAAGCGGGGAGTCGAGACGCACGAGAACGTGCCCGGCAACGTCCTCGTCTCCATCGGCGCGCTGCTTCTCGGAATGCTGCTCGCCGCCCTCGACCAGACCATCGTGTCGACGGCGCTGCCGACCATCGTCAGCGACCTCGGCGGCCTGGAGCATCTGTCGTGGGTCGTGACCGCGTACCTGCTCGCGTCGACCGCCGCGACTCCCCTGTGGGGCAAGCTCGGTGACCAGTACGGGCGCAAGCGGCTCTTCCAGATCGCGATCGTGATCTTCCTCGTCGGCTCCGCGCTGTGCGGCATGGCGCAGAACATGGCGCAGCTCATCGCCTTCCGGGCGGTTCAGGGGCTCGGCGGCGGCGGGCTCATGGTGCTGTCCATGGCGATCGTCGGCGACGTCGTCCCGCCGCGTGAACGGGGGCGGTACCAAGGGCTGTTCGGTGCCGTGTTCGGGGCGAGCAGTGTGCTGGGGCCGCTGCTCGGCGGGGTGTTCACGGAGCATCTGAGCTGGCGGTGGGTGTTCTACGTCAACCTTCCCGTCGGGGTCGTCGCGCTCGCCGTCATCGCCGCCGTGCTGCGGATTCCGCGCAAGTCGACGCGGCATGTCATCGACTACCTCGGTACGTTCCTCATCGCGTCCGTCGCCACTTGTCTGGTGCTGGTCGCGTCCCTCGGCGGGACCACGTGGGGCTGGGGGTCGGCGCAGATCGTCGGGCTGGCCGTTCTCGGGGTCCTGCTCGCCGTCGCGTTCGTCGGCGTGGAGCGGCGGGCCGCCGAACCCGTGCTGCCGCTCAAGCTGTTCCGGGTGCGGACCTTCGTGCTGTCGGCCGTCATCAGCTTCGTCGTCGGGTTCGCCATGTTCGGCGCGATGACCTATCTCCCGACGTTTCTCCAGATCGTGCAGGGCGTCAGTCCGACCATGTCCGGTGTGCACATGCTGCCGATGGTTGTCGGCATGCTGCTGTCGTCCACCGGGTCCGGACAGATCGTCAGCCGTACCGGGCGCTGGAAGGTGTTCCCGATCGCCGGGACCGCGGTCACCACCCTGGGGCTGCTGTTGCTCCACCAGCTGGACGTGGACAGCTCCACGTGGCAGATGAGCGTGTACTTCTTCGTGTTCGGGCTGGGGCTCGGGCTGGTCATGCAGGTGCTCGTGCTGATCGTGCAGAACGCGGTCTCGTACGAGGATCTCGGCGTCGCCACCTCCGGGGCGACCTTCTTCCGGTCCATCGGGGCCTCGTTCGGCGTCGCGGTCTTCGGCACGGTCTTCGCGGGGCGGCTCGACGACAAGCTCGTGGACGCGTTCCGCGGGGTGCGACTGCCGCCCGGCGTCTCGCTGGAGGGGCTGGAGGCGGACCCGCGGGGCATCGCCGAACTGCCGGGGGCGTTGCGGCCGGCGGCGCTGGAGGCGTACGCGTCCGCCATCACCGACGTGTTCCTGTACGCAGCGCCTGTCGCGCTGCTCGGGTTCGTGCTGGCCTGGTTCCTGCGGGAGGACAGGCTGCGGGGGTCCGTGACCGCGCCCGACGTCACCGAGACACTGGCCAGCAATCCGGTCGAGCGGTCGTCGTACGACGAGGTGTGCCGGGCGTTGTCGGTGCTGGGGACGCGGGAGGGGCGGCGGGAGGTGTACCGGACGATCACCGAGCGGGCCGGGTACGACCTGCTGCCGGCGGCGAGTTGGCTGCTGCTGCGGATCAAGAGGTACGGCTGGGTGGAACCGGCCCTGCTCGCCGAGCGCAGCGCCGTGCCGCTGCCCGTCATCCTCGACGCCGCCCGGCAGGTCGAGGGGCGGCGGCTGGCCGTACGCGAGGGCCTCGACCTGGTGCTGACCCCCGAGGGGCGGGCGGTTGCCGGGCGGTTGGCCCGGGTGCGGGAGGAGTCGCTGGCGGAGCTGCTGGGGGACTGGTGGGGGCCGGACCGGCCCACCGATCTGATTCAGCTGGTGAGGGAGCTGAACGAGGAACTGTGCGGGTCGGACCGCGAACAGCCGGGTGCCTCCGGCGGTTAGGCCGGGGATGCCTGCGGCGGCCTGTGCAGTCGTGCCGCTGGGGCGGCTCCCGACCCACAGAAGCGGCACCCCGTCAGCGCCGGGCTGCGCGACCCGCCCCCGCCCAGCCCCATGCCGGGCAACCGTCAGTGCAGGGCCTTGGTGAACCAGTGCTCCGCGTAGGGTTCGTCGTTGTGCGGGGGCGTTTCCTCGTAGCCGAGGTGGGTGTACAGGGCGCGGGCCTCGGTCAGGTCGTGGCGGGTGTCCAGGATCATGCGCGTGGCGCCGTACGCGCGCGCCGCGTCCTCGGCCGCCCGTACCAGCACCGCACCGCCACCCGTGCCCCGCCTCGCCTCGTCCACGAACACCCGCTTGAGCTCGGCCGTTTCCGCGTCCAGCAGCCGCACCCCGGCACAGCCGGCCGCCTCGCCGGCATACCGGGCCACCAGCAACGTGCCCTTCGGCGGCCGGAGTTCGTCCCAGGTGACGGCGGCGATCTCGCGTTCCAGCTCGGCCGGGTCGGTACGGCGCCCCTCGTGCAGGAGGTAGTAGCGGTCGCTGACCTCCGTGTAGTACGCCCGCCAGAGCGCGACGGCGGCGGGGGATTCGGGGGGTTCCGGGGCGACGGTCCAGGTCATGACCGTCATTGTCGGGGGGTGGGTCAGTGGGCTCGCAAGCGAATATGGGGCGACCGGCGTCCGTTTGAGGGGGGCCTTGCGGGCAACCCGGCACACATGTCCACAAGTGTGATCGTTCTGATCGTGATCGCGGCGGTCGTCGTGCTCGGCGCGGCCGTCCTGGCCCTGCGCGCTCGGGGTGCGCACGGCAGCCGGGGTCTGAAGCGGCGCTTCGGGCCCGAGTACGAGCGGGCCGTGGCCCGGCACGACGGGGACGCCAAGGCCGCCGAGAGGGAGCTCACCCAGCGGGTGGAGCGGCACGGCGGGCTGCGGGAGCGCCCGCTGGAGCCGGTCGAGCTGGAGCGGTTCGAGGCCCGCTGGACGGCGGCCCAGGAGCACTTCGTCGACTCGCCGAAGCAGGCCGTCGACGAGGCCGACCGGCTGCTTTCCGAGCTGGCGCAGGCCCGCGGGTTCCCGGACGGCGCGCAGTACGAGGAGCAGCTCTCCGCCCTGTCCGTGCACCACGCGGACCATGTGCACGGGTATCGGCACGTCCACCGTGTCGCCCATGCGCACGTGGGCGGCGGACGGGAAGGCGGCGGGCCGGGTACGGAGGAGATGCGCGAGGCGCTGATCGAGGCCCGGGCCCTGTTCGAGGACCTGACGGCCCCGGTCGAGCGTCACCGAGGGGCGGTCCGTGAGCGCCACGCGTCCCGGAGGGACACCGGCGGCCGAGCCGCCGCCCGCAGCGACGGCCACAGCGGTCATCTGCCGTGGTCGTTCACAGGGCGTCATGCGAAGGGGAGTTGAGTGACATGACGGACGCGACGACCGGCAGGGGCGTCGAGCCCCGGGAGCCGGCGAGGAGTGGGCCCACCGTCGCGCCCACCGGCGGTACGGAGCACGGCGGCACGGAGTCGCGCGTCACGACGCCGGGCGGGATCGACACGGAGAGCGGGCGCGAGACCACTCCGCTCTTCACGCACGACGAGTCCGACACGTTCGAGCTGCAGCTGCAGCACGCGGTCTCCGGGTTCGTCGACGGCCCCCGGGCCGCCGTCGAGGAGGCCGACCACGTCCTGGAGGAGCTCACCGGCCGCCTGACCGAGGCGGTGGCCCAGCGCCGCCGTACCCTGCGCGGGTCCTGGCAGTCCAGGGACGTGGCCGAGGACAGGCCCGGCTCGTCCACCGACACCGAGCAGCTGCGGCTGGCGTTGCGCGACTACCGCGAGCTGGCGGAACGGCTCCTGCACATCTGACGGTCGGCCCTACCTGCCGGGCACATCCGGCACATCCGACACGTCAGTCCCGCCTGCCGCCCGGCGACCCTCCCGACGCTGGCGCCACTGCCGTACGACCTCCTCGACGTCGTACGGCTTGCGGCCCAGCGGCGGGCCGGGCGGCGGCTTCAGCAGCATGTCGCGGATCTTTGCGTTCACGTCCGTGATGATCTTCCGGACGATGCGCTCGCTCGGCGCCGCGCAGGCCGCCGTCAGCGCGTCCTCCGCCTCCTTGCGCAGAGCCAGGCCCGGGGGCAGGACCGACAGGCCCTCACGGGCCATCTTGCGTTTGACCCACCACAGTTCGTCGTACGGGGATTCAAGGTCCGCGGGCAGGGGTTTGCCCGTTCCGGGCAGTCGGTCGAAGTCGCCGCGCGCCTGCGCGTCGTGGATCTGCTTGTCGACCCAGGACTCGAACGGAACACCGGGGGGCTTTCGCTCGGTCATGAGTTCATTGTGCCGGACGCGGCGGTGCCGGGCGATTTATCATGCGGCGTCGGTGGCCAAAACGGCCGCCGTACAAGGACGTTTCAGGAGGAGCGCACGTGCTCGAACTCACCATGGCCGCCGTGTCCGCGGCGGACGAGGGTGCCACGGCCGGCATGCTCATGGCCGACGCGCCCAGCGAGCCGGGCGCCGTGCTGCGGGTGGGCCGCGACAAGTCGGTGTGCCGGCTGGCGACGCCGGACGACTGGCTGTTCGTCTCGCGGGTCCACCTGGAGTTCCTGTGCGGGCCGGACGGCGGGTGGCAGGTGACCTGGCTGCGCGGCTCGCAGGCGGAACCGTCCTCCGAAGTGCGGGTGATGGTGGGTGAGTACGCCCAGCCGATCGCGTACGGCGGGACCGTGCCGCTGCCCAGGGGCGGCAGCGGCGAGATCGTCGTCCAGGACCGGACCGCGCCCCGCAGCGTCAACGTCGGCTTCTATCACGAGGCCTGAGCCGAGGAGGGGCCGAAGTCGAGGAGGGGCCTGAACGGCCGGGTTCACAGCACGCGCGCCAGGGCGAAGCCGTCGTAGCCCTTCGTGCCCACCGTCTGGATCGCCGTGCCGTTCAACCTCGGGTGGCTGCCGATGAGTTCGATGGCGGCGCGGCTGCCGCGGATGTCCGGCGCGGTGCTCTCCGCGTCGGCGACCCGGCCGCCGCGCACCACGTTGTCCACGACGATCAGGCTGCCGGTGCTCGTCAGCCGGAGGGCCCAGTCGATGTAGTGCGGGTTGTTGGCCTTGTCGGCGTCGATGAAGACCAGGTCGAAGGGGGCGGGGTTCTCGTCGGCCAGCTTGGGCAGCGAATCCAGGGCCGCGCCGACCCGCACCTCGACGATCTTGTCGAGCCCGGCGCGCGCGATGTTGCGGGTGGCGACCTCGGCGTGCTTGGGGTCGTACTCCAGCGAGATCAGCCGGCCGTCGGCGGGCAGGGCGCGGGCCAGCCAGATGGTGCTGTAGCCGGCGAGCGTGCCGATCTCCAGGATGTTCCGGGCGCCCTGGATCTCGGCGAGGAGCTGGAGGAACTTGCCCTGGGGTGCGGTGACGTTGATCATCGGCAGTTCCGCCGCCTCACTGTCGCGCAGCGCGGCCTGGAGGGCGTCGTCCTCGGGTGAGAGGTGGGCGGAGAAGTACTCGTCGACGTCGTCCCACCGCTGCGACTCGCTCATCGCCTTGCCTTTCGTATGCCGTGTCCCGTCCGGGACTCCAGGATGGTGGATTCGAGCGACCGGCGCAGGAGGCTGCGCCGATGGCAACGGCGTTTCCGGCCACCTGGAGCGTCGTACGGCCAAGGCGGCCGCCGTCGCCACGGCGCGGCGTCGGCCGGGGCGCGGCGCAGTACGCGGTCGCCGGAGATGCGTTCCGGGTGCGGGCCGGACGTTCCGGTCACCCGCCCGGCGTAGGTGGCCCGGGGGCGTGCGCCGCCGATCCGGGAGCCAGAAGTGGTGGCGTTCGCGGTGCACGCCGCGCCGAGCTGGAGGGCGAGCAACGCCAGGGCGAGGGTGAGGACGCGGCCGCGCGGCCGGCGCCCGAGTCCCGCGATGTGATCGATTCCGCCCCATCGGCCGAGACGCCACCGGAGGCGAGTGGCCCGGCCCTGGACTATCGTCATCCGGACAAAGGGGTACAAAAGGGGCGTAGGCGTCAGGTGAACCGGGGTTGCCTGCGTCTCTCCGGGGAGGCCGACGAGGCGTGGCGAAGGCGGAACACCGTGGGCGACCGGCCGAGGCGCTCGGAGCCACGGCTGTCGGCGCGGTCCAGGCGCGCGTGCGGGTGGCGCGGCTCGGCCTGTGGCTGATCGCCGCGATCCTCGCCGCACGGCAGGTGGCCGTCGTCCTCAGTACCCCGGACGGGGAGCGGCTGACGGATCTGGAGACCTGGGTCGGCCCGGACGGCGTCCTGCATGTGAAGGGTTCTCTGTACGACTCGACGCAGTTCACCGGCACCCCGTTCGGCGGGCTCGTCCTCAAACCGCTGACCCGCGCCGCCGAGCAGGCCCTCGGCTGGGGCTGGACCTTCGGCACCCTCCTGCTCGTCGTCGCCCTCGGCCTGGTCGCCGCCCGTGCCCTGCCGCAGCCGGTCAGCCGGCGTACCTCGCTGCTCGCCGCGCCGGTCGCGGTCAGCCTGCTCATGCTGTCGCTGCCGGTGCGCACCACCCTCTACCTCGGCCAGACCAGCATCATGCCGGTCCTGCTCGTCCTGCTCGGCTGCTTCGCCGTGCGCGGCGAGCGCACCAGCGGCGTGCTCATCGGCCTCGCGGCGGCCCTTCAGCCGACCCTGCTGCTGTTCATGCCGCTGCTGTGGTTCACGGGCCGCCGCCGGGCCGCGCTCTCCACGGGGGGTGTGTTCGCCGGGTGCACGCTGCTCGCCGCGGTGGCGATGCCGCACGACTCGTACATCTACTGGGTCCACCACATGGCGGGCGTCGGCCTCGGCGGGCGCGCCGACGACCTCGGGAACCAGTCCCTGCACGGCGCCCTGCTCCGGCTCGGCCTGACCGGCCCGGGGGAGATCGTCCTCTTCCTGCTCATCGGCGCCGCCGTCGCCGTCCTCGCGCTGCGCCGCGCCGTGCGCTACGCCCACGACGGGCAGCTGCTCCTCGCGGTGGCGATCACCGGCTGCGCGGCGATCGTCGTGTCCCCCACCGCCTGGCAGCACCAGCTGCTGTGGGTGCTGCTCGCCGTGGTCGGGCAGGTCGGCAGGCGGGCCTCCGACCGGTATGTCTGGCCGATCGCGATCGTGCTGGTCATGACCTTGCCGGCGAGGATGATGGTGCCGGACAAGGCGCTCTTCCACCCGCTGCGCGCCGACCTCGTCCTCCTCGCCGCACTCGCCACGGCGGCGGTCGTGCCGTTCCTGTCCCGCACGTCGCCGTACTGGCAGACGCCGATCCCGACGCAGTACGCCGACCCGGTCCCGTCCCGCTTCCGGCGCATCCCGTTGGTGTCGTTCCTGCGCCGGGTGATCACCCGGCCGAACCTGCTCTTCGAGCTCCTCCTCATCCGGGTCACGTACTACGCCTACGCCCAGATCCGCCTCGCGGCCGCCGGAGGCTCCAACTCGGCCGGCCGGTTCAGCGCCGAGGAGCACGGCGAGGAGATCTACTCCATCGAACGCGCCCTGCACCTCGACATCGAGTACTGGGCCAACCACGCCGTGGTGAAGATCGACTGGCTCCGCGACTTCTTCGACTTCTACTACACGTCGTTCCACTTCGGCGTCCCGCTGACGATTCTCGCCGTCCTCTACTGGCGCCGCCCCGTCGACTACCGCTGGGCCCGCACGGCGATCGGCTTCGCGACGGTCTTCGCCCTGATCGGCTTCTGGCTCTACCCGCTCGCCCCGCCCCGCCTGATGCCCGGCCTCGGCATCATCGACACGGTCCACGGCCGTCAGGACTTCTCCAAGCCCGACTACGGCACGCTCACCGAACTCACCAACCAGTACGCGGCGATGCCGTCCCTGCACTTCGGCTGGTCCCTGTGGTGCGGCCTCGTGATCGCCATCCTCGCCCCCAGATGGTGGCTGAAGCCCCTGGCCCTGCTGCACCCCCTGTTCACGATCACCTCGATCGTCGTCACCGGCAATCACTGGGTACTGGACGCGGCAGGCGGCGCCCTGGCCGTCGCCGCGGGCTTCACCATGACGTACCTGTTCCAGGGCCCCCGCGCCCGCCCGGCGACGACGCAGGCGGAGAAGGACGCGGCCAGCGGCGGAACTCCGGCGGCGGTGAAGGGCGGTACGGCGAGTTGACCCGGTGGTCGCCGGGGTGGGGGCGGTGAGCTGTGCGTCCCGTCGTGGTGTGCGGGGGCGGTGCCGGAGGCTGGGTCATGTGCGGCTTTGTGTGGCCGGGTGCGGGCTTCTGGCGGTGGTTTTCGTCGGGTTGCCGGGGCTGGTGGCGTGGGCGGGGAGGGCGCGGTCAGGTGTGGTGTTTGTGGCTGTGGTGAGGGGTGGTACGGCGCGTTGATGCGGTGGTCGCCGGGGTGGGCGCGGTGAGCCGTGCGTCCCGTCGTGGTGTGCGGGGGCGGTGCCGGAGGCTGGGTCATGTGCGGCTTTGTGTGGCCGGGTGCGGGCTTCTGGCGGTGGTTTTCGTCGG